>JBGUKW010000292.1:0-9997 GCA_045114665.1 Candidatus Xenobia bacterium | reverse complement strand
AAGAATATTTTAAGGTGATGTCCGAAAATACAAGATTTGAAGATGTATAAAAAGGTTGAAAGTGAATTTTGTGCTACGCAACTTTTTAGGTGCAAGTCATTCACTCTGACAGTTTCCTATGTTAGTTTAGAGGTATTTCTTTCTTGTAACTACTGACGGAAACTGAAGCCGTTCCCGAGGCCAATCTCCTTTGCTTGCAAAGGAGCGAAAATGCCTGACTTACACCGCACAAAAGTTGCTAATGGATAGTAACAGGCATTAAATCTATTGCTTTTCACTGCTTAATGTTGTATAATAAGAAAAAGGCAGGTGTAATAATATGTTATCAATAGAAGAGATAAAAAATATTGTTTGCCCTTTAGCTAAAAAGTACGAAGTAGATCGAGTTTATTTATTTGGTTCTTATGCTCGTGGAGAAGCAACAGAAAAAAGTGATGTTGATTTGTGCATTGATCCTGGAAAATTAGATGGGTTAGAATTTTGTGGTTTTTATGTCGATTTAGAAGAACAACTTAACTGTGGAATAGACCTTTTGACAAGACGACAATTGAAAAAGCGTTTTTTGGAAAACATAAAAAAAGAGGAAATTTTAATTTATGACAGAGGCTAAAGATTTGCAATTAATTTTTCATATTCTAAAATATTGTGAAAGAATAAAAAAAGTAATAACATTTTTAGATAATGATTTCAATAATTATATAGACAAGAAAAATTTTACAAGTCTTGATTCTTGCTCTTTTTCAGCTTTTCAAATAGGCGAACTTGTTGGAAAACTTTCAGAAGAATTGAAAAATAATTATTCAGATGTTCCTTGGCAAAAGATTAAGGGATTGAGAAATGTCATTGTTCACAATTATGGAAATATTGATTTGAAGATACTTTGGAAAATTTTGACAAAAGATGTTGAAGATTTAAATATTGTTTGTCGACAAATTTTAGAAAAGAATGATCCAAATTATAACATAATATTAAAAGAAGAATTAAGCGAAGAAATGTGAATTTTTAATCCTCTTTCAGTCGAAAGGGGATTTTTTTAATAAAGATATTATATAAAAAATATATTGACATTAAATATATATTAGAGGTAAAATATATCCATAATATGGAGGTGTTAACATGCCAAAAGTCAGTACAAATATTAATTTAGATTTAGATTTAAAAAAATCGGCACAAGAACTTTTTGCAGATTTTGGACTTGATATGACAACTGCAATTACAATGTTTTTAAAACAAAGTGTAAGAGAACAGCGTATTCCATTTGAAATTAGACGAGAAATTCCAAATAAAAGAACTTTAGAGGCAATGGAAGAAGCTCTGCGAATTTCAAGAGATGATAGTGTAAAAAGTTATTCAACTATTGAAGAATTAAAAAAAGCACTTGAAGAAGATTAAAAAATGTATAAGATTAAATTCACATCAAGTTATAAAAAAAGTTATAAATTGATACAAAGACGAGGGTTGGACATAAAACTTTTAGATAATGTAATAGATTTATTAAGGGAAGGGAAAAAGTTACCTGCTAAATATAAAGACTATTCTCTAAATGGAAAATTTAAGAATTTTCGTGAATGCCATATTCAAGCTGATTGGCTATTAATTTATCTAATTGAAGAAGATATTATAACATTAACTCTTGTTGATACAGGAACACATTCTGATTTATTTGATTAGTTCTAACAGGGGATTGAACTCATGGATATTATCGACAACGACGAATTAACTCTTGCAGATGATCTAAAAACAACAATAAAAAAAGAAAGCGACATCAACATAATAGCTGATTCCTTTTCTATTTTTGCGTTCAAAGAACTTTACAGACAGCTAAAAAATATTGAAAGATTCCGCTTTATTTTCACTTCCCCAACATTTACAAATCAACAAAAGAAAGAACAACGAGAATTTTATATTCCCCAACAAAACAGAGAAAAAAATCTTTATGGAACAGAATTAGAGGTCAAACTCAGAAATGAATTAACTCAAAATTCAATTTCGAGGGATTGTGTAAAATGGATCGAAGAAAAAGCCGAATTTAAATCAAACAACAATTTTAATAGAAAAATAAACGGCTTTATTACTGTTAAAAATACAAACAATGATATTACTTCCTATTCACCCATAAATGATTTTACAGCTTCTGAGATTTTAGGTGAAACAGAAAATAATTTAATCAATAAAATAGGTACTGTAAACTCAAAATATTACATCAGGCATTTTAATAATTATTGGAATGATGACGAATTTTTAAGTGTAACAGACAAAATAATCGAGAACATAAAAACAATTTATGCAGAAAATTCGCCTGAACTTATTTATCTTTTGACATTGTTTAACATATTCAGAGAATATTTAGAAACAGTTTCAGAAGATTTTATGCCAAATGACGCAAATGGCTTTAAAGATAGTGTAATTTATAATATGCTGTACGATTTCCAGAAAGACGCTGTTACATCAATTATTAACAAATTAGAAAAATACAATGGCTGTATTTTGGCAGACAGTGTCGGCTTGGGAAAAACATTTACGGCACTTGCAGTTATCAAATATTATGAAAACAAAAATAAATCTGTTTTGGTTCTATGTCCTAAAAAGTTGTCTGAAAACTGGAACACTTACAGGGAAAATTACAAGACAAATATTTTGTTAAAAGACCGCCTTAATTATGATGTTCTTTTTCATACTGATTTATCAAGAACAAAGGGAGAATCTAATGGAAAAGATTTAGAGAGAATAAATTGGAATAATTATGACTTAATAGTTATTGATGAATCACATAATTTTAGAAATGGCGAAGATGTAAACAAAGTCAATAGATATTCCCAACTTTTAAATAAAGTCATAAAATCAGGTGTTAGAACTAAAATTTTAATGTTATCTGCAACGCCTGTAAACAATACATTTGACGATCTCAAAAATCAATTTTATCTGATAGCAGAAGGTGATTTTAATTCACTTGAAAACAAACTCGACATATCAAAACCGATAGACAAAATTTTTAACAGTGTAAACAAAGAATTCAACAAGCTAAAAAATGGAAATGTCAAAATAAATGATGTCAAAAACAGAATCGAAACAGATTTTTTTAAATTGCTTGAAAATTTGACACTTGGAAGGTCTCGCTCACACATACAAAAATATTACAATTTTGGGGATATCGGAAGATTTCCAAACAAGCTAAAGCCTATTTCTATTGCTCCAAAATTGACAGACATAGAAAACATAACATACACAGATATTTATGAAAAATTAAATTCCCTTTCTCTTGCTATCTATTTGTCCGCAACTTATATTTTGGACAGTAAAAAAGAAAAATATGCAAATAAATATAAAAGCTCTCTAAGCATAGAAGGACGCCAAAAAGGCATTGAATTTTTGATAAGAAAAAATTTGATGAAGCGTTTGGAGAGTTCCATTTTCTCTTTTGTTACAACACTTAAAAAAATAAAAGAAAAAATAGAAAAAGAAATCAAATATATTGAACAGTACAGCCAAAAAGACAGAATTTTAGAAGATGATTTGAGTGATGAAAATTTTGATGATGAAGAAATTGATTATATAGAAGATCAAAATTTCAAGATTTCACTTCAAGATATGGATTACATAAGTTGGCTTGAAGATTTAAAAGATGATTTTGTACAATTTGAAGACATTATTTCTACTGTAGAAAAAATAACATCAAATACAGACAAAAAATTACAAGAACTTTTAAATTTAATTTCGGATAAAATAGAAAATCCTATAAATGGCAATAACAAAAAAATAATAGTATTCACGGCTTTTGCAGATACTGCTGAGTATTTGTATAAAAATTTAAGTGAAAAAATAAAAGCTAAATATAATATCGAATCTGCACTTATAACTGGAAGAGGAACAAGGACGACATTAAAAGGGATTTCCAACAGATACAACGATATTTTGACAAATTTTTCTCCAATATCTAAGAACAGAGAAATAACAGGAAGTAAAGAAATTGATTTGCTCATTGCCACAGACTGTATTTCAGAAGGTCAAAATTTACAGGATTGTGATTTTTTGATAAATTATGACATACACTGGAATCCAGTCAAAATTATTCAAAGGTTTGGAAGAATTGACAGAATCGGAAGTAAAAACAAAAATATTCAGCTTGTCAATTTTTGGCCTGACATAGAGCTTGATGAGTATTTGAATTTGACTCAAAGAGTAAAAAATAAGATGAAGCAAGTCATAATTTCAGGTAGTGGTGAAAAAAATATAATTGAAGATGACAATTATGAGCTTGAGTACAGAAATGAGCAGTTGAAAAAATTAAAAAATGAAGTATTGGAATTTGAAGATGTTTCAGGAAAAATTTCAATAACTGATTTGGGATTGAATGAGTTCAAGACAGATTTGTTAAATTACAGAAAAGCAAATGATGAACTTTCAAAAAAGCCGTTGGGATTACATGCCATAGTATCGAGAGATAGCGAAACAGAAGAAGGCGTTATTTTTTTGCTTAGAGAACTTGGAGAAAATAACAAGACAAATAATCCGTTATTCCCATTTTATCTTACATATATTGGCAAAAGTGGAAACATAATTTTTGATTATCAACAACCTAAGGAGATTTTGGAGTTGATGAGAAAATTATGTTATGGCAAAAAAAATCCCGATCTGCAACTTTGTAAAATTTTCAATGAAAAAACAGATGATGGGCGGAATATGTCGGAGTATTCAAGACTTCTAAACAAAATGATAAATTCTATCACAAAGACGAAAAAAGAAGATGAGCAGATGAAAATTTTCACAGATGAAGTAATGGAAAATATAATTGCTTATAATGTAAATGATTTTGAATTAATGCACTTTTTGGTGATTGAAAAAGCATGAAGATTACAGAATTTGTACCAGAACAAAAAAATTATACTAAAAAAATAAAAGAAATTTTTGATGAAAATTTCAAAGAAAAAATCTATTTATTAAAAAGGATTCAAGACGAGGAAAATCATAAAGTTTTATTAAACATATTTGAAATTGTTTCTGATTCTTTAGAAGTTAATGAGTCTCTTCTTAAATTTATTGACAAAAAATTACCTGTACATAATTTATTTGTCTTTAGAACTAACGAAAAAGAAGAGTTTCAATATAAAATTTTGCTTGCATACAAAGAAATTTACAAAGATGAAGACAATAAAAGTCTTGTAAAAAATATTGGTAAATATTTTAGCACAAATTGGATTTCTAAAGAAAGATATATTGAATCTACAAGTGATATTTGTAGGGAAAATATATTTGAAGAGCTTTTTTTCAAAATTTCAAAGTACAAAAAAATTGAAGGTGAATCTCTGAAAAGCATTATTGAAATTAACGATAGAATAATATCTCTAAAAAGTGAAATTAAAAAATTAAATATAAAATTAGGAAATGAAAAACAAGTAAATAAACGATCAGAAATACATCACAAAATTCAAGTATATAAGCAGAATTTGGATGAAATAGAGAGAAGACATTAAAAATCCTATGTGTCTTGGTAAAAGCTAAAATATATTATTTCTTCTTATTTCTGAAAATTACCGAAAATATGAAGAACCAAAAAATGAAGAGATTACACAGATAAGAAATGAAATTATGAATAAAATAAAAAAATGTAGCTTTTGGATAAAATAATGAAGATTCAGTTTAAAAATCAACAATTTCAGACAGACGCAACAAAAGCAGTTGTCAATATATTTGATGGTCAACAATATCAAGAGAGCAATTTTAGAATTGACATAACAGGCATAAGCTCACAGAGTAAATTTGACTATGAAGATAGAGGTTTTAAAAATCATAAAATAGCAATTTCAGATGATGTTATTTTGCAAAATCTGCACAAGGTACAGAGAAAAAATGACATAAAACTTGATGAACAACTTTTGGCAAGTGAGAGTTGTAATTATAATTTTACTGTGAAAATGGAAACAGGAGTTGGCAAGACATACACTTACATAAAAACGATGTATGAACTCAACAAAGCCTATGGTTGGAGTAGATTTATAATTGTTGTTCCAAGTATTGCAATAAGAGAAGGTGTTTTTAAGTCATTTCAGTTGACAGCAGAACACTTTAAACAAGAATATCCAGAAAAAATTATCAGCTTTTTTATTTACAATTCAGCAAATATAGGTTGTGTAGAAGATTTTGCAAGAAGTGATAATATAAAGGCTATGATCATAAATTCTCAAGCCTTTAATTCTGAAGGTGAAAAGAAAAAAATCAATCAAAAGTTGGATAAATTTGGCGGTAGGCGACCTATTGACTTGATAAGTTCTACAAATCCAATTTTGATTATAGATGAGCCACAATCTGTTGAAGGAATAGCAAAGAAGACACAGACAAAAGAGAGTTTAAAACTGTTTAAGCCTCTTTTTATATTGAGATATTCTGCAACACCACCGAAGGAATACAATCTTGTATATCGTTTAGACCCTCTTGATGCCTATAATAAAAAACTTGTCAAAAAAATAAGTGTAAAAGGCATTGAAGAAGTTGGAACAACTGCAACTAATAGCTTTATCTATTTTGAAAAAATCAATCTCTCACACAAAGCCCCTACTGCTACAATAAGATTTGATAAAATGACAAAAACTGGCATTAAACAGAAAGTTAAAAATTTTTCTGTTGGTGATAGTATTTATGAAGAATCAGACCGTCTTGAAGAATATAAAAATGGTTTTAAGATAAGCAGTATAGATGGAAGATATAATAGCATAAGATTTGAAAACAATATAGAAATGCATGCTGGCGACATAATGGGGCAGACAAACGAAGATTGCATTAGAAGAATCCAAATAAGAGAAACTATTCTTTCACATCTGCAAAAAGAGAGAAATTTATTTCACAAGGGAATCAAATGTCTTTCACTATTTTTTATTGATGAAGTCTCAAATTATAGAAAATATGATGAACAAGATAAACCACAAAAAGGAAAATTTGCCGAAATGTTTGAGGAAGAATACGAAACTTGTCTTCAAAATTTACAGGCAGAATTAAAAGATGAATCATATTTGAGATATTTGGGCAATATCAGAACAGAAGATACTCATGCAGGTTATTTTTCCATTGATAAAAAAAGAAAAATGGTAAACAGCAAATATTCAGATAAAAGATCAAGAACTTCTGATGATGTAGAAGCCTATGATTTGATTATGAAAAATAAAGAGTTACTTCTCGATTTAGATGAAACAAGATCTCCTGTTAGATTTATTTTTTCACATTCAGCCCTTAGAGAAGGTTGGGATAATCCAAATGTTTTTCAAATCTGCACATTAAAACAGAGTGGAAGTGAACTTAAAAAGAGGCAAGAAGTTGGAAGAGGGCTTAGACTCTGTGTAAATAAAAATGGTTACAGAATAGATTATGAAAAAGCAGGTGATGATGTTCACAAAATAAATCTTTTAACTGTTATTGCAAGTGAAAGCTATAAAAATTTTGTTTCGAGTTTACAGCAAGAAATAAGCGATAGTCTTTCTGATCGTCCAAAGATAGTTACAAAAGAATTATTTATAAACAGACAAATAAAAGATACTGACGGAAACGAAATAACGATAGATGAAGAACTTGCAAATGATATTATTTACAATTTGAGACATCACAATTATATAGATAAGACGACAAAGAAACTTACAGAAAAATTTGAGGAAGACAAAAAAAATAATTCTCTTGAAATAGATGAAGAGTATAATAAATATCTTCCTGCAATAGTTGAAATTTTGAATAAAGTTTATACTGAAGATAGTTATAAGATTGAAAATGAAAAGAAAAACAATGTGCGAGCAGAGTTAAAAGATGACAAACTCGAAATGAAAGAATTTAACGAACTTTGGGATAACATAAATTCAAAAAGTTACTATCAAGTTGATTTGGATCAAAAAGAAATAATTGCAAATGCAATACATGTCTTAAATGAGAGACTGGATATAGCAAAAATATATCTAAAGATAGAAGAAGGAACACAAAAAAATAAAAATACAAAAGAAGAGTTTGAAAATAGCAATGCTTTTGTACAGGAAAATTCCACATCATACAGACCTGAATATAGAATACAGCCAAATAAAAATGTAAAGTATGACTTCATAGGCAGAATTGGCAAAAATACAGGATTGACGAGAAAAGAAGTAGGAATGATACTCTCAGGACTCAAACTTGAAAAACTCGAAATGATAAAATATAATCCTGAAGATTTTATATTAAAATCAAGTCAGTTGATACAAGAAGCAATAGCAAAGCCATTTGTTGAACATATTACATATTACAAAGATACTAAGAAATATTCAAAAGAAGATATTTTTCAAAACAATTTATCGGGTATTTTAGATGTAAATGCAATAGAAACTTCTAAAAATATATATGACTATTTGGTATATGATTCAGAAGTTGAAAAGAAATTTGCCGAAGAAGTGGAAAAAGCTACAGAAGTTGCAGTTTATACAAAATTACCTACTAATTTCAAAGTTCGTACACCTTTGGGAGATTATAATCCTGATTGGGCTATTGCATTTAATAAAGATTCTGTAAAGCATATTTATTTTGTTGCTGAGACAAAAGGTAGCTTATCAGATTTGGATTTTAGAACAACAGAAAGTGCAAAAATAAAATGTGCAGAAAAGCATTTTAAAGTCATCAGTAATGATAAGGTAAAATATGATGTTGTTACAACTTATAGTGATTTACTTCAAAAAGTATTAAAATAGAGCGTTATGCTGATGAAATCCTCTTTCAGTTAAAAGGGGATTTTTTTTGTTATGTTTTTATGAATTAATAAAAAATTAACAAAAATGCTATTTTTTTAACAATATTTGGGCATAAATTGTAATATTTAACAAATACAATAGAATTACAAAGTATTTTTTTGCTCCTTGCTTGCAAGGAGACTATTAAAACTTGATTTTTGGTTATTATTTTAGTATAATAGAGAGGAAATAATAATGATGGATTCAAATGTACCTAAGAAAATAAGAAAGAAACGAACATTAAAGACACTTGAAGACCTCACTATTAGAGATGATTATATGTTTTCTAAAGTGATGAGTTTTCAAAAAATTTGTAATCAATTTCTCGAAGCCATATTTAGAGTTGAGATTGAAAAAATCGAATATATAAATGTAGAAGAGAGAATAAAAACGACTTATGAACACAAAGGTGTTAGGCTTGATGTCTATATTAAAGACAAAATAGAAACTGTCTATAATATAGAAATGCAGGTGCGTGATTATAAAAATTTGGCAAAAAGGTCAAGATATTATCAAGCTATGATGGATGCTTCTTTATTGCTAAAAAATACTAATTATAATCTGCTGAATAAGTCATTTATAATTTTTATTTGTCCTTTTAAGTTATTTGATGGAGATCGTAGGATTTACACATTCAAAAATTTTTGTGAAGAAAATAAAAATATCCAATTAGAAGATGAAACAACAAAAATATTTATTTCAACAAAAGGCAAAAAAGATGAAAATGTAAGTGCTAATTTAGAGGCTTTTTTAGAATATGTAAATGGTAAAATGCCTGATAACTCTTTTGTTAAGGAAATAGATGAAAAGATAAAATCTGTTAAAAAAGATGAGAAAGAGAGGGAACTATATATGAAAGAGCATTTATTGGTTATGGATAGCAAACGATTGGGAAAACAGCAACAAGCTATTGATTATATAATGCAATTTTCAAAGAGTTTTAATCTTTCTATAGATAAGGTAATGGAAGGATTACATGTATCTCCTGAAGACAAAGCATTATTCACAAAGTTGATAAATGATCCTGAATTTTATGATGACTATTTTTATCCCGAAGAATATTATAAGGTAGAAGAGGTTGAGGACAAAGAGGACACGAGATGAAAAAAGATTTACGAAGTGAGAATGTAAAAAAGATTGCTGAAGTTTTTCCGATGTGCATCACAGAGATAAGGGACAAGGACGGCAATTTAAAAAAGGTTGTTGATTTTGAAAAGTTAAAAGATTTATTTTCAGATGATATAAGAGAAAAAGAAGAGGCTTATGAA
>JBGUKW010000291.1:0-8358 GCA_045114665.1 Candidatus Xenobia bacterium | reverse complement strand
TATTGCTTGTCTTTTACTTAATTTTTGAGTAGTATTTATTTTATTATAATTTAAAACATAATGCAAGTTTTTTATTTAAAATAAAGGTATTGAACCTTTATTTTAAATGCACCTTATATTCCCATAAATAAATTTAGGGGCATTACGGTGCATTTCGGTAAATTTCACAATCGTTTATTTTATCTGTCAATGACTGTTTCAATACATATTTAATCTCAATATCTCTAATTAGCCTTCGTTCCATAATTTTCAAATTAATTATCCTGTGGAAAATCGCTGTGAGTCAAAACATATTTCAATAATCCATTAGCAGACAGCTTCTGTTCAAGTTCGAGCATTTTTCTAAGACCATCTCCATATATTTTATCTTTTCTTTTTATTTTTTGATAATAATACATTGTTTCTCCAATACTTACAAGATATTTATAAGCACACCATTCTGCAAAACCTTCTGAATAGATTAAATTTGTTTTTTGATTATAACCAAATTCAGACATACAAGCATGAGCTCCTTCATGAACAAGAGTTTCAAGTACATGAAGTTTAGGCATACCTTTTTGAATTCTTATAGACTTATAATCTCCACGACGAGAGAAAAGACCAACTGGATTTTGCCCATAACTTCTTGGAATATCATCAGTTCTTAAAATACTCATAATATCCCTCATTTCAGAAATATCAGAAAAATATACATTATCTGGAGTTACAGGAACGATTAATCCAAAGTATTCTCGCATAAAAGTACAAGCCTTAGCAAATAATTGTTGCAATTCCTCATCTGTAACGACAATATCTTTTGAACAATATTTACAAGTTAAATAACTACCATTTCTTGTTCCATCTCCTGGTGGAATTGGCAAAGTACAAATTTTACAAATATCTTTATATTTTTCCTTACATTCTAAACAATAAAACTTATTATTAATAGTCTTATAATATTCATAGTGATATGGTTTACCATTTGCCTTTTTAGAGGCATAATCTCCAAGACCTTTTCCACAGACAGTACATTTTGTATCAGATTCAAATTTATTATTTCCAGTTAAACATTTTACACAAGTGTAAATAAAATTGCCATATTGGTCTCTTTCAGTCCTATATCCTGTTCCACCTATTACTTGATTACATTTTACACATTTGAAATTGTTAAATAATCCATTTTGCTTTGCACAGTCAACACAATAAATTAAAGTTCTCTTATAGGCATCTCGACCTTTTGCATATTGTTCAGCAATTCCAATCTTTTTATGGCAATTATTACAAGTTAATTCTGACTTAATAACATCTTTACTCTGTAACTTATCTAAACAACTTGAACAATAGTAATTAATGCCATCTGTTCCACCTTTTCCTCTGAATATTTGTCCACAAGTAGAACATTTATATATTTTAGACTTTTGATCTGGTTGTACTTGCCGTTTAAACTTGCCCTTATTTTGTGTTATATCAGAATTTTTTCTATAACAATCTTTACATAGATAACCTTTAACTGTCTTTTTTCCAAGATTACTATAAGTTATAGATGTTCCACAATAATCACACATTGGTCCATGTGCAGAAATTGGCAATGCTTGAAAAAAGAGCAAAACAGACAAAATAAATGTTACAAAAAAAAACTTTCTTCCCATATCTGCCTCCAATTTTTAAGGAAACGGACTAGTCTGTACAGAAATTTCTGTAAATAAAAAAATTTACACACTCAAAAAATTAACCCCAATATAAGCCAAGAAATACCAGAAACTGACATCACAACAATTTGATCAACTTTAAATCTAAGTGCAATTATACAAATTATAAAAAATACACAAGATTTTATATCAATATTATTTAATGCAGGTGTAAGATGATTAAATAATGCCCCAATTGCAATAGAAAGACCTGCAGAAGCTATCAATCCTGCAGAAGCAGGTTTTAGACCAAATAAAATTCCTTTCGAAACATCGAGTCCTCTATATTTATAATATAAAATTGCAAGCAATGCAACAATTATACAAGAAGGAGCAACACATCCAGCAGTAGCACAAATTGATCCAAGAATTCCACCCAATTTCATTCCAGTAAAAGTAGAAGCATTTATAGCTATTGGTCCAGGTGTCATATTTGAAATTGCAACCAAATCAATATATTCCTGCATTGTAAGCCAATTATGAACTTCAACAGTTTGTTCCTGAATCAAAGGAAGTGCAGCATACCCACCACCAAAACTAAATAATCCAACTTGAAAAAAAGCTATAAAAAGTTGTATGTATATCATCAATTATATCCTTTTTTTATAAGAGTTTCAAAAACAAACTACTTATTTTTTAGAAAATTTCTTTTTTATCAAATCATATAAAAAGCCCACTAAGCCTGCAATAGGAATAATCCAAATCACATTTATTTTTAAAACAAATGAAGCAATAAAAGCAAACAATATCATAACTATAGAAAAAGCAGGTGATGTTTTTACAGAAGAGGAACATATCGAAAAAACAGCATCTGCTATCACTGCTGCCGCTCCTATTTGAAGACCTTTTAATAGAAGTTGAGCATAAGTATTTTCTTTAAACATGATATAAAAGAAAGAGATAATAGAAATGGTAATTAAAGGAGGTAAAACTGTTCCCAAAACTGAAGCGACAGTTCCCCAAAATTTAGCAACTTTATAGCCAACTAAAATTGAAGCATTCACAGCAATAGGTCCAGGGGCAGATTGTGCTATTGCTATCAGATCAAGCATTTCAGGCTCATCAATCCATTGTAGCTCATCTGAAAACTTCTTTTTCATAAGTGGTACTATTACATATCCTCCGCCAAATGTAAATGCACTTATAAAAAAAGAAGTAAGAAATATTTTTTGTAATATATTTTTGTCTTTTTTATCTTTCATCTCTACTTTGCAAACAGTGCTGAAATGCGATATATCGCCAAATCAAACACAAGTTTTTCATTCTGACCAGATTTATAATCAAAATCGGCACTCATCAAAATTTCAGATATTTTTGGAAAAACATCTTTTGAGGCACTTGAAGCTATTTCAAGATTCTTTTTTATGAGAAATTCATGTTTTTTCAATTCTTTTGAAATCTCTAAATAGTCCATTCCACTTTCTTGTAATGCTTTTATTTCAGCAATTCCGTCAAAAAAACGCTTTAAATAAGTTAAAAAAGAAATAGAAGGAGAATCTGTTCCAATCATTTTATAATACAATTTTAAAGCCTCTGCAGAATCACCTTTTACTATACAATTTGATATATTATAAATCTGTGTTCCACTTGAAACAGATACTATATTTTCAACATCTACGGCTGTTATCTTTTTTTTGCCATAAGTATAAGCCTGCAATTTTTTTAATTCAGATATTGCAAATCCAAAATCAAGCCCAAGTTTTACTTTTAAAAGACCCAATGCCCCAAAATCTATATCAATGTTATATTTTCTCAAATATTGTTTTACCCAAAGATTCCAATTTTTGTCTGTTATTCTACAATCAATGAAAGCACCAATTTTTTTTAAATCATTTTCAGATTTCTTTTTTACCTCAGATACTCTTCCCTTCTGCTCTGAAGTATTTGACAAAATAACAAAAACGGATTTTCCAATTCCACCTTTTACAAAATTTACAATTTTTTCCTTTTCTTCTGCAGAAACTCTTTGAAAAGCAGAGAGAACAATGATTCTATATGGAGCTAAAAAAGGCAATTCTGAAAGTGCAGAAATCACGGAATCAGCCTTTAATGTCTTAGAACCTTCAAAAAATCCCATATTAAAATCCGAAAATGTATCGAGATTTAAATTTCGTTTGAGTTCTGCATAACATTCATTTATAATTATGTCATCTGTCCCTTCAAGATAAAAAACAGGAAAAATTTTATTTGGTATTGATAGAACCGAAAAATCCGTCATAAGATCTCCTAAATCTTTTTAAGTCCTTCTGTAAATGGCGGTCTAACTATGCCTCTATCTGTTATTATCCCTGCAATAAGTTCTGCAGGTGTAACATCAAATGCAGGATTTAGTACATCACAATTTTCAGGTGATGTTCTAACCCCACCAAAAGTTCTCACTTCATCGGCTTTTCTCTGCTCAATTATAATTTCTTCACCACTTTTTATGGACAAATCCAATGTTGAATAAGGAGCAGCAATATAAAATGGAACATTGTGATATTTTGCAGAAACGGCAAGTCCATAAGTTCCGATTTTGTTTGCACTGTCTCCATTACCTGCTATTCTGTCTGCTCCAGTTATGACCAAATCAATTTTTTTGTTTTTCATAACATAAGATGACATTCCATCACAAATTAGAGTAAATGGAATAGAATCGTGGGCAAGTTCCCAAGCTGTCAATCTTGCCCCTTGAAGAAGTGGTCTTGTCTCATCAGCAAAAACATGGATATTTTTTCCTGCTCTGTGTGCTGCTCTTATAACTGCAAGTGCTGTTCCATCTCCTGCAGTTGCAAGGCTTCCTGTGTTACAATGTGTTATGATATTTGCATTTTGTGGAACTATTTCAAGACCATATTCTCCCATTTTTCTACATAGCTCAATATCTTCATTCCAAATACTTAATGCCTCTTTTTCCAATGCAGAAATATATTTTTCTGAATCAGAAGGATCCTCCATAATAAATGGCATCATTCTATCCAAAGCCCACATCAAATTAACAGCTGTTGGACGAGAAGCTCTCAATTTTTTTTCGGCTTCAATGACATATTGTCTCAATTCTTCGCCTTTTTTGTCTGTTTCCTTGGAAGCAACAACAATTCCCATTCCTGCAGAGACACCAATCAATGGGGCTCCTCTAACAGCAAGAGTTTTTATTGCATCAATTACCTGATCATATTTTGTACATTCGATGTATTTTTCTGTTATTGGCAACAATCTCTGATCGAGAAGTGTCAAAACATTGTTTTTCCATTCAATCTGTTTTATCATTTTTATATCCTTTTTATTTTTTTAATTTTGTAAAAACATTCAACAATTTTACAAGAGCCTCAATAAATCTAATAAGAGAATTAAAAGGATTACTTCTTCTGCTCTTTCTAAAAATACTCTTCTTTCTCTTTTTAGGAAATAAAGTAAATTTTCTTCCTATTTTGAATATATTAAAAATATTTTTTTTACGTGCCAAATTTTTTATTCCTTTTTTAACAAAATATATGCAACAATTATGGTTAACGTAACTGCCAAAGACATAACAAAAGCAAATCCTATATTATTTTGTTGCCAAGGGACAGGAACATTCATCCCCCAAAAGCTCGCAACCATAGTAGGAATTGCAAGAATAATAGTTATCACAGTCAATGTCTTCATAACCATATTCAAATTATTTGAAATAACCGAAGCAAAAGCATCTAACATACCTGTCAAAACTTCTCTATGAACATCGACCATCTCTACAGCCTGTTCATTTTCAACTATTGCATCTTCAAGCAAATCTTCATCTTCTTCAAATACTGATAAAAGATGTTGATATGAAGGTGTTTGTCTTATTCTCAAAAGTTTTTTCTGTACAAGTCCATTATCTTTTAAAGCAGTTGTGAAATAAACCAAACTCCTTTGTAACTCAAATAGTTGAAATAACATTTTATTTTGCATAGATTTTCTGAGTATTAACTCAATTCTATCTGACTGTCTATTTATGTATTTCATATATTTTAAATATTGTTCGGCTATTTTGTACTGAATTTGAAAAAGAAATCTCGTCTTTTTATTTGTATCAAAAAGTGTTGCTTTCTCAACATTAAATCCATTTAACACATCACAATGTTCCCTTGAAACAGTTATAAAATAATCTATAGTAACAACAATTCCAAGAGGTCTTGTGTCAAAATTATTTTCGTCAATTAAAACAGGAGTATTTGCAATAACTAAAAGGCTATCATCTTCAATTTCAATACGAGAACGCTCTTCATCATCAAGTGCATTTCCAATAAAATCAAAAGGAACTCCGCAAATTTCAGCAACATTTTTTATTTCTTCATTTGTCGGATTTTCAATATGAATCCAAGAACCTTTTTCCAATGTGTCAAGGGTTAATTCTTTGAGAACATTTTTTTTAGTTTTCCAAATAGTGATCATAAAATTTTCCCCCTTTTTCTGTTAATGACTATTCTGCGTTGTAAAAAGATATTTAGAACAGGGTGTAACAATTTTAGAGAATTTCAACATTCCCTAATTATTCCCCTTCTCAGAATTGGGAGTTATATTAAGACTCAGGAATTTCTTCTTTCTTTTCTGCAGTTACCTTTGCAAATATTAAAAGAGCTATGAATGCCAAAAGTCCAATTCCTGCAAAAACAAACCATATATATTTTGCATTGTCATAAACAGGGGGCAACCAATTTATCACTCCATTTACTGTTGATTCGGCTATTTTCTGCTGAACATCTGCAGGTAAAAGAGCAGGATCAGGACACCATTTATTCAAAAGATAACCAGAAACACCAAATCCCAAAAGATTTCCAAAGAAGCTATTTACTTGTGCATATCCCATATAAAGTGCAGTTTCGCCTTCTGGAGCTTGTTTAGAAGCATATTCCAAAAATCTTGGTGATAAAAAGCATTCTGCCAATGCTTGGATTGCAATTCCAACAATAAGTGCAATAGTTACAGGATGAGCATTAAAGAAGCCCAAAGACATTGAACTTCCAAAAATAGAAGTTAACCAAGAACCTGTACTCATTACAAGTGATGAAATAGGAATCAAGAACAATGCAGTAGCAATAGAGGCAAGAGCAGACATTTTAAATTTCTTTGTTGTAAGAGCAGTTATTGGAGCAACTAAAAATACAACTATAAGTGGATTTACATTTGCATACCATTCAGGAGAAGCAGAAGCACCTATTGTTCTGATGACGAATTTTGGCATAGTTGCATAAAGTTGAGTTTGTATAGCCCAGAATCCGCCTGAAATTATGATCAATGCCATAAATTTAAAATTTGTCAAAACCTTACGAAGTCCATCTGTAATCTCTTTAAAAGTTCTATTCTCTCCTGCCTTGTCAGGATCTTTAAATGCAAACAAAACGACGAAAAGAGCAATTAAACAGAAAATTCCTGATAAAACAGAAATATATTGTACACCAACAGAAACTCTTATAAATTTTGAAAGCGTCTTACCTGAAAAAGAACCGATGTTTACCATCATATAAAATATTGAAAATGCAGCCGCTCTGTTATCTTCTGAAGAACATTTTGCAACAGTTCCCGTTATAACCGATTTTATAAAAGCACCACCTATCAAAATCAACGATAAATTTAAAATAGTCATAGGCTTTGTGCATAAAAACGCCATCATAAAATATCCAACAGAAAGGCAAGTAAAAGCAATGAGAAGAGATTTTTTATAACCTATCTTATCTGCAATAACACCTGCAAAAGTTGGTGCGAAATATAATAGAGCAGAAAATGCTCCTGCAATCCAACCTGCATCAATATCTGTAAAACCGACAACATCTGTCAAGTAAAGAGTAATTGAGATAAACATGCAATAATATGCCGCACGTTCGAACATCTCAGCAGTATTTGCACTGTAAAACGCAGGCGGATATTTTACTTTAGTTTTTACATCTGTTTCTTTATTTTCACTCATTTAATATAATCCTTATCTTTTAGTTTTTAGCTTTATTAAGAAAATAATATTTTCTGTGAAAAATAATATTTATCCTTTGAATATTAATATAATAAAGACTTTAAGAAAAATAAAAAAATACTTGCTATTTTAACATTTTATATGATAAAATAAAAATAATGTAATTAACAACTCACCAAGAAAGGCGAAAATTTTAAGGAGAAAATATATATGCAAAAATTACCCATAGGTATTCAAACATTTGAAAAAATTCGTCTAAATAATTATCTTTATGTTGATAAAACAAAACAAATTTTAAATTTAATCGAAAATGGAGAATGTTATTTTCTTTCTCGACCTCGTCGTTTTGGAAAATCTCTTACTTTATCAACATTAGAAACAATGTTCAAAGGTAAAGCTGAATTATTTAAGGGATTATATGCAGAGAAATGGGTAAAAGAACAAGCTAAAAATCCTAACCCAGTTATTAAATTGGATATGAGTGGCTTAGGATATTATAAGACAATAGAAGAACTTAATGATGCACTTATTGATTATCTTGAAGAAATTTCAAGAATTAATAAATTAACTGTTCAACCACAAAAAAACACTGGACGACTATTAGCAAATATAATCACAAGATTATATGAACAACAAGGTCAAGTTGTTCTGCTTATTGATGAATATGACAAGCCTATTACTGACAATATAAATGATGTAGAAAAAGCAAATGAAATAAGAGATTTTTTTAGAAAATTTTATGGTATTCTAAAAAATTCAAGTACAATTGATAATTTACATTTT
>JBGUKW010000290.1:0-22966 GCA_045114665.1 Candidatus Xenobia bacterium | reverse complement strand
TTCATAAGCCTCTTCTTTTTCTCTTATATCATCTGAAAATAAATCTTTTAACTTTTCAAAATCAACAACCTTTTTTAAATTGCCGTCTTTGTCTTTTATCTCAGTAATGCACATTGGAAAATCTTCAGCAATCTTTTTTACATTCTCACTTCGTAAATCTTTTTTCATCTCGTCCTCTTTGTCCTCATTGTCTTCGCCTTCGGTCTGCTTAATAAATTACTAAATTAAAATTAAGTGGTTAAGATTGCCACGGTCGCTCCCTCCTTGTGAGGGTAATTTATTAAAAACTCTAAAGAGTTTTTAACTATTTATTTCGCTCCCTCGCAATGACATCGCCTCTAAATAGAGCCTATTTGGATTACGGAAATCAATTTTTTATTATTAATTTTGCAATTAAATAATTGATTTCAGCCCTTTTCTCTTCTTAGTTTTTCATCAGCACTTAATTCACATACTTGCTTAATTACATCTTTTACTTCAGGAATTTTTGTTGATAATTCTAAAGCCATAAGGTCAACCTCATCAATTTAATATATCCGCTATTTGTTCTTGCGAATAACCTTTTTTTAATAGTTTTTCAACAAGCTCTTTGTCTCTTTCAGCTCTTCCAATTTTCTCTCCCTCGGCTCTTCCTTCAGCTCTTCCAATTCTTATTCCCTCACGCATTGAGCCATTAATTGCATTTGCTTCATCATGTAAACGCTTTTCACGATAAAAGGCTTCTCTTCTTAGTTTTTCATCAGCACTTAATTCACGAACTTGTTCAATTACATCTTTCACTTCAGGAATTTTTGTTGATAATTCTAAAGCCATAAGATCCTCCTTTTTTTCAGCATTTATAAAATTCAGCCAATCCTCTACTGCCTTACCCTTAGAGGATTTTTTCAGTTTTAGAAGTTCAAAAAAATATATTGAAAACTTATCTGTCAAAAGTTCATGCCGAGCTTTTTCTAAAATTTGGAAATGTGATTGATATTCGAGAGAATCAAATAAATTGAAATTTATTATATTTATACAAATTGTCTGCTTCAAAAGATCATATTCTTCGCCTGATTTTAATTCTTCAGAATACATTTTAGACCAATAATAAAGAGTGCGTTCTTTAAATGCAGGTTCACTATTTACTTGCATTTCTACATTTATTATTTTATCATTGAAATCATCAATATCTTTCAATTCAATTTTTAAATCAAGTCGTGAAAATTTTAAATTTAAATATTCAGGAGTTAATTCCACATTGCCAAAATGAATGTCTTTCATACTTTCACGAGGAATTTCAAGAATATCAGAAAGAAATCTCATCACGATTTCTTTATTTTTCTCCTCTCCAAATATACGCTTAAAAATAATATCAATCTTAGGCTTTACAATTTCTGGCAAATTTTCCATATATTTTTTCTCCTCTCTATTTATTATACTAAAATCTAAGTGAAAAATCAAACATTATTTTTATTTTGTAATTCCATTGTATTTGTCAATTATTACAATTTATGTCTAAATATTATTAAAAAAAATAATTTTTTGTTAATTTTTTATTACAGCAATTTTTAAACATATCAAAAAAAGTGTGCTGATAAAAATATATCAACACACCTTATTTTACATTTTTCTTGCAAAGTTCATACCTTCATAAATTCTCACAGGATTTCCTCTTACAATTTTGGTATGTTCTCTCCAAGCATTGTTCTTATTTTTACTTTCTATCTTGTAATTCATCTCTTCCAATCTTTTATTTAGCTTATCAAGTGCTTTTCTTCTGTTCTGTAATTGATTTCTTTCTTCTGTCGATGTTACTGTGATACCTGTAGGAATGTGAATAAGTCTAACTCCTGTCTCAACTTTATTTACATTTTGTCCACCATTTCCGCCACAGTGAAATCTTTCAAATTTTATCTCTCCAGATTCATCTATCGTTTCTTCATCTCTGATTACACTGACATCTACAAACCAATTTTTTCTTTTGTGATGTGGTCTATATGGACTTTTACAAATCCATTCAATAGTCCCTTCAAGTGCTGACAGATCATTTTCGGTTTCAAAAATTACTGATGAATAACAATCATTTCCATCAGTTCTTCCTGATATAAATTTTATGTCTTTATATTCTTTTGACAGTGAATCAAATAGTTTTGCAACTGCTAATCTACATTCTTTAGGTCCTAAACCTGAACTAAGTTGTATCTTCATAAAATTTCCTCTTTCGTCTCTTCTGTCCTATGTCCAGTAAAAAATTATTTTTTTGTAAAATTGCACTATTTATCCAGTAGCCAATTTTGTGCGATATAATAAAACGAACGCATCAGTTTTTTTCATAGTAGATATAATCAAAAAGTTCTTAATTTGCGAAAAAACTGTCTAAGTGAGTGTATTATATCCAAAAATTGGCGTAGTAAAAAATTTATTCATCTGCTCCAGCCTTAAAATTATATACTGGCTTAATTATTTTCTCTATTGAAACTGTATCGAAAATTGCCTCTTGAATCTCCTCAATAGGTCTATATGCAAATGGGGCTTCATCAAGTGTATTTGAGTTGATACTTGGAGAATAAATACCCTTCATAGCCGTTTTATAGTGAGAAACAGTATATTTTCCCTTTATATCAACTCTTTTCAAAATTCTACCTGAACCATGAGGAGCCGAACAATTCCAATCTTTATTGCCTTTTCCTTTTCCTAATATTATACCATCACGCATATTTATTGGAATTATTACATCTTCATCTTTCAATGCAGAAATAGCTCCTTTTCTTAGAACAGGGGCAGACAAAATATCTACAGTTTCCTTGCGACAATCTATGTAATTGTGAATACAATTTATCTGATCAATAACTTTCCATTTCATACCTTTGAGAAGTTCATCAATTATAATTTGTCTATTTAAATTTGCAAAATCTTGAACGATATTTAAATCATGTATATAATCATTCATTAGCTCATCTGTAAGATAAGTCAATTCATAAGGAACATCCAAATTTTGTTCTTTTAAAATTTTCTGTCCTTCCTTCATGTAATATTCTGTAACTTCTTTTCCAAGATTTCTACTACCAGAGTGTATATTTACATAAAAATTGAGTTCCTCATCTTTGCCTACTTCGATGAAATGATTACCACCGCCAAGTGTTCCAAGACTTTTTAATGCGTTTTCCTCTCTTATGTGTTTTATACATTTTAAAGAAGATAGATCAAAATCATTTGCTTTTAAATGTGCCTTTTTTCTTACGGCAAAACCTGAAGGTACATTGTCTCTTATGACTGTGTCTAATTTTTGATATTCAATTTTTTTAGTTTTAATCTGTGAAATTGTCATTCCACAGCCAATATCTATTCCTACAACTTGTGGCATTATTGAATTTCCAACAGTCATCGTCAAACCAATAGTACATACTTTTCCTGGATGAACATCTGGCATTACTTTTATCACAGAATCTTTGGAAACATAATTATCACATAACATCTGTAATTGTGCTATGGCATATTGATCAATAGCCGTTTCTTGATTATTTACAGTAAAAACTTCTGCAGAACTATATTTTCCTTCAATTATCACAGTTTTTTCCTCCTTCACTTATGAAGGAGCTAATCCTCCTCCCTTTCTCTCTCTTCTGTCGTACTTCTAAAATTATAACATCAATTTCACTAAAAACAAGATAATAACCCCTTGCAATTTCGTCATAAGTAAAGACAAAAATGTAAAAAAATAAAGGGACTGATAAAAAACTTCAAGAATTTTTCTTCCAAATATTTAGTTAACAAAAATTTAAAAAAAATTCATCTTTTTTAACAAAAATAAAAAAATAAAGTTAATATACAAATGTTATAAATAAAATAACAAGTTGGATAATTATAAGTTTATAAGTGAAAAATTCCACTTGCTATTCTATTTTCAACATGATAAAATAATAAAATCTTATAATCTCTCTAAAAAAACATGAATTTTAAAGAAACAAAACAACTATTTCTTTTTGAAAATATAGCAAAATATAAAACATTCAATATAAATAATCGTAGGTATTTAGGAAATAAATATCATCTTTTGCCATTTATAAAAGATGTAATAAAAAAAGAATGTAAAAATATTAATTCTGTTGCAGATATTTTTTCTGGTACAGGCTCTTTTGCTTCTGCCTATACTGATAAAATTTTAACAACAAACGACTTGTTATATTGTAATTATATATCACATTGTGCTTGGTTTTCTCCTAAAAAATATAATAGAGATAAAATAATATCTTATATTTCAGATTATAATTCTTTAGAGATTAAAGAAGATAATTACATGACAGAAAACTTTGCAAATACTTATTTTAGTTTTAATGATTGTTCTAAAATTGGATACATAAGAGAAGATATAGAAAAAAAATTTAAAAATAAAAAAATTTCATTTAGGGAAAAGGCATTGCTAATAACATCTTTGATATATGCAATGGACAAAATAGCAAATACTTGTGGACATTATGATGCATATAGAAAAGTTGAAAATTTTGATTTATCTTTGGAGTTAGCAGTCCCACTTGCAAATATTACGAATAATCCCAAAAATCGCTGTTTTAATATAGATGCAAATGATTTAGTTATAAATTTGTATTCAGATTTAATTTACATAGACCCACCATATAATTCAAGGCAATATTGTGATAGTTATCACCTATTAGAAAATGTTGCATTGTGGCAAAAACCTAAAGTTTTTGGTGTTGCAAAAAAAATGGATAGACAAAATTTAAAAAGTGATTATTCAACAAAAAATGCAACTAAAAAATTTGCTGATTTGATAGATAAGATTAATGCAAGATATATTTTGTTATCTTATAACAACATGGCAAATAAAGGGAATGATCGATCTAATGCTAAAATTTCTGATGGTGACATTTTAAACATACTTAGTAAAAAAGGAAATGTTAAAATTTTCTCTGAGGATTATAAATCTTTCAGTACTGGAAAATCAAACATAAATGATAATAAAGAAAGACTCTTTCTTTGTGAGTGTAAGTAAAATGAAAAAATTAATAGCCTCTCCTTTAAATTATACAGGTGGAAAATATAAATTACTACCACAAATACTGCCTTATTTTCCTAAAAATATAAATAATTTTGTTGATTTATTTTGTGGTGGTTGCAATGTTGGATTAAATGTCATTGCAAATAAAAATATTTACAATGATTCAAATTATTATTTAATAAATATATACAAAACTTTAAAACTCCTTGATAAAAATTTTATTATAGATTCAATTTATAATATTATTGAAAAATATAATTTATCTTTAGTTAGCAAAAATGGGTATAAATATTATAATTGTGAATCATCTAATGGGCTTTCAAATTATAATAAAAAATATTTTATGAAAATGCGAGAAGATTTTAATTTAAGAAGCGAAGAAAATAATTACTATTCAATAATGTTATATGTTTTAATTGTATATTCTTTTAATAATCAAATTAGGTTTAATAGCTCAGGAAAATTCAATCTTCCTGTAGGTAAAAGAGATTTTAACGATCGAATGTTGAAAAAAATTTCTTCTTTCATTGATGTAATAAAAAATCAAAATTCTTATTTTATTTCTTGTGATTTTAGAAACTTCAAAATAGATGAATTGACATCAGATGATTTTGTATATATAGACCCACCATATTTAATAACTTGTGCAACATATAACGAAAATAATTCTTGGAAAGAAAATGATGAATTAGATTTATTGCATTTTTTAGACTGTCTTTCTGAGAAAAAAATTTCTTTTGCTCTATCTAATGTAATTGAATCAAAAGCCAAGAAAAATAATATTTTATTAAATTGGATAGAAAAAAATAAAACTCGTTATAAATTGATTCCTTTAAACTTTGATTACTCTAATTCTAACTATCAAATTAAAAACCGTAAATCAATTACACAGGAAGTTTTAATTGTAAATTATTAGGAGATAACATGGCTATTCCATATAAATCATTCTGTTGGAGTTTTGGTACAACAAGTTTTAGAACAAAAAATTTTAACAGAACTATAGAACTTCAATTATCTTTGTTAGACGAATTTTGGAATTTAGAAATTAATAAAAATGCTGATTGGTCTTCAAATAATATATTACAGGCTTCATATTATGATTTTCTAAAAGCTAAAAATTTTGTTATAGGCGATGCTCTAAACAAATCTAAAGATGCAAGAGAAAAAACTTCAGGTTTAGTAGATATCGGCTTAATTGATTCAAATAGAAATTTATCAGATGTTGGAAAACATTTATTAGAAATTTCCAAAAACGGAGATTTTTCTTCTGATAATTTTTTAAAAATTCCAAAAGACAGTTTTATATATTTAAAGCAATTTCTAAAATCTTATAATTTTGTAAATGGAGAAGTTGTAAAGCCTTTTATTGTTACTTTATATGTTTTATCAAAACTCAAATATTTATCTATTGAAGAATATACATATCTTTTGCCATTATGTACGAATTTTCATTATACAGAAAAAATTATTGAAAATATAAAATTATTTAGAAAATCTCTAAAAACCATTGATGAAATTATTGTTTCACGATTAATGGATATGCCAAATTATAAAGAAGCACTTAATAAATTTTTGACAAACGATGTTGACGAAGATTTAATATGTGAAATTGGATTAAACAGAAAAAGTAGAAAGTATGACAAAGACTATTTTTTACTTTATAAATATTTATATTATTTTTATTTAGAAAATGATGTATCTTCTCTATATTCGGCATATAAAATTATAAAAAAAATTAAAATTGGAAAATTTTGGAAAAATCATATTTTTAAGCCTTTTTCCGAAAAGAAAATAAATTCAGATATTTTAAATTCTATAAAAAATACTGCATTTGATAATGTTAAAACAGAGTATGAATTTAAAGAAGAATTTTTTAAATGTCTTCATTTATTTAAAGCAAAGGCTACACTTGCTGATTATTATGATTTAAATAAGCGTTATATGAAAATAACAGATGTTCTTTTATTTGAAGATAATTCTGTAAAATTGGATATAATACCAAAGTATTTTTTTTCTTATGTTATTGATAAATTATATCCAAATGCTTATTCTACTTCAGACAAATTATTTATAAATTGTGATTTAGATGAAATTAATAATTGCTTGATTTTAAACGAAGAAATTATTATCAATGGAATAAATAAAGAATTTGGAGTAAATGTCACATCACTTCTTGAAGCAAATAAAGTTTTAAAAGATGATAGATATAAAAGATTTTTACATTTAATTGAAATCAAATTTACAGATAAAAATTTATTATTTTTACTTGATTGTTTTGAAAAGAGACAAGATGAAGTTATTAGAAATATTGTAACAGATAATGCAGATATTCCAACAATATTTGAATATATACTTACTATTATTTGGTATAAATTAAGTGAATATCAGGGCAATATTTTAGACTATATGAAACTTTCTCTTGATTCTGATTTGCTACCAAAGACACATGCCATAGGTGGAGAGGCAGATATTATTTATGAATATGACAAATCTAAGTTTTATCCTAAACACTGTTTGCTTATAGAGGCAACTCTTTCAGATGGGAATAATCAAAGAAGAATGGAAATGGAGCCAGTTTCAAGGCATTTAGGTGAACATTTATTAAAAACTAAAAATTTATTTTCTTACTCTCTATTTATCACAAATAACTTGAATATAAATGTAATATCTGATTTTAGAAGCAGAAAAAGTACTATATATTATGATCGCCAAAATTTTGATAATTACATTAATGGCATGAAAATCATCCCTTTGCAAGCCTCTGACTTGAAAAAAATAATAAAATCAAGTAAAAAATATAAAGAATTGTATAAAATTTTTGAAGAAGCCTTTAAATCAAATTTGCCACCTCATAAGTGGTATAAAAGTAAGATTACAGATGTTTTATAAGACAAAAAAGAGACTATGAAAAAATATTAATAATTTTTCATAGTCTCTTGATTTTTTTACCCGTTTATAATATTTATTCTCTTCCAGAAATACTTACATCTTTAAACAAAACATAAGGCGTAAATACACTGCCGTCAGATTCGCATTTATTACCAATAGCTTCTATTTTATCTGCGAAAAGTTCATAGACATTTCCTGCAACCATTGTATTTCTGACTCTTCCAACGATTTTGCCCTTTTTGACTCTAAAGCCGAGTTCAACATTCATTGAAAATTCGCCATTCAAAAGGTTGCTTTGTCCACCACCGATTACTTGGTCAATGACTAAGCCATCTTCCATATTCTCGATCATGTCCTCATATTCTGTATTTCCAGGTTCCATAACTAAATTTGATGGCTCAGCAATAGGAGCTGCTAAAAATCTTCTTTCTGCAGAACCTGTTGGTTCAGTTTTGAGAGCTGCTGCCGAAGCTAGGTCTAAGAAATAATTTTTAAGAACTCCCTTTGCAAAAAGTGGAAATCTCTGTTTTGGAACACCTTCATCATCAAATGGAGCAGAAGCTGGACCTGCTGACATTATACCATCATCATAGATAGAAACTCTTGAATCAAGAATCTTCTCCCCTATTCTATCAGAAAGTGGAGATGATTTAGAAGCTACATTTCTACCTGCGAGACCTGTTGTGAATCCCTTCATAAGAATAGGCATTGTCTTTGGTGTAAAAATTACCTGCATTGGCTTTGAAGGACATTCAACAGAATTTTGAGACATTTTCTCTTTCCAGATAATGTTTCCAATTATTGCCATTGGGTCTTCGGGAATTGTACAACTGTCTTTTCCCTCATTTATGTATAAAAGTTCTCCTGAGCGAACTGTTAAAGATGTTGCTCCAAGTGAGAATAAACTCTTATAGTATGTCTTTTCTGTCTCTGATGTATAGTGTGAGACTTCTTGGAAAGCCTTTGAAACAGATACATCAATATATGCTTCAGGAAGCATTTCATTAAGTCTTCTTACAATTCTTCTTCCCATAAGTTCAGCTTCTTCTATTTCAAAACTTACTGTTTCTGGGAAAAATACATCAGGCTGTGGGAACCTCTGACCTTTCCAAAATGAAAAGTCTGCAACTGGTCCAAATTCACCAGCAGAAATTGCTGATTCAATGAGCTTATTGCCCTTGTCTTTTAGAGAAGTACAAGATGAAAAACCAAGTCTGCCATTTTTTATTGTGCGAAGACTATAACCTCTCAACAATCTTGATTTTACAGATTTCAATTTGCTTGCTTCAAAAGAAACAGGATATTTTTCAATCTTTACAACAAATAACTCTGCATCATCACAACCGTATTGTTTTATAGCTTTTTGAATAATTTCTTTTTCCATATTAACGACTTCCATATTAACGACCTCCCACAATAACATCTCTTATAACTAAATGTGGGCCTCCTCTTCCAATTGGCAAAGGAGCTTGACCTGCTTTTCCACAACCGCCACTTCCGCCACTGTTGTACATGATCAAATCATTTCCAATGGCATCAATGCGATTCATTGTATCAAAAATATTTCCAGTCAATGTAAGATCTCTAACTTTTTCACCGAGTTTTCCATTCTCAACTTTGTATGCTTCACCAGCACTGAATGTGAATACATCGAGATTTGTCATTCCACCTTGAGAACCTTTTACATAATAACCATTTTCAATACCTGCAAGCATTTCCTCAAATGTCCAATCACGAGGTTCTATATAGGTATTTGTCATTCTGACTATAGGCTCAAATTTAAAATCAATAGCACGAGCATTTCCCGAAACTTTTTCACCCATTTTGCCAGCTGTGTCTTTGGAATGGAGACGACCTGAAATTTTGCCATCTGTTATCAAATAATTTTTCTGACATAGAACACCTTCATCATCATATTTATTTGTTCCCATTCCATGTTCCATTGTTCCGTCATCAATGGCTGTAAGTGCTTCGGCTCCAATTTTTCTGCCAAGAACCATTTCCTTCTGTAGTTTGTCATTACCGCAGATGTGATCTGATTCGCTCATGTGTCCAAATGCTTCATGAATAAATGTTCCTGCCATTCTCTGATCTATTAGACAGTCAAAATGACCACCTTTTGCTGGTTTTGCATCAAGTAGAGAAGCTGCTTTTTCTGAAATCTCTTTTATTTTGTCATCGAGATTTTTTACAACTCCAAAACCATCTATTCCACCGAGTGAATCTGCATATTTTTGAACATTTGTTCCGTCTTTTGCAATGGCCTGAATAGACATTCCACATTCTGTTCTGTCCTGCTCAACATAAGTTCCCTCAGAACTTACAAAATATTTTTTTACATCGACATCTTTATAAAAAACTGATGAATTATTGATTCTGTCTGAAGACAAAATCATATCATTGTAATCTCTTACAAGTTTTTCTTTTTCATCAATATTTATATTGATAGGATCAGAATCTGCAGAAATGCTCTTTTTTACATAGTCTTCAACTGCAGGAGATTCAGCTAATTTGTAATCTTCTGATTTTCCAGTCTTAGCTTCTCTTGCTGCGAGAAAAATACTTTTATCAAAATCATCCATATCGGTAAATGAGACAATTCCCCATCTTCCTTTATCTCTGACTCGGACAGTTCCACCAAAGCTGTCAGTTTCTCCGAGTTGTTCTAATTTTTTACCAAGATATTGAATTCTCGTCTCATGTCTATCCTCAATTCGGATATCCATATAATCAACTCTGAGAGTATTTACAGCTTCTTCTAATTTCTCTTTCAATACTGCTTACCTCCCATTTTAGTGTATATATATAAAGTTTTTTCAATCTATAAATATTATAATTTAGATATATTCACTATTAATTTAATAAAAATGTTTTGAAGTCCTTCTAAAAAAATATTATTAAGTAAAGGAAAAGGGTTTATTTTATAGAATTTTTCTTTTAAAAGCGAATTATATTCGATTTTATAGAATTTTTCTTTAAAAGCAAATTATATTCGCATAAATTTTTAAGGCAATTATTAATTTTTTTCAGGAGGATCTGTTTGATGAAATTTGTCAGATTAACTGTTCTTGTACTGCTTGCTGTATTTGTTTTTGGTTTGACAACTGCAAATGCTACAACTATCAGAATAACGCAACCAAAATTAAAAGCACTGAAAATTTCTATTTTGAGATTTGGTATTATGAACATATCACAAAATGGAAATATTGTAACAGCCTATGAAAAAGTTTCAGATACTAAAATGAAACAAAAAGGCACTGTCTATAAACTTTGGGTTTTTGACTTTTCAGGCAAAACCCGTGATTCAGTCAAAATTAGCGAAGTTCTTCTTCCTTGTACAGCTCTTCAGAATGCAGCTCTTACCCATGATGGAAAAACATGTCTTATAACTGCAGAGAGAGGATCTAAATTTATAAAAGTTGACATACCTACAAAAAAAGCTACTGTTCTTTTTGAGCATAAAAAAGGACAAGAAGGTTTCAGATGTGATACTGGAGTTATACAAACTTATCCAGATGGAAAAATTGGTGCAAGTGGATATTTTTATGATAAAAAAGATCAAATCATCTGTAAAGCTATTGCATATGTTGACCCTACCAAAACAGGATATAGTATTTTCAAGAAAACATTTGATACAACAAAATTTGAAAATGTAATTGGTAACAATGCTGACTATGTCGAATGGGTAGATGCTGGAAAATGTTTTTGGGTTGGAAAAATGAAAAAGAGCAATGATCCAAAAATTGCTGAAAAGTATAAATTTAAAGAGGGAAATAAAGTTCTCTGTTACTATGATAGAGGCAAAACAACAATTCTTGACGAAGCTCCTTATTTTATTCACTTCTCAGCTGGAAAAGATAAAATAATATATACAGTTTCTGAAAAAGCCCTTGAAAGAAAAGAGGGAGAATTCACAACTTATGCAAATCCTAAGACTTATGTAATTGATATAAATAAAAAGAGAGTAAAAGTCAATCAAAATGACAGATTATATCAATATTTGACAATGTCTAAAAACGGATCAACTGCTATAATGTCTGACTTAAGCCTCAAATCAACAACTGTTTCATATTATTATGGAAAAGCTGTTAATAACTTCCAAATGAGACCTATTCACGAACAAGCCAGAGTATCTCTCAACCAACTCAGACTTTCTGAATATGGTAATGCTTATGTAACATGGGACGGATTCCAAATTACATGGGGCGAACTCAAATAAAATAGCATAATAAAATAAAAATCCTCTTGAAAATTCAAGGGGATTTTTTATTTTTATAAGAAATTATTAATATAAAAATAAATAAAATGGAGTTGATCAAAAATTAAGACTAAAATTTTAATATTTACATTCATATTTTTGTCATGTATCTTTCAAATAGCATTTTCTCAAGAAGCAAATTTAAAAGAAATATATGCAAAAAAAATTGCAGCCGTACAAACTTTAAAGATAGATGAAGTCTCAAAATATGTAACATCAAATATCATTGACGAAATAAAAAAACAAAAAGACCCTAAAGCTATGTTATTTTTGATGAGTTACACAAGCCCTATAGAATACACAACTGGAGCGGAAAAATTTGACTATTCAACTGCGACCATGGAAATAAAGGGAAAAGCACGAAATACTAAACAAAAAGGGGCAACTTGCAATTTTACGGGAATAATACACTTCAAAAAAGAAAATGACTCTTGGAAAGTATCAAGTGAAGATTTCAATTTTTAATATTATAAACTAAAAAAGTGGCTGTAAGTTCACGAATTTACAGCCACTTTTATTTTTTTCCAACTATTATAGATTTTTGCAGAAATGCTCGAATCTATCCATGCCCTTTTTTATGTCTTCCATAGAAGCTGAATATGTCAATCTAACATGGTTGTCTGCCCCAAATCCAATTCCAGGGATTATGGCAACTTTTTCCTCATTCAAAAGGCAACTACAAAAATCAAAAGAATTCTTTACTTTACCACCATAGAAAGCAGAGACATCTGGAAACATATAGAAAGCTCCCATTGGCTTATCTATCTTTATTTTGTCTATAGCAGACAATCTCTCAAACATGTAAGCTCTTCTTTTTGCAAATTCCTCAACCATATTTTTTACACAATCTTGTGATGATGTAAGAGCAACAACTCCTGCTTTTTGAGCTATAGAACAAACATTTGAAGTCTGATGTCCTTGAATAGCTCCCATTGCTTTTATGACATCTTTAGCACCAAGTGCATATCCGACTCTCCAGCCTGTCATTGAATATGTTTTTGAGAGTGCATTTATTATTATTGTCTTTTCCTTTGATTTTTCAGAAAAAGAAGCGGAAGACTTAAAAGCAAGTCCATCATATATAAACTTCTCATAAACTTCATCAGACACTATGTAAAGATCGTTTGAAATTGCTATATCTGTAAATTTTTCCAAAATATCTTCAGGAATTACATAACCTGAAGGATTTGAAGGGAAATTAAATAAAACAGCCTTTGTTTTTGGAGTTATATATTTTTTCAAAAGCTCAGGATTTTCTACACATTCTGACAATTCAGCAAGAACAGGAATACCACCAGCGAATCCAATCTGTTCCAAATAACTAACCCAATAAGGACGAAATACTATGACTTCATCACCTGGATTTATGATTGACAGAAACAGATTGAAAAGAGCCTGTTTTCCTCCAACAGTAACAATTACTTGACTTGGTTCATATACCAAATTTAAGTCTCTTTTATACTTTTCACAAATAGCCTGTTTTAATTCATCAATTCCAGATGTCGTTGTATATTTTGTAAAACCACTTTTGATTGCTTCAATACCTGCATTTTTTATGTGTTCTGGTGTATCAAAATCAGGCTCGCCAGAAGCCATGATCACGACATCTTCACCATTTTTTTTCATCTTTTTTGCATTTGCAGTGATAGCAAGAGTTATGCTCTCCCCTATCTTCTTTGCTCTCTCAGAAATCATATTTTTTTCTCCTTTTTCTTTTATCTTCTCTTTTGTCTCTTCCGTCTCTTTTGTAATCGAAAAAATGTCGTTGTTACAGCAATTTTGTTATTGCAAAAAACTAACAAAAAATAACTTCTATTTTTTTATAAAATATCTTTCTAAAAATAAAAAAATCCCCTTTCGACTGAAAGAGGATTAAAAATTTACTATTTTTTTTATTCTTTCACAATATTTTAGAACATGAAAAATTAATTGCAAATCTTAGCATCTGTCATAAATTATTATTTGATGTGAATAAAATTTTCTGTTTAAAATAAATCACTATGTGTTCCAGTTCTAAAAAGATACAATTCTATTTCCTTTTTTCTTATTTGATAAACAAGAAGCCAATCTGGCTCAACATGACATTCACGAAAACCCTTATATTTTCCCTGTAAAGCGTGATCTCTATATTTTTCATCAAGTTGCTTTTTCTGTGCTAAAGTCGTAACAACTTCACGCAAAAGAGATATATCAAATCCTCTCTTTTTTGCCAATTTAATATCTTTTTTGAATAAATTAGAGGCTACTATATCAAGCATTATAAAATATCCTCTATCATCTCATCAAACGATTTATATCTTCTATATTTTTCAGGATTATTTCTCATTTCTTCAGATTCGGCAAGAGCAAGCCTTGTTTCTTCATTTGGGATTAAAGGAATTTCTTGATTTTCCACAGCACTGTTAAGAAATAACTTTATTGCTGAAGTCATATTAAGCCCTAAATCTTTAAATAAACTTTCTGCTTTTTTCTTTAATTCAGAATCAACACGAATACTTATTGTAGATATTGACATATTTTATTCCTCTCTATTTTTTCTCCAAAAATAATTTTTGAAAGCAAAATTATCCATTTTTATTATATTTATTTTAACATATTTTCACGGCTTGTACAATATTTCTAAAAATAAAAAAATCCCCTTTCGACTGAAAGAGGATTGAAAATTTACATTTTTTTTATTCTTCTTCTAATATTATAATTTAGTAACTATTAAGCACCTAACGCAATTTTTTTTTCTCCTTAATTTTTAAAAAATTAAGGAGCTTGATTTCATTTATATTTATCATTTCGTTAAAACTCCTACAACAAAAATATCTTTATTATTAAACTATAACCAATAATATGAAGATTAGATTCATAAATTCATAGGTGGAGAGAAACTCCAAATTAGCAACTTTTGTGCGATATAATAAAAATTATTTCCTCCTTTTATAAATTTATTCCCTCCTTTAAAAGGAGGGTTAGGGAGGATAGCCCAGTAGTTAGGTGCAGGCAGGCACCGAGGAACCGCCCCCTCAAGAATGAGGGGGTAAGGGGGTGTTGAACTCACATATTTTTTATTCTATCCATAATTTTATTTCTCATCTGTGTAATCTCTTCATTTTTTGGTTCTTCATATTTAACATATTTTTTAAATATTCCAACAGCATTATAATAACTATTTACTACATCATCACATTTATTGCATTTTTCAGAATTTGGATCAGTACATTCGCATTTTTTTTCAATATGTTGACCATATATAAATAAACTTATCTGTTCTTTTTGTTCATTACATAAAAAATCGCTCATGACAAAGCCTCCTTTCCATAAGAAGCCAATAATTCTCTGACTTTTAGCCTCGCCCTTAACAATCTTGACTTCACAGCTGGAAGAGATATCCCCAAAATATCCGCAATTTCTTGATTTGTAAATTCTTCAATATCTTTTAAAATAAAAACAGTTTTATATTTTTCAGGCAATTTATCTATAGCTTCTTTTATAAATGAGGAAAATTCCTTTTTTTCATAAATACTCTCAGGAGTTTCTGGCCATTCAGTTATTGGACTGACAGATAAATCATCATCGACAATTTCTTCAGAAATATTATCTGTATTTTTTTTATTTTTTCTTACATTTGCCAAAGCGGCATTTGTTGCTATTTTATAAAGCCAAGTTTTAAAAGAAGAATCATTTCTAAAATTTGGCAAATTCTTATATACACTTATAAAAGTATCCTGCAAAACCTCTTCGGCATTTTCTTTATTTCCAGTGATTTTTAAAGCTATTCCCAAAACAGGTTTTTCATATCTTTTCATCAATTCTTCAAAAGACTCCATGTCAGATCTGCTCGCCTGTGTAGCGAGAACTTCATCAGATAAAGTTGACAAATCTGGCATACAAGTTAAAACCATTTCACCAATCCCCCAATTTTTTTCCTCCTTTTCTTTAGAGAAGGAGCTAAACTCTCTCATCGATCTTCACATTACTATCTGTCTCTTCTCATCATCTGCAACTAAGACAAGAGTTATTATTTTCTTTCCTTCATTTTGATAACTTTCAGCATATCGCTTTACTTGTTCTTGCCCCTCTAATCTTTTTTTATCTACTTCTTTTGAATTTTGGGCAAATTTAAATTCAATTATAATTATTTTATCATCAAATGGAATAACTAAATCTGATCGTCCATCTTTGCTATATGATTCTTGAAATGATGTTACACCTGCCCCACCACGAAGCAACATAACAAATAAAGAACGATACCAATATTCATTTTTGTTTTTGGGAAAGTCGTCGTAGTGTATCTTATTTAAATAGGTGAAATTAGAGTTTACCAACACCCACTAATAATTTTCTTCAGTATCTTCTTCTACTTCAACTTCCTCTTGTTCTTGTTTCTTCAATTCCTCTTCATAGGCGATTTTTGCCTTTTTTAAATATTCAATATATTTTGTGGCTGTCTTGTCATTTTTATCAGCTTTTTCAATCAAATTACAAGCCTCTATTGCCTCATCATATTTATTTTGTTTTTCCAAAATATATGCCTTTAACATCATTGAAGCAGTAAATTCTGCATTTTTTTTGAGTGCTTCATCACATTTTGCAATTGCTTCATCATATTTATTTTCACTAAAAAGAACAAATCCTGAAGATGTCAAGCCCTCAACTGTTTCTTGCTCAGCTTCTGCAATATATTTAAACTCTTTCATAGCTTCATCTTTTTTATCTGTCAAATATTTAAAATAACCAAGCGTAAATCTGTATGTATTATTTGCATTTGAAGTCAATTCAAGAGCTTTTGCAATAGATTTTATTGCGTCATCTTTTTTGTCGAGAAGAAAAAGTGCAATGCCTCTGTTATAATGTGGATATGGCAAATCTTTATTTAATGAAATAGATTTATCCCAAAGTTTTATAGCATTTGTCAAATTGCCTTTTGAATATTCCAAAACACCTTTTGCATAGTGACCATTTGGATCGGCAGGCATATTTGTTATATAATATTCTATCTGCTCAGAAGCCTTTTCTTGTTGATTTAATGACATGTACAAATTAGCCAAATATAGCCTTGCTGGATAATGTTTTGGCTGTTCAGCTGTAACTCTCCTAAAACACTCAATAGCTTCCTCATTTTTATTTAATGCCATCTTGGTCAATCCCATAAGCCAAAGAGCGTCTGCATAATGACCATCCATTTTTAATGCCCCTTCAAGCTCTTTTTCAGCGTCTTGGTACATTCCTGAATAAAACATATTTTTTGCTATTTTATATTTGTTCCTCGCTCCAACTGTCTGTTGTGCCTGAACATTGCAAAAACAAAGAATTACAAAAATAAAAATCAATGAAAAAGAAAATAACTTACGCATTAAACAGTTCCCCTCTTTTTAGTTTTTTGCAAATTTGACCCCAAAAACATTGTGTATTTCTGATTCAAAAAATTCAGAAGCCACAAAAAAATTTTTTATCGAAAAAATCCCCTTATTTTTCGTCATAACAGAAACTTTACAAACTCTACCATTAATTCTAAAACAATATTGCAATCTAATTTCCTCAAACTCAGATTCTGCAGAGACAAAGATTAACTCCGCCCCTGATACACTCATTCTTGAAACAACAGCTAAAAAAGCATGATATGGACATCTCCATATTATATGACTATTATGTCTTGACTCAAAAGAAAAAATTTTTCCCTTCATCAATCCTTCACCTCACCAACAAACAAATTTTTATCAGCAAGATGATCCATAAAATCATTGAGATAATTTTCAGGATAATCAGGCATACCAAGTTCTTGAACAACTCCATGTCTAACCCCATGAAAATCTGTTCCACCTGTAACAATCAACGAGTTTTCCTCAGCAATCTTTAAAAGTTTCTTTCTATGTTTTATAGAATGTTCAGGATAAAATACTTCTATTCCTTGAATTCCCCAATCGACAATTTTTAAAATATCATCTTTTGAAAGTCCACTTATAACAGGGTGAGCAAGTACAGGAATTCCACCACTTGCTTTTATCAAATCAACAGTATCTGAAACAGAATAAAAAACACGCCTTACAAATCCTGGTTTTCCATTGCCAATATATTTAGAAAAAGCCTCTTGAACAGTTGCAACATAATTTTTATCGACAAGAATCCTTGCAAAATGCGATCTACCTGGTAGAGGTGAATATTTCAAAAGTTCTTCTTCTGTAATTTCAACTCCTAATTTATTCAATCTGTCGATCATCTTATAAAATCTTTCTTCTCGTCCTTTTTTTAATAAATTCAAAGTGTCATTTAATTGCTGATTTTTAAAATCTATGCCATATCCCAAAATATGGACTTCCCCATAATCACCATAAGGACAGCCAAATTCTATACCTGGAATACCTATAATTCTGTCATAATTAGATATACCCAAATATTTTTCAGAATATACAACACAATTTCTAAATTCTTCAAGAGAATCAATAGAATCATGGTCTGTTATAGCTAAATGCGTGATTCCCCTGTCAAGAGCAATTAACATCAAATCTTTCACATTTTTTATTCCATCAGAAGCAGTAGTATGAGTATGTAAATCACTTAACATAATTTTTCCCCTATATTTTTTCTCCTGAATTTAAGATAAATTCAGGAGTGAATATTTCCATTATTTTTTATATTTTAGCATGTTATTTGAAAAAAGACAAATAAAAATTTCTTATCAAAAAATAGCTGTGACAGATAAAAAAAAACTGCTGTGAAATTTTTTTACAAATATCAAGTTAACAAAAAATTAACAAAATTAAATATCGCTTAGAAAAAAAAATCTGCTATGAAAAAATTTCACAGCAGATTTTTTGACTAATTAAACTCTAAAATACATCAGGTTTTCTGAATCTCTTTACAAATAGACCTCTACCTGGTGAAGCTGTAAATGTTCCGTTATCATAGATAACTTCACCTCTTGAAATTGTATATTTTACTGGACCATAAGTTTTCTTTCCTTCAAATGGAGTATAACCAGCTTTCATGTGGAGTTTTTCTGCAGACATTGTGTATTCTTCGTTTGGATCTATGATTGTTATATCTGCATCTGAACCTATGCACAAAGAACCTTTTTGAGGATATAGACCAAATATTTTTGCAGGATTTGAAGAAAGTACAGAAACCATCTTTTCAAGTGAAATTCTTCCTTTTCTAACACCTCTTGTATAAATCATAGGAAGAAGTGTTTCACAACCTGGAAGACCTCTTGGAATCTTTGTAAAATCATCTTTGAATCTTTCTTTTTGTTCAACAGTGAAAGAACAGTGGTCAGTTGCTATCGTTTGAATAGAACCAATTTCAAGACCTCTCCACAAAACCTCACTATCTGATTTAAATCTCAATGGAGGACAGGAAGGATATAACCAACCTTTTTCACCTAAATACATAGTTTCATCTAAAAGTAAATAGTGTGGGCATGTTTCAGCTGTAACAGCAACACCTTTTCCTCTGTATTCAGAAACAAGTCTTGCCCCTTCACCTGTTGTCAAATGGAAAATGTGAAGAGGGCTTCTCTCCATTTCTGCCAAATATAGAACTCTCTTTAAAGCCTCAACTTCAGCACAATGTGGTCTTGATTTTCCATGGAATTTATATGTACCTCTTCCCTCTTCAATCAACTGCTCTGTGCATTTGTCAATAATTGATTGGTTCTCTGCATGGACTCCCATAACTCCGCCATTATCTCTTGTTTTTTCAAGAACTGTCATGAGATCGGCTTCACTTGCCATCCAACCCTCTTTTGAGTAAGCCATAAAAATTTTGAATGAAGGAATACCCATTCTTATTATCTCTGGAATAGCTTCAAAAGATGATTTGACAAAATCTGTTATTCCCATGTGAAGAGAATAGTCAATATATACTTTTGGATCAGCAGCCTTTCTTCTTGCTTCAAGGTCTTCAAAAAGAGAATGTCCTTTTTCCTGTGTTACAAAGTCAATAAAAGTTGTAACTCCTCCAGCACAACATGCTTTTGAACCACTCTCAAAATCATCTGCTGTAGATGAATCCATTATTGGAAGTTCAAAATGAACATGGGCGTCAATTATTCCTGGCATTGCAATAAGTCCAGAAGCATCAATTTCTTCTTTTCCCTGTAGAGTGCCATATTGAGACAGAGATGCGACTTTACCGTCTTTTACTCCTATATCTCCAACAAAAACTCCTGATTCCAATGCAATTTTGGCATTCTTTACTACAAGATCCATAAGATACCCCCACATTTTTTTATTTTATTAAATCGATAGTCAAATAATTTTGTTTATAAAACCAAATTATTTAATCACCAAGTTGAATAACTATTTTAATGGTAAGTCAAAAACAGTATTTTCCCTGTTTTTTAATTGCTTTTTTAATTTGAACATCTCATCTCTAAATGCAGCTGCTTTTTCAAACTCAAATTTTTCAGCAGATTTTTTCATTTCTTTTTCCAAAGACGAAATCTTTAATAAAATAGATTCCTCAGAAATATTATCTATATTTTCTTCGTCATCAATTTCATTTATACTTTTTCCAATAGAAAATTCATCTAAAACATCTCTGATCGCTTTACGAACAGTTTCAGGAACAATATTATTATCTTTATTATATTTTATCTGTTTTTCCCTTCTCCTATTAGTTTCATCAATAGCATTTTGCATTGAGTCAGTTACTTCATCTGCATACATTATGACACAGCCTGAAATATTTCTTGCAGCTCTTCCTATTGTCTGAATAAGGGACGTTTCTGATCTCAAAAAACCTTCTTTATCTGCATCCAAAATACAAACTAAAGAAACTTCTGGAATATCCAAGCCCTCTCTCAAAAGATTAACTCCGATTATACAATCAAATTCTCCTTCTCTAAGTGATTGAATAAGTTTAATTCTATCAATAGTTTTTATATCCGAATGTAAATACTGAGCTTTTACACCATTTAAAGACATATAATCCGCAAGTTCTTCAGCCATTTTTTTAGTCAGAGCAGTTACAAGAACTCTTTCATTTTTTTCAGCTCTCTTGGCTGTTTCCCTCATTACATCATCAATACAATTTTCTGTCTTTTTAACAATAATTTCAGGGTCTGGCAATCCAGTTGGTCTTATTATTTGTTCTGCAATTACAGCACTTTTATCCTTTTCATATTTTGAAGGAGTTGCAGAAATATATAAAACTTGATTTGCTTTTGCCTCAAATTCATCAATTGTAAGAGGTCGATTGTCATAAGCAGACGGAAGCCTAAATCCAAAAGTTACAAGGCTGTCTTTTCTTGCTCTGTCTCCCCTATTCATTGCTTTTAATTGAGGAATAGTAACATGTGACTCATCAATAAAAATCAAATAATCATCTGGAAAATAATCAAGAAGAGTATAAGGAGGCTCTCCTGCTTTTCTTCCAGTCATATGTCTTGAATAATTTTCAATTCCACGGCAATAACCAGTTTCCCTCATCATCGTTAGATCATATTCAGTTCTCTGTTTCAATCTCTCAGGCTCGAGTATTTTGTTCTTTTCTTTATAATATTCAAGCCTTTCATCTAATTCTTGCCTGATTGAATCCATGGCTTTTTCCATTTTTTCAATAGGAGTAACAAAATGTTTTGCAGGGTATATAGTTATAAATTTTAGTTTTTCGAGCATTTCCCCTGTCAAATGATCAAATCTTTTTATTGATTCAACCTCATCTCCCCAAAAAGAAATCTTCAAAGGTTCTTCACCATTTGCAGGAAAAATTTCTAAATTCTCACCCTTAAAATTGAACATTCCCCTTTCAAGTATCATTTTGTTATATGTATATTGCATTTGAACGAGTTTTTCAAGAATCAACTCTCTTTTTATTGATTTACCAACTCTAAATAAAATAGAAGAAGCCTTATAATCTTCAGGAGCTCCAAGACCATATATACACGAGACACTCGCAGTTATTATGACATCTCTTCTGTCAAGAAGTGCCTGTGTGGCAGCATGACGAAGGCGGTCTATCTCTGAATTAATAGAACAATCTTTTTCAATATATAAGTCAGATGAAGAGATATACGCTTCAGGTCGATAATAATCATAATAACTGACAAAATATTCAACTGCATTTTCTGGGAAAAAATCTCTAAACTCAGAACATAATTGTGCTGCCAATGTCTTATTGTGTGAAATGACAAGTGTTGGACGATTCAAGCGAGCAATTATATTTGCCATTGTGAATGTTTTTCCTGAGCCAGTAACTCCCAAAAGCGTTTGGTATGGGTTGCCTAAATTTATTGAATCACAAATTTGTTCTGTAGCTGTAAATTGATCACCACGAAGTGGAAATGGTGCATGTAAAATAAATTTATCCATAATAATTTGATTTACCCATCCAAACATTTATTATCTTGAAGTATCACTTTAAGACAAAATTCTCTTTCCACTCAATCTCTTCCTTTTATATGCACATTAATAAACTCTAAAAAATAAACAGCACCCAATTTTTAGTATTTAACTAAAAATTGGATGCTGTTCACAATCTTAAGGGGGGGCATATATAGGAACGGCTCCTGACGGAGCCTAAGAGTCTCCATCCTCTCCTAACCTCTCCAGCTTGGAGAGGAATTAGGTGAACTACTCGGTAACAAATTAGCGAGCTTCTTGCTTCATAGACAGCGGTTATTACCACATTTCATATTACTATAAACAGCTTTCCCACCATCTCCACAAGCTTATGGAGTAACATTTTTACGCCAAGTTTGGGCTATTTCCTCCCTACTTATCAATATCTATGATATAGGAAAGTTTTCATATAGCATAGATGAGATATTTTTTTAGATAATCTTGTTATTTATTAGTTTTTGTTTAGTTTTTAGATTCTTCATTTTCTTTTAG
>JBGUKW010000289.1:0-7840 GCA_045114665.1 Candidatus Xenobia bacterium | reverse complement strand
GAAACTTGGCAAGATTATAGATAAAACGTCTTCAGATTTGAAAAAAATACTTGGAAATGGTGATGTTGTTTTAAAAATTTCTTTTGAAAAGTAAAAAGGTTAAAAAAAATGAAAACTAAAATTTTGTTTATTTTTGGAATATCTGTATTATTATTTTTGTTTGGTTGTTCTTTTGATAAAGTTAATGAAAATAAGACAGAATCAACTACAAAACATAGTGAATCAATGAAAGAAAAAAAAGAGTCATTGACACTTGATAAGTTTAAATCTATTTCTAAAAAGTTTGGATATGAAATTGAAGATATAAAAAATTTTGATATAGAAAATGTAAAAACTTTGACTTTTGCTAAAAAGAAATATTGTAAAATTGAATTTTATACAACAAAAAGTAATGAAGATGCCACTAATTTATTTAAGTTATATAAAATAGATTTTGAAAAACAATATGAAAAATCACATAATAGATATAAGTCACAAACTTCATTGGTCAGATATTTTTCAGTTCTTATTGGAAATGATTTTATGATCATTTGTCATATTAATAATAATTTTATTTATTTGAAAGCAGATAAATCAAGTAAAAAGGAAATTAAGGAATTATTAAAAGAATTTGGATGTTATGATCCATTTTCTTGGTTTTTTGATTCATTGTTTGAAGCTATGGGAAATTTTTTGGAAGAACTATTTACTTCAGCAAATACAAAAAATAAAAGTAATTCTGTTGAATCAAATACTGTTAAAGAAACAAATGCCGAATCAACTGAGAAACAAAATAGAATATTTGTTAATAATACAGAACAATTCAAAGAAATTGCCTCAAAATATGGATTTAAAACTTGTGAAGAATATGGCTTAAAAAGTGATGATTTTAAGCCTAGCTTTATTAAAGCTGATTCAAAAATAAAAAATTATATAACTCTTGTTTCTGGTGTTGGTAATGATGTTTCTTATGCTATGTTTATGGAATTTGAAGATGAAAAAACTGTTGATGAATATGTAAATGCTAAAAAAGATTTTCATAATCAAATGAAAAATCCAGATTTTGATTTAACTATTAAAGTAGATGATAGAGGAATAGCAAAGAGGACTATTGCTTTAGTTACATCACATAAAAAAAGTGGTATGGACCTTTTATATATTTATTCTCAACATGGTAATTATCTTGTTGAAATTATGCATGTTGGATTAGATATAGAAAATGATTGTAACATGCTTGATGAACTGGGATATTAAATTATAAAATAAAAAACAAACAGGCATTATAGATTTCTATAATGCCTGTTTGTTTTTAGCCTATTAATAACAATATTTGAGCGACTAATTGTGCTGAAATAATTACTCCGAATGTTGCAAGTGGATAACAAGTTGCAAAATATTCTGTAGGTTCTTCACTATGTACAGCTGTGTTTACAGTTATAATTGCAGCTGATTGGTACATTATACCAGAAAGACATGCAAGACTTTTTATAAAATCCATTTTTGCTATTTTAAAAGAATAATAAAATACTGAACTTATTGTTACTATTAAAATTAAAAATGCTAATATGAACATTTTTGGCATTCCATTTGTATCTATCCCAATTAATGCTGCACCAGATGAAGTTCCAACACCTGCAAGGAATATAGAAATTCCTATATCTTTGATCACATTTTTTGCTTGTTGCGATATTTGATTTGTAAATATTCCAAATCTGTGCATATATCCTAAAAAAAGTCCTACAAATAAGGCTCCGCCTGCACTTCCAAGAGTAAAAGTACCCAAGTATGGAATAGGTATATTTATTTTTCCAATCAGTATTCCTATTGCACAACCTAAAGCAAGGGAGATTATATCTACTCCTGGCGATGTTACCCCTGCTTTTCCAATATATTTTTCGGCTTTTTCTACATCTTTTTTTCTTCCTACTACTATTAAAATATCACCAAGTTCGAGTACAAAATTATAAGAAGGTCTAAATGATATTCCAGCTCTTTCTACTTTTGTAACTATTATAGACTTTTTGGGAATATCTGTTTCATATAATTTCTTATGATGAATTGTATGGTTAGTCATTACAATTCTTGCACTTGTGATATTGGGGTCTGACATTCTTTCAAATGTTTTTCTGCCTATTGTTTTGCTAAATTCTTTTAGTGATTCTTCTGTACCATTTACTTTTATTATATCATTTTCTTCAAGAACAGTATCAGCAGTTGGCAATGTCAAAGTTTCTTCTCCATGTTTTTTTATAACTTCAATAGTTGCACCTATTTTGGAACTAAAATTAAGTTCTTTTAATGTTTTTCCTATTATATCTGCATTTTCTACGATAAATTTACTCGACATAACTCTTGAAATTTTTTTTTCATTGAACATTTCTTGTTCTTTACTCTTTTGATATTCTTTAAGCATATTTTTCTTTAATATTTGTGGAATAAGTTGGACTGCTATAACAGTTGCAACAACTCCAATTGGAAATGTCAAACCATAAGAAGGTAGAGGAGCTTTTCCCCACTGTGGATTTTCCATTAAAATAGCAAGACCTGCCGAATTATTTAAAGCCCCATTGTATACACCTACAATGTCATTATTATTCATTCCAAGTAGTTTTCCAAATATTATGCAAGCTATTGAACTCATCCCAGTCATAACAAGTGTAACAAATAAATAAGGCAATCCTTTTTTTGACATTGAGTTAAAAAATGCAGAACCACCTTGTATTCCAATCACATATATAAAAGTTAAAAGTCCAAATAATGTTAAGTCATCTGGAGTGGTCATTCCAAAAAGTCCACATACCATTCCAACTATAAAAATTCCAGCTATTCCAAGGTTTATGCCATTAATTTTTATAACTCCAACCAATAATCCTAATCCAACAATGCTCAGACTTGAAAATAAAGGATCTTTTAGTATCTCTATAAAAAAGTTTAATATTGAACCCATGATTCATTCCCTATTTTTAATTTTAGATTGCCATTTTGCTATTTGATTTAATGCTTCAAGAGGTGTAATTTCAGATAGATTTATTTCTTTCAATTCATTTATAATTTCATTCTGTTCCAGATTGTTTTTTACACCACCAAAAAATGTCATCTGTATATTATTATCTATTTGTGATGTCTTTGTTTTTCCAGTTTTTATAGATTGTGATAGATTTTCATTTATCTTAGTCTTGTCTTTTTCAAGTTCAGACAATATTTTTTTTGCCATTTCAAGAACTTCTTCAGGAAAACCAGCAAGAGAAGCGACATATATTCCATAACTTTTATCTGAAGCTCCGTCAAGTATTCTGTGAAGAAATATTACTTCATCATTTAATTCTTTTACAGAAACTCTCCTGTTATTTATTCCTGAAAATATATCTGCCAAAGAAGTTAGTTCATAAAAATGAGTTGCAAAAAGTGTTCTTGCCTTTATATTTGAATATAAATGCCTACAGACAGCATAGGCAATGCTTATTCCATCAAATGTACTTGTACCTCTTCCAATTTCATCGAGGATAACGAGTGATTTTGATGTTGCATTGTTTAGTATGTTTGATGTCTCTGTCATTTCAACCATAAATGTACTTTGACCCAAATGTAAGTCATCTGTTGCTCCAACTCTTGTGAAAAATTTATCTGCTATTCCTATTATTGCTGAATCAGCAGGAACAAAACAACCCATTTGAGCCATTATAGTTATCAAGGCTGCTTGTCTTAGATATGTTGATTTTCCAGACATATTTGGTCCTGTTATTATAGACATTCTTTGTTTTGAATCAAGATATGTATCGTTTTTTACAAACCCATTAGTGGTTATTCGTTCAACCACAGGATGTCTTCCATTTTTTATGTCGAGTATTGATGAATCTGATATTTCAGGTCTTGAATAACCATATTTATTTGAAATTGAAGCAAAACCACAAAGTATGTCGATTTGTGCCAAATTTACTGCTATATTTTGGATATTTTGTGCCTTTTTTATTGTTTCGTTTAGAAGATTTCTAAACATCTCGTATTCTATTGATTTTATTCTCTCTTCTGCACCTAGAACTTTTGCTTCATATTCTTTTAATTCATTACTTATATATCTTTCTGAATTTACAGTTGTTTGCTTTCTTATGTATTCTGAAGGAATATTATTATTTTTTATTTGTCCTTTAGATATTTCTATATAATAACCAAATACTTGATTAAAACCAATTCTTAGATTTTTAATTCCTGTTTTTTCTTTTTCTCTTTCTTCAAGAGATGTTATAAATGTTTTTCCCTCTGTTTTTATTGTTCTTAATTCATCTAAATCAGTGTAAATTCCGTTTCTAAATATTCCTCCCTCTCTTACAGTTATCGGAGGATTTTCATCTATTTGACTTAATATCAAATTTCCTAATTCAGATTCATTTGTCATTTTTGAGAGATATTTTAATAATTTAGAATCTGTTTCTTTTAGCAATTCTGAAATTTGAGGAATTAATATCAAAGAATTTGCAAGTGCAATCATATCTCGTGGATTTGCACTTCCAATTACAACTTTTGAAATTAGGCGTTCGATATCTTGAATTTTTTTGAGTATTTCTCTTATTTTATCTGTTGTTTCATAGGAATTTTTTAAATATTCCACAGAATCTAATCTTGCTTCTATTTGATTTTTTTTGATGAGTGGGCGTATGATCCAATTTCTCAACATTCTTTTTCCCATTGCTGTTTCTGCTTCATCAATAGCCCAAAGAAGTGTTCCTCTTTTTTCTCTTCCTGAAATCGTTTCGAGAAGTTCAAGATTTTTTTTGCTAACTCCGTCTATTACTGCATATTCTCCCTTTATATACATCCTTGGTTTTTTGATAACAGACATATTATTTTTTTGTGTCTCCAAGAGATATGCGAGGATAATTGCACAAGTAACAGTACATACTTCAGATGTTAAAATATCGAAATCATCAACTTTTTCTTTTTTATAATAATTTGTTATTATTTCTTTGCTTTCTTCAAAAGAAGGTTTATTGGATATAAAAGAATATTGAATATCAAGGGATTTCATATGTTCTATTATTGAATTATTCCCTTTAAAAACAGGATCAATTAGAACTTCAGAAGGAGATAACCTCTCTAGTTCATCTTTAATACCTTCAAAGTCAGTTTCAGAAGCAAAAAATTCCCCTGTCATAATATCACAAAAAGCAGTAGAATATACTCCGTTTTTTGTGTATATAGAACAGAGGTAATTATTTTTTCCACTATCTAGTGCTTGTGGGTCAGTTATTGTTCCAGCTGTTAAAATTTTTATTATTTCTCTTTTTACTAATCCCTTTGCTTTTTTGGGGTCTTCCATTTGATCGGCAAGAGCTACTTTATATCCCTTATTTATAAGGGCATAGATATAGCTGTCAACAGCAAAATATGGAACCCCTGCCATTGGTATTTTGGTTCCATTTCCTGAGTCTTTCGATGTTTCAACTATTTCAAGTTCTCTTGCTGTTGTTTTAGCATCTTCTCCATAGGTTTCGTAAAAATCTCCACATCTAAAAAAGAGAATACACCCAGGTGCTTCACTTTTTAGGCGGAAATACTGTTCCAACATCGGTGTCATAAAACTAACCTCTTTTTATAAAAATCAATGTTTAGAGAAATACTCTAAACATTGATTTTTTGACTTTATCTATATTTTGTATTATTCCAAAACTTCTATTGTAAAATTGTTATTTGTATAAATATCTATTTCAGAAGCTATAGTCAATCCTTCTCTTACGATTTCTTCTGCTGTCATATTTGGGCTGTGTTTGATCATAGCTTTGGCTGCAGCCTGTGCATAAGGAGAACCAGAACCTGTTGAAAGAACATTGTCATCAGGCTCAATTACATCACCTGTTCCAGAAATAAGCAATAAGTTTTCTTTTGAAGCGACGATCAATATTGCCTCAAGTCTTCTCATTGCCTTGTCCATTCTCCATTCTTTTGCGAGTTCAACAGAAGCTCTGAGTACATTTCCTCTAAATTCTTCAAGTTTAGCTTCGAATTTTTCAAAAAGAGCCAAACCATCTGCTGCACTTCCTGCAAATCCTGCTACAACTTTTCCGCCTTTTAGTTTTCTTACTTTTTTAGTTTTGTGTTTCATTATTGTTTTGTCAAGTGTAACTTGACCATCACTGCCTAAAGCTACTTTACCATCTTTGGCTACTGCTAAAATTGTAGTTGCATGAAGTTCTAATTTTTTCATCATTTGTCCCTTTCAATTCTATTTAAAAACATATTATATTATTTTACTATTTTTTAAAAAAATTTGCAATATATTTTTATAATATTATTTCAAATTTTCCAAAACAAATTTATTTTGTTTTGGAGCTTGAAATCAATATGTAACCACCAAAACTATAATTTAGCACCATAATTTTATTAATGGCAGAAAATAAAATCAAAATTTGAAATAAAATTTATAATATTATTTCAAATTTTCCAAAGTCATTTATTGACTTTGGGAGAATTGCAGTATTTTAAAGGATTTTATTTTATCTCCCTTGAATTTTATTTTTCGTAAAAAAATATATATTTTTTATGAAAAAGATAAAATTGGAGGTTTTATGATTAAGAAAAATATTTTTTTATTGATAGCTTGTTTATTTTTTGTGGCTATCATAACTTCAGCTTGTGGTGGCAGTGGTAAGACTACTTCACCAAATAATTCATCTCTTTATTATTTGTTGGCTTCACAGAATGCAAATAATTCGCAATCAAATAATAATGAAGAAAATAATGGTAATAATGCCGAGAATAATAATGAGCAAGCAAATGGTGAAGAGCCAGATGAACAGTCAAATGAAGAACAAGAGAATGAACCTGTACCTGATCCTGAACCGACTCCAGTAAATCCATTTGCAGAAGCTCAGGAAGGTGATGAGATTGAATTTGGAAATTATCCTCAGACAACAGAAGGCGAAGTACAGCCAATAAAATGGCGTGTCTTATCAAGAGATGACGATAAAAAGGAGTTATTGGCAGTTTCCGTTAATGTTCTTGATTCAGTTCGTTTTGATAGTAGTTCAAACAATTGGGCAAATAGTGAAATTCGTAGTTGGTTAAATGGCGATGGTTTTTATAATGGTGTATTTAATGGTACAGTAGTATTTACAGAGGAAGAAAAAAGTTTTATAAAGCCAGTAGTTCTTACAGATGTAAATATGACCGAGTCAGATAATGTGTTTTTGTTAAGTAATGGTGAGGCAAATGCTTATTTTGCAGATAATTCTGCAAGAATGTGTCAGCCTACAGATTATGCAGTAGCGAAGGGTGTTGTGGCAATGACATCAGAAATGTATGCAGGTAGTAATTGTTTATGGTGGTTGCGTACTGCTTATTCTTCTTCTAATGTGTCTGATGTTAACTATGTTGGGAAAGTCAACTTCTACAGTGTAAACTCTACAGACCCTGGTGTTAGGCCCGCTTTGTGGATAAATCTTTAATTTTATCTTAAATCATATCTATAAATCTTGCGCCTTTAGGCGCTAATCTAAAGAAATATGAAGTTTTGTTGAAATATTTTTTTAGGGAAGAATTTAAAAAGAGTTTAAAAATGTTTGTGTCCCGCCCTTAGGGCGGGTCGTTTTTTTTTTATAAGTTATTTATTTGGTGTTAGTTGATTAAAATATACCCAAAAACTAAAACTTGCAAATTCGTCATAAGTAGAAAGAAATATAAGCAGATAGTAATAAGCAAGATAAATTTTCTTTTTATTAAGAGAAATCGAACGACATCACTTTTTATATTTAAAGTTATTTAAATATAAAAATGTTTAGAGTGAGATTTCTATAATAAAAAAAAATTCTGCAGAGATAAGCAGAAAATAAACAAAAAAGCCCCTTTCCTTGTTTGTAATCAAGGAAAG
>JBGUKW010000288.1:0-3252 GCA_045114665.1 Candidatus Xenobia bacterium | reverse complement strand
TAGCAGGAGCTTCTTGGGCAGGAGTTTCTTTAGCAGGAGCTTCTTCGATAGGAAGTTCTTCCTCTTCTTCTTCTTCTTCTTCTTCCTCTTCCTCTTCTTCCTCTTCTTCCTCTTCGTCTTCCTCTTCTTCCTCTTCGTCTTCCTCTTCTTGCTCTTCTTCTTCCTCTTCTTCCTCTTCGTCTTCCTCTTCTTCTTCTTCCTCTTCTTCTTCTTCCTCTTCTTCTTCCTCTTCGTCTTCCTCTTCTTCTTCTTCGTCTTCCTCTTCTTTTTCGTCTTTTTCTTCGTCCTCGTAGTTTTCATACTCGTAGTCGTAAGATACATTCTCAGTGTTTGCTTCTAATTTATCATAATCTATTACTTTTGCTTCTTTTTGAAATTCAGATAATGTTGCTTTTAATTTTCTACACATTGGTCTGAATGTTACATAAGTTATACCACCTGAAAGAAAACCACCTATCAAAGGAAGTGATTTTGATAGAGCTTGACCTAAAACTTTTTGATTGAATTGTATTCCAATTTTTTTGAGCAATTCTTGCAAAAATTTTATTCCAGCCAATTTTGTTATTTGTTCACCTGTAGTCTTAGCTATTGTGCTATAAGCAATTTTTCCAAGAGTTCCTGCAACTCCTTCTACTTCAAACATTATACCTATAAACATTATCAATAGACTTGCAGCTTCTGGACTGAGTTCATTTTCAACAGAGCATATTTCTCTCCAACCATATATATAGCCTAATTCCTGAGCAACTATGATTATATGTGCGAAATATTGAGCTAAATCTGCAGGTATAGTTCCAGCCATAGCAAAACCACCAGGAAGTCCACTGACAAAAGATATAGCACTTACTTTATTTGTTTCATTTGTTATTGTCTGTTCTGCAACTCTATCTATTACCATATCATCTATTCCAGCCTCTTTAGGAGAGGTCTTGACAGCTTTTTCTATAATGTTTTGGTTGCAGACTTTTCTGAAAGCATTTCTCAAAAATTTGTCTCTTTTTATTGTTACCCCAGGAATTTTTAATGCAGCTTTTATAATATCTTCTATTTTTATTAAATCTTTCAAAGGATTTGGATTAGAAAGTTGATCTGACATATTTTCCTCCTTAAATTATTTTCCATAATTATTTAATACAAAAAATATCATATATAATTGAAGACAACCTGTGATTAAAAAAGATAATCCCATTAATAGTGTTCTCATAAAAATTTTTAAATGTATAAGAGAAAACGCTTCATTAGAACATTCAAAAATAACAAATTCTTTATTTTTATCTGCCTCAAGATATAATTTTCCCTTGTCTCTTTTTAGATATCCAATGAGTTGTACTTCTTTTTTATCAGCTAAATATGTTTCTATTGCTTCAGAATTTTCAACTTTATCTCTAAACTCTTTAGGTAGCAAATGTTTTTTTATATATTTTGTCATATCTGAATTAATATTTCTGTGAAAAACAATAAATCTTCCAAAATTTGATAGTGCTGTTTTTTCATCTATATATATTTTGCCACCAGAATCGTCTTTTATTGTAAAGTCTATAGCTTTTTTATCATTGAAAATTTTCTTAGTTATTTTTTTATTTGGAATTAACTTTAATTTGTAAAAAATACTTGTTGTATCATCAAACAAACTAAAAAGGGGATTGCCATTGCTTGAAGTAATCCCCTTTATTTTTACGATTCTATCTGTATTTTTAATGCTTTTTATAGGGGTTAACGGCAATGATTCAAATATTTTTTTGAATTGAAGTATTTTAAAAGCAGTATTTATAATTGGTATTGAATGAATTATTAAAAGTATGCCTGATAATCCTATTACTGCCGTTAGCCATTCCATTTTACATTAACGCTCTTGATATTTTTTCCAAAGTTCAATGAAGCCTTCACTGAGCATATTATACAATACTTTTTCTTTTTCAGGATCCCATGGTAGAGTTCTTACGAATGTTGTCTTATCATCTCTGTTATCAACTCTTGCGATTGGGAGATAGTATGTTTTTTCTGGTCTTTCGACTTTTATATAACCAGGTCTGTCGGATTTTTCGATCAAGTATTCCATATCGTCGCAACCATATTCTTTGTACATAACGACATCTGGAACACAGTGAGCAAGGATACTACCTGGATCGTTTGGATCTTCTCTTTCACGATTTTTGCGTCTTGATTCTTCTGGTGTTACCCATACATAGAGAATTGCAGCTTTTTCAAGAATGTCTGGTGAGAGAAGAGCGAGATTCTTTTCATATCCCCAAGAGAGTGGCATTTCTGAACCATCAGCACCGCCTCTAGCAAATTCAACAATAAGTGTTGAGCCATCAATTTGTTTTGGTGCTTGATTGCTACGTTCTTCACACATTGTCTCGTAATCTTTTTGGAGAGCTTCTGCTACTTTTGCAAGTTTTTCTTCGTCATAGAGACATTTGTCGCCATCGTAGAAGAAAGGTTTCTGACCGAGCTGAATTCTTGTTTCATCTATTCTATGGAACAAATCAATGACACTCTTGTCGATTGGTTTTGTTTTCTTTATAAGCATTTCATAATCTTGGTTGAGCATAAGGGTCAAAACTCCCCAAGTTACTGACTCTTTAAAGTTTGCATCTGGAGCATGATAGAATAGGTATTCATATCCTTGTTTTTTGAGCTCGATGTCAATTAGATGCATAAGGTGTACATATGGGAAATCATCCATTTGGGCATTTGTGCCAAGGTGGAAGATGTTCTTTTTTGCATCTTCATTTTGCATTGCAATGAATTTTCTTGTTTCGGATTTTCCTGAAGCTGGGAGAGCTAAAAGAAGGATAATATCAAAAACGTCGGACATAGGACCTCCTAAAATTTAATAAAGGTGTGGATATAAAAAATTCACATCTTTTATTTTCTTTTTTTTTATTTAAAACCCTTTATTTAAAAAAAATTAGAAATTATTTATTTTACTAAATACACCTATGAAACTTACAGATATTAACATAATCATTAATAAGGCTGTTACTATATTAATAAATGTTGGAATAAAAACACATATCCAACCTGTTAAAGTCCATTTTTTCTGTTCTTCTTGAAATTCTTCAATATTTCTATATTTTTTTCTTTCCCAAGCCATTTCATTGCCCTTTATACCTAAATAAAAAGCAAGAATGATTGTTGATAATCCGCAAGTGAACATATTTGCAAAGCACATGATTATTGCAAATGTTGGATTTATTGGAATTAACCAAATCCAGTTCCAAAAAAAAGCTCCCCAATTCCAACAAT
>JBGUKW010000287.1:0-10458 GCA_045114665.1 Candidatus Xenobia bacterium | reverse complement strand
AAAATAAAGGCATTGAACCTTTATTTTAAATGCACCTTATATCCCCATAAATAAATTTAGGGGCATTACGGTGCATTTCGGTAAAATTAAATACATCGCTCCATTTTTATAAAATTTATTCATTTTAAACCTCGTCAATAAAATATAATAAAATTTTAAGTGAATTTTCTAGAACGAGAATTATATCACTATTTCAAAAAATGTCAATATTATAATGTGATAAAATTCGCAATAATATTGTTAAATTAGGGGTTCACTTCACCCTCGCAATGACATAGCTTGGCTAGTTTTAGAGGCTATTTAGGAGTTTACCAACAGCTCCTAAGAATAAAAAAAATTAGGTGTGAAAATTGATTTCACACCTAACTTAAAATTCTAAAATATTATCTTCTCTTTTCACATGGGACATTGCCTACTGTGCAAGAAGTTTTGCAGGCAGACTGGCAAGATGTTGCACAATTTGCACATTCTTTTGAAAACTCTTCTTTTTTCCATGGTGCGGAAATTTGAGAAGCAAATTCAAATTTTTCTTCTTTTTTTGTATTTTGCATTGTATTCTCCTAAATATATCAAAAATTAACCGAGTGAAGAACCTTCTTTATCTGGAAAATCACAGTCTTCACATTCATTAAAACTTGCAAGAGGTCTTGCCTTATATGTATGAGTGCAGTTTATGAATATTTTTGCTCCATCTTCGAGGTTAAAACCAAAATCAATATGAGGACAGAATCTATCTGGAACTTTATCCAAACAAAATTCGTATAAATCATCATACATACTTGGATGAGCATGCTGGAAATAGTGCTTTTCACATTGGAAAATTCCAAGCAAAGACTGTCTATAAACGCAAGGTCTATAATTAGAAGCAGGCATAGTCAATTCCTCCCATATTATATCATCTATCCTGAAATTTTAATTCACAGCTCAAAATTTGCTGATAAGAAACATCAAATATCTATTTTCTTTTAAAAAACGTTTCCTTATAAAATACTTCCTTGACAAATAATTTTCCTTTTTCTTAAAAAATATTATTTGAAAAATCTGATTGAAATACATAAGGGATATTTCTAAAATTACTATCAATATCAAGACCATATCCTGCAAGACCTGTTTCCAAAGAAATCAAACCAAAATAATCAATAGGTATATCGACAAGTCTTGAAGCTCTTGAATCTATCAATACACATGTTTTCAATACTGCAGGCTTCAATGCTTTTAAATGCTTTATTGCAAAATCAAGTGTTAATCCTGTTTCTACTATAGTATCAACCAAAAGTACATTTTTATTTTCTATAGTTTCAGAAATATCTCTCAAAATCTTTATGGAAGAACTCATATTATTAGGTGTCCCATAAGATGAAATAGAAATAAAATCTGCAAAAACAGGAGATTCTATTTCTCTTACTAAATCAGAAACAAAAAAAACAGAAGAATTCAAAAGTCCTATTAAAACAATTTCAGAATTTTTAAAATCTTCTGAAATTTTGGAAGCAAGTTCTCTAACACAAATTTTTATAATCTCTGAAGAATAAAGTGGTACACTTTCTCTATTATTGCTCATTTTCAAATTCATCTGTATCTCTGTTTTCTATTATTTTTTCTTCTTTTGGTTCTTGTTCTTCTTTTATTTCTTTTGTTTCTTTAGAATCATTCTTCAAATTATTTTCTTCTATTGGATTATTCTTTTCAGATATGTTCAAAACAATGCTATCATCAGATACCGAAACATCAATAGTATTATAATTCATAATTTCTGGAATAACTCTTCTCAAATTTACTAAACAATAATTTTTATATGTTTTTACAAAATCATATTTCAAATTATTCTTTATAGCTTCCATGACTATATTTTGAATTATAAATTCAGGAACATTCCAAGATTTTAGTAAATGTATTTTATCGATTTCTATTTTTACAACACTTTTCTTTGAATCAACAGAAAATTCAACTCTAAATGGAATAGTAAAAATACTCTTCTTGAAATCTCCTTTAAGTATAATTTTACCTGAAGACAAAATAACTTTTATATTAAAAACTCCATTTTTCTCTAAATCATATTTTAAAGATTGAAGAACATGATCTATTAATTCCTGATAAATACATAATGTCAATTCTTTTAAATATATAGAAGAAATAGTAAGATTTTTATTTTCTGTCTTATCAAAAAAACATCTCAAAGATATATTTTCCACAGATATATCGAAATTATCTATATTTTTAAGTTCAACTTGCTCTATTCCAGAATCAATTACAAGTTCTTCCTTATCATTTGCAAAAATAAAATCAGCATTTTTAATTTTTACATTTTTGATATAATCTAAAATCTCGGCTAATTTTTCATCTTTCTTTATCAAAGCAGATATTGAAAAATTCAAATCAGCTCTTTCTTCTTCCCCATCATCTTGTATATCTATAAAAATAGAATCATCTTTTTTAAATTTTACACTTTTAATAATTTTTAAAACAGTAGATAACTTTTCATCTTTCTTTATCAAAGCAGACAATAAAATATCTAAATCAATTACTTCCTCTTCACCATTATTCTGCAAAGCTATATTCGCATCCGAAATTAAAACCCCGTCGATTAAAGAAATAAAATCCATTGATCTAAAATCCTTTAAAAAAATATTTCTTAAACTTTTTTCTTTTTTATGTACATTCTTTCCTTTTTATCAAAAATTATTATAACAAAAAAAAATAATAAAAAAAGTCAAAAAAATTTTAACATTTATGAAGGAAAAAATATATTGACAAGCAAAAAACAAGATAGTAAAATTTTAGTAATAATATGACTTTAATAGAAAATCATTAGAATATATTTTCGAAAAGTGGAAAATACTCTTAAAGCCATATAGTAATAAAACATAATGTTAGAAGAATACCATGTTCCAGTTATGCTGGAAGAAACAATAAATTTTCTTGAGCCATGGCGTGGAGGTACTTATATTGACTGCACCTTAGGAGGTGGAGGTCATTCAGAAGGGATATTAAAAGCAATAGATGGCAATAGAAATGGCAATGTAATAGGTATAGATAGAGATTTAGAAGCAATCGAAAATGCATCTTCTAAATTGAAAAATTTTCGGAATTTCCATGCTGTAAAAGGAGCATTTGGAGATATCGAAAATATAATAAATTCTCTTAATATAAAAAATCTAAATGGCTGTATTTTTGATTTAGGGGTTTCATCTCATCAGCTTGATGAGGCAAAAAGGGGCTTTAGCTTCCGATCAGAAGCTGAACTTGACATGAGGATGGACAATGAAAGTTCAATAACAGCTTATGATATAGTAAACAAAAATACAGAACAAGAATTAAAAAAAATATTTTGGGAATACGGAGAAGAAAGACATTCAGGAAAAATTGCTCGGACAATAGTCAATGAAAGACAAAAAGAGCCAATAAGGACAACTCTGCAACTTTCTTCTATAATAGAAAGGTGTATTCCAACAAACAAAAATTTAAGGCATTATATACACCCAGCTACTCGAGTGTTCATGGCCCTTAGAATTGCCGTAAATGATGAGTTAGGACAACTTGCAAACGGCTTAGAAGGGATTCTAAGAAAAATGAGCATAAATGGGGTTGTTGTCGTTATCTCTTATCATTCATTGGAAGATAGAATTGTAAAAAACATATTTAGAGATTTAACTTACGATCCTGATATAAGAGAAAAATATAAAAAAGATGATATTCTGAGTAAGAGATTGGTTAGAAGGCTGACAAAGAAAGTTCTTCTTCCTTCTGAAGAAGAACAAACTAAAAATCCTCGTGCCCGCTCGGCAAAAATGAGGGCTATTTCTGTCATATCTTAGGTAATTAATTTTTAGCATAGAATATAAGAAATCAGAGAATTTGGAGGGTCTATTTCTTGAAACTTATAGAAATGACAAAAGACAGAAAAATGGATAAGAAACCTGTATTTAAAGCAGCAGCAAATAAAACAGCAGATGTTGTTGTTGTGTCTCGTTATGCTGTTATTTTAACATCGTTCACAATACTATTGATAACATTGATGTCAATATTTTATGTTGGTATCTGTGCTCAAAATGTAAAATCACAATATAATCTTTCAAGACTTAAAGAACAGAAAGCAAATCTTGAAAAAACAAAACTTGCCCTAAAACTTGAAGTCAGTAGATTAAATTCTCTTGAGCGTATTGAAACGATTGCAAGAAAAGAATTAGGAATGGCACACCCTCCAAACCGTCTTGTTATTGATATGAGAAATCCTTCTGTTTTAAGAGCATCAATAGAAGATGTTGTAGCTATAGACTCATATTATGATGAAGAATTGACATCGAATTAATTTTTATATAGATTATTAAATTTGGGCTATCCATTGATAAATTTATCATTGGATAGCTTATTATATTGTTAAGTACAGAAATAATTTCCTTGATATTTACCTAAAGAGGATTTGATATGATAGGCTGGAAAAACCAAGTAAGAGATAGACTAATTGTTGTATTTTACTTTTTGATACTTCTATTTTTAATTATTGGTTATAGGTTGATAAGTCTTCAAATTTTTCAACACGATTTATATAAATCAAAAGCTGAATCACAACACAAAGGAACAATAACAATTCCTGCTCTCCGTGGCTCCATAATGGACAGAAAATATGTAGTATTGGCAAACAGTTTAGCACTTACTTCAATAACTGCAGACCCAACTTTAATAAAAGATAGACATAAGACAGCAGTATTGTTATCGCAAATTTTAGGAGATTCAGAAGAAGTTTTAGAGAGTAAATTAGGAGCGGCAACAAGATTTGTTTGGATAGCAAGAAAACTTGATGATGATAAAGTCCAAAAAATAATAAAACTCGAACTTCCTGGAATCTTTACGATGAAAGAGACAACTGGAAAGCGTTTTTATCCAAAAGGTGAATTGGCTTCACATATTTTAGGTTGCACAGGAATTGACGATCAAGGTCTTGATGGAATAGAAGCAGTCATGGATAGCTATTTAAAAGGAAAACCTGGTAAAATGACAGCTGAAATGGATCTTGTTGGAAGATTGATTCCTGGGGGAATTTCATCTTTAGTCAATGCAACAAGTGGATATAATGTAGTTTTAACCATAGATGAGAGTATACAATATATAGTTGAAACTGCTCTTGAAAAAGCTGTAAAAGCTTATGGAGCAGATACAGGCTCTGTGTTGGTCATGGATGCCAAAACTGGAGAAATACTTGCCCTTGCAAACAAACCAGACTATAAATCCAAAGATCCTAAATCACCTGATTATATGCAGTTAACAAGAAATAGTATTGTAACAGATGCATATGAACCAGGATCAACATTTAAAGTAGTCTTGGCAGCAGCAGCACTTGATAGCGGTAAAGTTGGCATGAATGATCAAATACAATGTGGAGATACAATACAAGCAGGTGGCTGGACTCTTCACAATGCAAATGATGGTTTTGGGGGAAATGCAACAGAGACAATAACAGATATAATAGCATTTTCATTTAATACAGGTTCTGTGGCCATGGGTCTTAGAATGGGTTCAAAAATATTTTATGATTATATTGTCAAATTCGGTTTTGGAGATATAACAGGAATTGAACTACCTGGTGAAACAGAAGGAATTTTACCTCCTCTTAAAGATTGGTCTGAAATCAACTTGGCAACAATTTCATTTGGTCAAGGAATTGCTGTAACTCCACTTCAAATAGTTTCAGCAGTACAGGGTTCTATAAATAATGGCGAACAAATGCAACCAAGGATTATAAGACAAATCCTTGATTCAGAAGGAAATATAGTAAAAGATTTTAAGCCTGAAATTAAATCAAGACCTATAAGTAAAGAGACATCATATAAAGTAAATATGATATTGAGAAATGTAGTTGAAAATGGGACAGGAAAAAAGGCTCGAATACCTGGGTATTTAGTAGGTGGAAAATCTGGAACAGCAAATGTAGTTGAAAATGGAATTTATGCAAAAGGAAAATATATAGCTTCATTTGTAGGCTTTGCTCCAGCGGAAGATCCAAAATTTGTCATGCTTGTAAAAATAAAAAATCCTAAAGGCACAATTTGGGGTGGTACTGTTTCTGGTCCTATTTTTGCAGAAATAGGAAGAGAAATACTTTGGAGATTGGGGATTCCTCCAAGTTTTCCAAATGAAGTAAATCAAATGGGAGCAGATCCCAGCAAAAATAATTAAAAGTAATGGTAAAATTATGAAAATAAAAGAAATTATAGACAAAATAAATTGTTCAACAGTAAATATTGATGAAAAAACAGAAATAGATAATGTGACATGTGATTCAAGAGAAGCAAATGAAAAATCATTATTTTTCTGTATTAAAGGCTTCAAGACAGATGGTCATAAATTCATAAAAGATGTCTTAGAAAAAGGTTGCAAATCATTCTGTATATCTGAGGACATACAATTTGAAGATGGTATAAATGTAATAAAGACAGATGATCCAAGAAAAGCGTATGCTGAAGCGTCTATTGCAATTTACGATCACCCTGCAGAAAAAATGAGAATGATAGGTGTAACAGGTACAAACGGTAAAACAACATCTACATTTATGATAAGTCATATATTGAATTCAATAAAAAGCCCAACAGGTCTTATGGGAACTCTATATACAAAATTTGCAGACAAACAGATAACCTCTTCTGTAACAACTCCTGACGCAAAAACACTTCAACACAACTTATCAGAAATGGTAAAAGCAGGAATGAAAAATGCTGTTTTTGAAGTTTCGTCTCATGCTCTAAGTTTAGATAGAGTACATGGAATAAAATTTGATGTTGCCGTTTTTACAAATTTGACAAGAGACCATCTCGATTTCCACAAAAATTTTGATGAATATTTTGAGGCAAAATTAAAATTGTTCCAAAACTTGAAAAAAGAAACTGGAATTGCTGTCATAAATACAGATGACGAATATGGAAATAAAATTCCAAAATTGATAGATTCAAAATGTATTACTTATGGAATAAAAACTGGAGATATAAGAGCTTTTGAACCTAAAGTTGGGCAAAAAGGTATTTCTTACACACTCATAAGTGGCGATAAAAAAATACAAGTAAATCTTCAAATATCTGGATTCTTCAATGTATATAATTCACTTGCCTCTATATGTGCTTGCAAAGCTTTAGGGATAAGTGAAGAGGAATCTTGCAAAGCTCTTGAAACTTTCACAGGTGTAAAAGGTCGTTTCGAACTTGTAAAAACAAATAAAGACTTTGTGGCAATCGTTGACTATGCACATACTCCTGATGGTTTGGAAAATGTTCTAAAAACAGCCAAAGCAATAAGCCACAACAGAGTAATTGCTGTATTTGGCTGTGGTGGAGATAGAGACAAGACAAAAAGACCAATCATGGGAAAAATTGCATCGGAACTATCAGATATAACAATAATAACATCTGACAACCCAAGAACAGAAAACCCAGATTCAATCATAGAAGATATAGAAAAAGGAGTGCCTGAAGGCAAAAAATATCACAAAGAAGTTGACAGAGAAAAAGCGATTAAATTGGCAACAGAAATGGCTACTTCTGGGGATGTGATTGTAGTAGCAGGGAAAGGGCATGAAAATTATCAAATATTTAAGGATAAGACAATCCATTTTGATGATACAGAAATTTTGAATAAATATCTGTAAAGGGATTGGAAAAGAAGACGATGATACCAATAAAATTAAGTGAAATATTTTCAATTTTCAACAGAGACATACAAGTGGAAGATGTCGATATAAAAAATATATCTACAGATTCAAGAACAATAGAAAAAGGCGATCTATTTGTTCCGATAGTTGGGGAAAATTTTGATGGTCATAAATTCATAGAAAAAGCCCTTACAAGTGGAGCAAGTGCTTCTCTATGTAATATGGATCAAGTAGAAAAATACAGCCAATTTTCAGAAAAAATAATACCTGTTGAAAACACTCTTGACGCATTTTTAAAAATTGCTGGACACTACAGAAAACAATTTAATTTCCCAATAACAGCAATAACAGGAAGTAATGGAAAGACAACAGTAAAAGATATTTTGGTTCATCTGCTTTCAGCTAAATATAAAACAAATGGCACTTTTGAAAACTTCAATAATGAAATAGGAGTTCCCAAAACTGTTTTTTCCTGTGATTTTAATACAGAATTTCTAGTTGTAGAAATGGGAATGAGAGGAAAAGGACAGATAAGAAAACTTGTTTCTGAAGTAAAGCCAACATCTGCTGTTATAAGTATGATTGGAGAAGCACATTTTGAACTTCTCGGCTCAAGAAAAAATATAGCTGAAGCAAAGGCAGAAATAACAGAGCAACTTCCAAAATCAGGATTTGTTGTTATGAATGGAGATGACGATTTTGCAGATCTAATCGAAGAAAAATCCTCAGCCCCTGTCTATTTTTTTGGAAAATCAGAGAGATGTATACTCAAAATTTTGTCCTGTTCTCAAAAAGAAGATGGAATTGATGTAGAAGCTGAATATAAAGGCAAAAAAATAAATTATTTTGTACCTCTCCTTGGAATACACAATGTATATAATGCAAGTGGAGCATTGCTATCAGCTTCATTAAGTGGTGTAGAATTAGAAAAAGCTATTGAACAATTAAAAACTGTAAAAATTTCTGGAAGCAGAATAGAGATAATAAAAACAGATAAATATACAATTTTAAATGATTGTTATAATTCAAGCCCTTCTTCTGCTAAAGCTGGAGTTGCAATCTTGTCTTCACAAAATGCAAATCATAGAACAGCAATCATAGGTGATATGGGAGAGCTAGGAGATATAGCAGAAAGTTCTCACTATGAGCTCGGTAAAAAAATAGGAGAAGCAAAAATAGATTTGTTGCTTGTAGCTGGTAAATTCGCAGAAATAGTAATTAATGGTGCATTGAGTGTAGGAATGGATAAAAATTCTTGTATATCTTTTGAAAAAACAGAAAATTTTGAGAAAGTTATGGATAAAATTCCATTAAAAAGCACTGTACTTGTAAAAGCTTCACATGCAATGCACTTTGAAAATATAACAAAATGTTTAAGTAAAGTAACGGACGATCAAGGGAGATAAAATGGATTTTTCAGTAATACCAAACTATTTTAGATTTGTAGCACCTTTGTTGGGAATAAGCTTTATCATAAGTATGATAATATTTCCATTTTACATAAAGGCATTAAAAAAATTACAATGGGGACAGCAGATAAGAGAGGAAGGACCAGAAGATCACCTATCTAAAAAAGGAACTCCTACTATGGGAGGACTTGCAATAATTGTAGTCTTTGTCCTGACTTCATTATGCCTTCCATTCATTCCATCTACTTATGATGGCAAGCCATTGCACTTAACACCTGACTACTATGTATTTGCAGGAATAATACTTGTAAATGCAGGATTGGGATTTGTTGATGACTTTTTAAAAATCAAAAAAAGTAAATCATTAGGACTTCGTGCAAGAGATAAAATGGCAGTTCATCTAATACTGGCTGTTGCTACAGCATATTACATGATTAATTGTACAGAAATCAGCAGTAAAATATTTATTCCATTTTTAGGTCATTCTATAGAATTTGGTTGGTGGTTATACCCATTCTTTATGCTTGTTTTACCAGGTTGTGTAAATGCTGTCAATTTGACAGATGGTCTCGATGGACTTGCAGGTATAAATATAATAATATCTCTTTGTGCATTCAGTCTAATACTTCTTGTAATGGGAAGAATAGATATGGTAACAGCAGGAATAATAATAGCAGGAGCTTTAATGGCATTTCTCTGGTTTAACTGTTATCCTGCAAAAATATTTATGGGTGATACAGGTTCACTTGCCCTTGGTGGTGCTATAGCAGGAATGGCAATTTTAACAGGAACAGAATTAATTCTCTGCATAATTGGTGGAATTTATGTATGCGAAGCACTTTCAGTTATGATTCAAGTAACATATTTTAAAATTACCAAAAAACAAGATGGCGTAGGTAAGAGAATATTTAGAATGACACCTATTCATCACCATTTTGAAAAAGGTGGAATGCATGAAGTACAGGTTACAATTCGTTTTGCTATAACAAGTTTTATGTTTGCTGTTTTAGGACTTTACGCATATTTTGGTTTTTAGAGGCAACAAAAAAATGGAATTCAAAAACAAGAAAATTTCAATAGCAGGATTCGGAAAAAGTGGAAAATCCATTGCTGAGATATTATTAAAAAATGGAAATGAAATATTTATAAGCGACAGTGGCGAAGAATCAAAATTCACCGAACTTTTAAAAGACCTCGACCCTAAAAAAGTACAATATGAATTTGGAGGTCATACTTCAAAAATATATGAAGGTAAAGATCTAATTATAATAAGCCCAGGTGTTTCGATATATACCCCTAAAATTCAAGAAGCAATTAAAAATAATGTCCCAGTTATGGGAGAAGTAGAAATTGCTTACGAAATGGCAAAAGCTGATATAATAGCAATAACAGGAACAAATGGCAAATCGACAA
>JBGUKW010000286.1:0-2608 GCA_045114665.1 Candidatus Xenobia bacterium | reverse complement strand
CTCTATAAAATTCTGAGATTATTCGTAAAACGTTTTGAGCAACTTTACGGAAAAAATGTGAAAATTGTAGGTGCATTTCTTCATGATGATGAATTTTCTATTTCACAAGACAATAAGAAAAATAAAATTTTTAATCCTCCACACTTACACCTTGATGTAGTCTTTATCGGACACGCTCTCACTGAGGAAGAATGCAAAATTGAAGATGAAGATCGAGAACGGATAAAGCTTGAGAAAATGGAAGAATTTAAGAAAGACCATAAAAAATGGGATGAGTCTTTATGGAAGAAAACTGACTGGACTGAGTATCGTGTCGAAAAATTCGGAAAAGCACTTCGCAACGGAATGAGAGATAATTGTAGTTTAAGTGCAGCTCTTGCAGAACTTGGATTTCGTACTGCACCAAAAAAACAGACTGCACAAATTCAGTTCGAGCGTGAAGTACAAAAGCAATTTCAGGATTTCTGTGAAGAAATGGGGATTGATGTCGATAGAACAAAAGTTGAGAGTCATTCACATGTGAGTACCGAGGTTTACACATTAATTAAAGAAAATGAAAAACGTGCAAAAGAATTAAAAAAACAGGAACTTCAGAACAGACACGACCGTAAAATCCTTGAGGCTAAAGAAAAAGAGATTGAAATTGAAAAATCAAAAGTTGAAAAAGAAATAATTGAGATTAATAACAAAAAAACTGACTTAGAAAAAAAGGAAAAACAATTAGCCATAACATCAAAAGAATTGACCAAAAGGGAATCAATAATTTCCGAGAATGTAAAGAAATTGAATACTCGTGAAATTTTAATTGATAAAAAAATTGATGATTATAATTCATATATTGAAGTTGCTTCCCATATCGAAACTTCTATTTCATCCATACAGAATGAGTATAAAGAAATTGATAAAATCGAAGAGGAGGCAAAAACTAATTATTCGAAGACTCATAATTTCTTTTCGTCAATTGCCATTATTACAAACGGATTCAAAGGTATTGTTAGAAAACTTAAGTTTGAATTAGAAAAATATAAAATTGCCTTTGATTCATTCTTTGATTATACCCCAACAAATTTTAAAAATCTTGCAGATTCCATGGAAAAGAATAATTGTACTGATTACAAAGAGTTCCACGATAAGTTTGAAGCTGGACAGTTAATTTCACAAATAAAAATCCGAGAAAAAAAGAAGGCCAATTCAAAAGAGTATGATTATTCTTATTCCTGATAAATTATTCAAAAACACGCAATAATTGCGTGTTTCCAGATGATACTGTCATAAACAGTATACCCCATACCGAAAATGTCATACTATTCCCATGCGGGAACAGTATAACATTTTCTGTTATGGGGCCCCCAAGATTCTTTTCCAGTTTTAAATCACGCAAAAATTGCGTCCCCAGTCATGTAAGCCAGTCCATTCGGACAAAATGGCTTACAGACAAAATGGGGACTAAATATATCGTTATTGTTCCATATACTATCAATCAATATTTTTAGAAAGGCAATCCTTTATTTTTATAATGTTAAAATATAATAATATGATATAATTAATATTGTAGGAGATATTTTTATGGGAGTTCGTTTTTATAGAAGAATCAGAATATGTAAGGGAATACATCTTAATGTGTCAAAATCTGGAGTTGGCATTTCACTCGGCATGAGAGGTGCTTCAATTTCTACAGGTCCACGTGGTCAATATGTAAACCTTGGTATTCCAGGAACAGGAATTGCTTATAGACAGAAAATTGGTAGTAATTCAAGCTCAAATAATTCTCAAGAAAAATATTTATCAGATTCAGATGTTCAAAGACGTAGTTATATAGAAAACTCAAATCTAAAAATCCAAATTGATAATGATGGTAAAGAATTAGTCTATATGGAAGCTCCAGATGGTAGAGCTTTCGTAGATGAAGAAATGATGCGTCGTGTAAAACGTAGTGAGATGTATCGTGAAATGTTGGAAATCACGAGAAAAACAAAATATGATTACATGAAGCAAAAGAACGAAAGTTGTGTTGAAATTTATAAAGCTGCCCCAAAACTTATTACAGAAGAAGATGTTATAACTGAACGAGATACTCCTCCTGATTTCAAGCAAAATTTTTATGTTATTCATGAGTTTGAAGAACCAAGACCTTTGGAAACCCCATTTTATGACAAAGCACATTCGTGGGCTGTACAAAATGTAAATGCACATTTTTGGAATAAAAAGAAGAAAATCAGTGAAGCAACCCAAGCAAAAATGCAGGAACTATTAGATGAAGCGAATGCAGATTGGGAAAAAAGAAGAGAAGATTACATAGCTCAAGAACGCAAGGTTAAGGAAGAAAAAGATAAGGAGTTTGAAGACGATTATAAACAAAGACTAGCAGAACGTGATAAAGTTTATGAACAAATTCTCAATCCATCAGATGATTATCTTGTTGATACAGTCAAAGATGTATTAAGTCAAATAGAATTACCTGTAGATTTCTCTATAGATTATGCAGTTAATAATCGTGAAATTGAATTAGATATTGATTTACCAGAAATCGAAGACTTTCCACAGAAAACCTGTTCGATACTTTCTTCTGGTAAATTGTCTATTAAAAATAAATCTATAGCTGAGCTTA
>JBGUKW010000285.1:0-9720 GCA_045114665.1 Candidatus Xenobia bacterium | reverse complement strand
ATAAATCACTTTTTACATCAAGTCATAGAGATATTTTTGAAAAAACAGGAACTCTTCATATTTTGGCTGCTTCTGGATTTCATATTTCAGTAATTATTCTTTTCTTTTTGTTTATTTTTAAAAAATTAAAATTATATTCAATAATATCTTTTCTAATTTTGTTACCAATATTATTACTCTATATGAATATGGCAGGAGAATCTCCAAGTATTTTGAGAGCAGGGATAATGGCTTTTCTTTCTTTGCTTTCTGTTTCTTTAAATAGAGACCGTGATATTATATCTGCACTTTGTTTTGCTGTTGGATTTATGATTTTTATGAATCCTTTTAATATATTGAATTGTAGTTTTTTGTTGAGTGCATCAGCAATTTTTGGAATTATTTTTTATATTACTTTTATAAATAAAATTATTTTATTAAATTTTAAGTTTCCATTTAATAAAATAGTTGAATCAATATTTTTAAGTCTTTCAATAGAATCTGTAACACTTCCTATATCTATTTTATTTTTTTGTCAATGGACACCATTTTCTTTTGTTTCAAATATAATTGCAACTCCACTCGCTTCAATTATTTTAATTTTTGGATTTTTAGAACCAGTTTTCAATATATTGAGTCCAATTAATGAATTTATTGTTTTTTTTATGATCGGCTCATTAAAATTTTTGTCATTATTTAAATTTTCTCGAATTTTTTTGTGCTCACCGTCAATATATTTTGTTTTTTTATATTATGCTATTTTTTTTATATGCTCTTATTTTGATTTTTTTACAAAGAAAGTGAAAAAATATTTTTTTTGTTTTCCAATTATTTTTATACTTTTTTTTGTCTCTTATTCTCTTTTGATTCCGTATTATTTTAAACCTCCAAAATGTATGGAAGTTATGTTTTTTAGTATTGGTAATGCAGATTCATCTTTGATTATCACACCAAATGGAAAAAAGATTTTGATAGACTGTGGAACATCTGGTATAAGAAAGGGAATTGATGTAGGAAAAAATGTTATAGCTCCATATCTTTTGAAAAGTGGTATAGATAATATTGATTATGTTTTTATTACACATGAGCATGAAGACCATTTAGGAGGTCTTTACTCTCTTTCCAAAAGAATAAAAATTAAAAATTTATTCGCTTCAAAATTTATTGCTGGAAAATTTGTTGGATTGGAAAAGGCTAAACCAATAATGGCAGGGGATGTAATAAATATATCTGATGATATAAAAATAAATGTTTTATCACCTTCAAGTGATGTTTTTTACAGTGATATAAATTCAAAATCTCTTGTATTGAAAATTGTATATGGTCAAAATTCGATTTTGTATTGTGCTGATATTGATTTTGAAACAGAAAATAAAATTTTAAATTCCTTTGATGTAAGATGTGATGTTTTAAAAATTGCACATCACGGAAGTATTACATCTTCATCAGATATATTTTTGAAAAATACGAAAGCTAAAATTGCAATAATTTCATGTGATAAGGGAGACATTACCCATCCATCAAAATGTGTTTTGGATAGACTTACAAAATATGGGATAAAATATTACAAAACAGATGAAATAGGTGCAATAAAGTTGGCAGTAAGAAAAAAAACATTAGACTTATTCAGAACAGGGAAAATTGTAAAAAAGCATTTGGGAATAACTGAAGAAGCTCAAATCCCCTGTTCTGAATAAGTCTAATATTCTTTGGTAGGTATATCCCCCCTTTATAGGGAGGATATACCTTTATAGATTATATAATAACTGTACTATGCTGTAGCAAAATTACTTTGCAGCAACTTTGATAAGTTCTACTGCATTTGGCCACCAATCCCACATTTTATATGTCTGTCCATTTCTTTCGAATGAACTTATGTAGTTTGTTCTGTCAAATGCAAGATTTATTGAAGTTATACCGAGTGAATTTACTGTCTTGACTTCATTTGCTTCTGCAATGCCGTTTCCGTTTGTATCCTGCCAAATTGAGAGACCATTGAGTTCTTCACCAGTAACTTTCATATCTTCATTTTTGTCATAGAGTGAAAGTTTTTCATAACCTGTTTCATATCCACCAGCTGTTCCAAATAGACAGCTCATGTCAACTGAACCATCAGCTTTTGGAGCTACGAGAAGACCATCTTGTGGACCAACCCATTCCATAGCGATTTCAAAACCATCACCGAAGAAATCACCGATTACATTTCCTGTTTCAACAACATCATGACCTGGCATATTTTGACCATTTGAAGCCTGAAGTTGACCATTTCCTGCTATGTCAAGAACGAGTGGAGATATAGTCTTTCTTGCTGATTTAATATATACAGTTGTATTATACAAGTCTGAATTTACTGTTGATGTTTCTGTTAAGACACCATCAACCATTGTATAAGTAGGAGCATCTATTTTGATTGATGTTACAGAATTTACAGATACTATTTCTTCATTTGAGCCACCGAGTACATCGAGGTCTGGTTCTTCATAAGCTGGATAAGTTGCTTTAGTATATGCTACATTAGCAAATGTTGAACCAGCTTCTTGACTGTGATTTTTGCCAAGATAATCTGTTAGATTTCTTATGAAATCGTTCAAGCTATCTCTTAATTGATTCTTTTTCTGTGCTATTGTTCCGAGTTCTGCCAATGCACTTGCCTTTGCATCATAGTCAGCCTGTGCAAGTTTTTGAGCTTCTTTTGCATTGTTAAGAGCTGTAAGTGCGTCTGCTTCTGCTTTTTGTGCATCTGCAAGTTCAACTTCTTTTGCTTTTCTTGCTTTTACTTTTGCTTTGTAAATGCTGTCTTTTTCAGTTACTTTGTCTTTTGCATTGTTGAGAGCTGTAAATGCGTCTGCTTCTGCTGATTTTGCTACTGCAAGTTCAGCTTCTTTTGCTTCTCTTACTTCTACTTTTGCGTTATAATCAGCTTGTGCTGTTATTACATCGCTATTTGCTTTGTCAAGAGCATCTTTTGCACTGTCTTTTGCATCTTTGAGATCTTTCTGCTCTTTGTCTAGTTCTTTTATACCATCATTATAAGCTGTTTCTGCTACTTCATAAGCTGCCTTTGCTGTTGCTTCAGCTTTTTCTGCTGCTGTTACAGCTTCTTTTGCTTGTGCTACAGTTGAATTTGCTGAAGATAACTGACTTTCTAATTCAGATGTATCAGGATGACCAAGGAAGGGGGCTATATTAGAAGATTTAGAAGGATATGAATATGTTTTGCTTGGGTAATCATCACCATACATTATTACGCTGACATTGTGGCTACTACCATCTATAAGCATATAAGAATGTGCTAAGCCATGTTCTTCTTCAAAAGCTCTTACTGCTTCTGCTTTTTCTCTTACTGCTTCTAACTGTTCTATTCCTGTTTCACCTATGTTTGCATGACTGTTTCTAACACCTGCATAGGCATTCCATAATGTCATATATTCACTTGCTACATCAATTTTATCTTGTATAGAAGTAACTTCTTTTTGTGCTTCTGTTTGTGCTTCTTTTGCCTCGGCAACTGCAATGTGTGCATCGTCATATTCTTCTCTTGCTGTATCAAGAGCATCTGCTAATGCTTCTTCTCTCATTCCATAGTTAAAGCTGTTAAACTTTGATTCAGCTTTTTGGTAAGCTATTTGTGCTGTTTCCTGTACAGCTTTTGCATCGTTGAGTTCTTTGAGAGCATTTGCTTCAACTGTTTTTGCTGATTTTAATGCTTTTTCTGCTTTTTCTCTGTCGCTTACTGCTGAATTATAGGTTGTTTGTTTTGCATTTTTGTCTATTACTGCATTATTGTAAGCTGTTAGAGCAGTAGCTTCTTCTGCTTTTGCATTTGCAAGATTTGTTTCAGCTGTTTGTCTTGCACTTACTGCTGAATCGTAAGCTGATTGTTTTGCTACTGTTACAGCTTTTGCGTTGTTGAGAGCTGTTAAAGCAGCATCTCTTGCTGCTACTGCTGCATTGTAATCAGCTATAAATTGATCTAATTCAGCTTGAAGTCTTGCTTTTTCTTGTACTGTTGCATTGTAATTTGCTGTTTCTTGTGCATTGAAGGCAGCTAAATCTTGATCATAAGCTGCTTTTAGCTGATTCTTGAAATCACTTGCTACAGATGTTGTGAAGATTGCATTTGCAAATGAGTTTTTAACTGCTTGTACAAAAGCACCGTCATTGTCTGTTACTGCAGTTGCTTGTGCGTTTGCAGATCTGTTGTTAGCAGCAGCTGATCTTGCTGCATTATCTCCTGCAACAGTGTTGTTGTTATTTGTTCTTTTTCCCTGTACTGAGGATTCTTCTATTTGACCATCGCCATTTGCTAATGTTGCAATTCTTCCTGGAATTACTTGATAAGCAATATTGTATGTGCTTGAATATTGGCTACCTGCATTAGCAACAACTTTTTCACCACTATAAACTCTACCATTTCCATAAGTTTCAACGGCTGTATGGATTGATGATATTTCACCTGCTACTGCTGGAATCATTCTTGCATATTCACTTGCAAGTGATTCTCTTAAATCATCATATACTCTCTGTGAAGAAAGGAGATTGTCTGTAAAGAGTGATCTTACTTCATATCTTCCACCACAGTTCAAATATTCTCCCATGCTTGTTGCATCTGGATTATCATCAACGGTATAGCCTTTTACATCACCATTGATATATACTCCTCTTGAATAGTCGTAATTATTCAATTTACCATTTTTGGTGATATTGAATCTTGTCTGTACATAGTTAATATTAACTTCACCATAACCTGTTGTTTTTGTTGTTCCCTGCTGTCTTGTTGGGGCTTTCATTCTTACAGTAGAACCTGCATCTGCTACAGAGGCAAATGCCAACGCACATATACCAGCAAGGGCTAAACTTACGAGCTTCTTCATATTGTTTTTCTCCTTTTTAGTTTCTTTATACAAATGATTGCGTATATTTTTGTATAGATGAATTATAGCATTAAATATTAAAAAAAAGTTAAATTAATTATTACATTATTGTCATTATTTTTTTTGGGTTTTAATGATAAAGATTATTTTTTTTTTTTTTTTTTGACAAACATTAAAAAAACATTAGATAGGTAATATTTTTAACTTTAAATATTTTTTTTTAAAGTTAAAAATATCTTTAAAAGATATTTTTGTCATGGCAAAAAAAAAACAGACTTTATTTTTTTATAAAGTCTGTTTTTATGATTTTTTTATGTTTCTAATCTCTGTATTTTATTGCTGATTCAATATTCCATATTTTCCAATCAGATTTGTTTATTTCTCTGCAAATTGTTATATAATCTGAGAACATTGTTTCTTTTTGGGTATTAGCTCCCGCAAGGTCTATTTTTCCCCAAACTCTATATGTTATTATATCTATATATGGATCTGGTATGACTCTTGTTGGTTTTAAAGCATATATTGTTATTCCAGATATATTTATTTGATGATTTTCCTTGTAATTCTGTATATTTTCATTATCTATTATCGCATTTCTTAAGAAGAAATTGGAACATATTTCTTTTTGATTTTCTGACTCTCCAAAAAGATTTAGATAGAATTTAGTTATTAAATATTTTACTGTTTCTGTCATTTTTTCGACAGAAAAACTTGGATTTCTCTTTTTTAACCAATCTATTTTTGCTTCTAAATTTGGTTGCATTACTGTTGTTATAAGTGTGTCATCTCTGTCTGTTATTTTTGTAGGTTGATATGATGTTATTGGTTTTGTTTGAGCCCTATCAGTAATTATCAATATCCAACCATTTTTATCTTCCCCAGCTGTTATTCCACAAGATGGACATTTTCCATCGTCATCTGGAAGTTCTTTATTACCACATTTAGGACATGTTGTCATATCATAACTATGTTGTGATTGAACGCCTTTAGCTCTTTCCAATGTCCAAATTTCTTCTTCATAAGTTTCAAGTGTAGAGGCATTTGTTTTTGACTCACCTATACCTTTGAATTTGATTATTGCTTTATCTGTTCCTGTTGTATAACTTCTTATTTCCATTATTTCAGGGAGCAATGGTTTATATTTTGTAACTTTTATTGGATTTTTTTCCAATGTAAGCAATATTGGAGTTGGTATTGAATATGAAGCTCCTCCCCAATTATGAGTTAGTCTTCCTTTTATAGAATATCTATATAGATTATCTATTTGTTCTAAGAAATCTGTTATAGAAAAATTAGGATCTGATTCTCTTATTTGGGCAATTCCCTTTGTGAGTGAGTTATCCGATTCTAGAATATCTTCAGGCAATGATCCTTTTAATATATCTTTATCTGTTAAAAACTTTTCTTTTTTTACATATACATCTTTTATTATGTTTTTTGCATCCATAAGAAAAAATATAATTGCAAATATTAACGATAATGATACAGAAATTTGCAATGGCCACCAAGTAGGATTGTTAAAATCTGTATAAATTTTTGTAACAGAACCTTCTGAAGTTATAACAGTTCCTGTCCATTTTCCCCAAGCATATACAGCATTTGAAAAGTAAGTAATAAATAATAGTGTTATGGCAATTATTTTACAAATCTTTCCTTTTGATTTTAAAAATTTGAACATTAAAATCCCCCAACTTGACTTTTAAATTTAGTGATTGAATGAATAATAATGGAATTGTAGTGAATTGTATATCTGTTTTTCCCATAGAGGCCAGTCATGTGGACCTTCTGTTTTTTCGATTTCACAGTAAAGACCTAAATCTTTAATGAAACTCACAAATTTTTCGCTACCTGGTATATATTCTGGTTCCCAAGTTCCAACACCTATTCTGAATCTCATTCCAAGTTGTTGTATTTGGTTTCTTTCTTCCCAAATTTTGTTATATACTTCATCACCATAGCCACCGCTTAAAGCACCTATTGAAGAATATATTTCAGGAAAATTGATTCCCATGTGAATAGACCAAGTAGCTCCCAAAGAAAGTCCTTCTATTCCAGTGTGTTTTCTCATTGATAATGTTCTATATTCACAGTCAATATGTCCTTTTAAATCTTTTGCTAAGTAGTTTGCAAATTCATTTTTTCTGTTTATGTCGAGTGCTGCATCATCTTTATCTGCAGATACAACAATGAATTCTCTTATTTTTTCTTCTCTTATGAGATTGTCCATATGTTGTTGGACATGTCCTTTTTCAAACCAAGTTACTTCATAGTCCATAAGTCCTGGAAGTAGGTATAAAACTGAATATCTCAAATCACTTGTATAATATGAATCTGGTAAATATATACAATATCTTTTGTTACATTTTAAAGCAGGTGAATAAAATTCTCTATGTAATACTGTTGACATTTTTCCTCCTTCTTATTCTGTTTATTTTATAATTTTATTTTTAGAAATTATTGATCTTATTTTTTGTATATTATATAATAATAATCCAAAAAAAAATATTTGTAAATATCTAAAACAATAAAAATAAAAAAAAAAGAGGATTTTTTTTATGAATTTTAATTTGAAAGACCTTTTTAATATTTTCAAAAGTCAGTTTTCAATGGAAGATGTTGAAAATGAATTCAACAATTCTGTAACTTTTGAATTTTTTGGTGATGAGCCTTCGGCTTTAGCTGTTGCAGAAGTTTTAATGCCAGAAAATGAAGATGTGAAAATAAACAAATTTCCTTCTTCTTCTGCTGAGTGTTCAAGAATTGTAAATTCAACTTTTTCGCTCTTTTTTACTGATACAGCTATAATGGATATAGATGGAATAAGCAAGATTTTAAAAGCAATTCCAATAAATCTCAGGAAAAAAGTTATTTTTTGTGTCAAAGGAGAAGCTGAACCAATACAGGTTGAAAATGTAAATTCTCTTTTTTCTAAAATGACTATGAAAAAACCTATCTGGTACATGACCGAAACAATGTTCTGTGAAAAACTTATAAAATATTTAGGAAAAAGTGTATTTTCAGCTGCTCGAATTTATCCAGGTTTGAGAGATTCTCTTTCAGATAGTCTGATTTTCAATATTTCAAGAGATAACGCAGGAATTGCTCTTGTCTCTTCAATTCCTGCCGAAGCTCCTATTGTTGGTCCTGTTGTCAGTCTTTTTGCTGTACCTGGGGAAACTGTTATTTTGACAGCAAATCAAATTAGACTTGCCATGAGGATTGCAGCTATATATGGAGCTGAAATTGATTTTTTTGCAAGAATGGGAGAACTTTGGCCTATTCTTGCAGGTTCATTTGGATGGAAGGCAGTGGCAAGAACTGTGAGTGGTTTTATTCCTGTTGCTGGTCCAGCTGTTAAAGCATCTATTGCTTTTGGTGGCACTTATGTTGTTGGAACGGCATCTAAAAAGTTTTATAGAGATAAAAAATTATTGACAACAAAAGAATTAAAAGATATTTATTCTTTTGCTAAAAGACAATTTTTTGATAGAATTTTACATTCTGATTTTATCAGAAAAATTTTTGGAAGAAGAAAAAAATAGGGTGATATTAAATTGGATAGTTTAAAAAAAATTTTTTCAGATAAAATTGGCAAAGCTATGTTTGTTTTTGTCATTTTGTCATTTATAATTGCTATTTTGGTTACTGTACAGAGACATGGCATTGAATCGTCTAATAGGACAGTAGAAATTACAGCTGATTATTATGCACTTTATGAATTTGCACAATCTCATAATCTTGATTTTTATGAAATGTTATCTGATTTTCAAGATAGAGGGCTTTCATCTATAGCATTTTCAGAAGATACAATAGAAACTTTGAGTAGAAGTGGAATTATCCGTTATTTTAATGGATTGGCTGTAAAATCCGAACTTTCAGAAGATGTTTTACATCATATCGGTAAAATTGAGCCAGAACAAACTTATCTTTTGGTTTATTCTGAAGATGTTTTGAATCAGCTAAAGAAATTTTCTTTTTCATCTTACACTGATTTAAAAGTTTTATTTGAACCACAAGAACTTTCCATAGAAGAACCAGCAGTTGTAAAAATATTCATGACAAGGTCTTCAGGTGATAATCTTGGAATAGGTTTTTCTATAAAGAAAATACAGGAATGTAAAAAACTTGGTTTGGGAATTGTCCTTCGTCCTGGAAATAACCCAAATATGAATCCTGAATCTATAAGGAAATTTTTTTCTATTTTAAAAAATGAATGTTTTGCAGATAAAATTATTTTTGCAGGTTCAGATAATGATGTAACAGGTTTTCCTTCATATCTTGATTACACTGTTTCTGTTTTAAAAGAATTATCTCTTCCTTTTGGAATAATGGAAGCACCAAATGTAAAAGCAATGCAAAAAGGAATTAAAACACTGGGTTTAAAAGCTCCTGAACTTGCAGTAAGAGTTATGACCATAGTTCCTGTTCAACAGAAAAAACTTTCGATTGAGAGCATGGCTGAGAAATACTCTCTTGGGGTAAGAGAGAGAAATATAAGGTTGATTTTTATAAGACCTCATATTGTTTTATATGGCAATTTAAATGCAAGTGAAGTAAATATGGAATATATAACAGCTGTAAAAAATGCTGTTACTTCAAATGGAATGAATATTGGAATGTCAAAGCCTTTTCCAAAGACAGATTATCCGAATGTTTATGCTTTTATTATATCTTTGGGAATAGCTTCTGCATTTGTTTTGTGTTGTAGAAAAGTTTTTAAGAAACAAAAATTTGATTACATGATATTGGGATTGTGGGCTTTATTTTCTGTTTTGTGTTTGATTTCAGGAAAAATGCTAATATATCGAAAATTATCTGCATTTATGGCAGGGATAATATTCCCATTTATTGCTGTTACTTTTAATTT
>JBGUKW010000284.1:0-4583 GCA_045114665.1 Candidatus Xenobia bacterium | reverse complement strand
CTGTTGTAACTGTGTTATATTGGTTGCCTCCGATGCTGAATTAGGAGGGCTGATTGGTTTTACCGCCTCACCCGGCATTAACTCTAAAATCATACCCGGTGATAAAGTTTTTTTGCTATAATTTGGTGATTTATGATCCGTGCCTCTTCCAATGTTTAATGGCGTTTGTCTTTCTATTGCCAACGAAAAACAACTATTAACTTTATTCTTAATAAGCTCCGCATCTAATAGCTCATTTACATTCTTGATTCTTTCATTTGCAGGAGCTAATAGAGTAAATTCTCTATATTGAGAAGCCCTTTTCGGTCTGAACAAATAAATAATATTAGAGGCTTTTACTATCTCATCTTCGTTTTCATAAATGCCTGTTTGTGGGTCATAATTACGAAAATGATATTTTGTAGGTCTGCCCCAATCATCACGCTCAATACCATTTAAAGTTGTAAATGAAGTTGTCAAGTTAGATAACTCATCGACTTCTCTAATCATCAAAATTAAAGGTACTTTTAAGCCGTATTTGTTCATCTCCCTTTTTGTAGGAGTAACTCTCTGAATTATTAAGCCTCCATCTACTATTGTTCTTCTTATTATTAATTTACATAATTCATTAAATGAAAAACGACCACCGAGCTCAACTTGCTCAGGGTCGCTTGCCCAATCTTCAAACTTTTTATTTAAATCTTCATTTTCACCATCTAACCTTATGCCTTGACCTATTATATTGCGTTCTAACGCTGTTATCATTGACTCGGCTAAATCGGTATTTCTTTCTAAATCTCTTGCTCTATCACAGGCTATCTTTCGTTCGTATGCTAAAGTTAAATCCGTTATATCTGATGGAGGTTTCCAATTCGCATTTCTATTATCAAAAGAGGCTGAATCATAAGCATTTCTCCACGCCAACCTTTCAGCCCCGTGTTTTGGTGAAAAGAAGTTAATTATTTTGTCTAATATGTTCATCGACGGTCGAACCTCGCAACATAAGCTCGTGGTATTCTTTCTTCGTAGTCCTCTTGTTCCATTAATTGTCTGTTCCGTTCTTCTTGAAGAAAAGAAAGGTTACGGGTAACCTCTTGATTGCCGATTCTGTATTTACTAACACCCTCTGTTTCATTGATAACATCTTGCCAATTTACAGTAGTGTCTTCTTTTTCTTCTGTGTTATCTGCCATTATTACCTCCGAACCAATTCCGTTTTGGTATATAACTTTCTTTTTCTTCTTCCTCTGCTACCTCCTCAACAAATTCTTCATTGAAAATATTGAGAAGTTCAGCACATAATAAATTATATACTTCACAATCTAAATAATGGTTTTCTGCATAGGTTTTTACCCACTTAATTTTTCGTGTCTTTAAATCCCTTTCAGGCATTTCTGAAAAGATAGCACGCTCATATTCAGTGCTAACTCCGTTATATACATTCCAACTACCTTTTTTATCTATTCCTCTTGACAGCCTTGAATGTAACTGTATCTTATACAGTGGTGTATTTACCCTGTATAATCTCATTCCGTTTGCTTTTGTCTTTCCTGCAGGTCTTCTAATTATATTAACTATATAAGGAGTATTCACACCCAATGTGTCGTTGTCTCCTTTTATAGGGATAACAAAGTCCTCGTGTTCTGCACAGAAATCATATACTTCATCCGTTCTGAATCCGCTATCAATAGCACATAAATTTACACCATTAAATACTAATCCATTGTCAGGACAGACAAAAGAAGAGTATAAAACTTGGTCAAACTCTTCAAAATTATTGCAACTTCCCTCCGCAATTAGCGAAGAAAAACCTCTAAAACCCCATGCTCTTATACAATAATATATACAATTTTTCTGTACATCTGCTCCAACTGTTAGCAATTTAGCCCAGTTTGGTACTTGGAATTTGACATATTTTGTCGTTGAATGTACAAAATTTGTTACTTTATTTGCAGATATTTCTTCTCTAAATGGCTCTGCTAACCAACCATTAACGAAGTTCATTAACTGTGTATAATCGTTTTTACTCTTTAAAAATTCAACTGCCACATCGCCAAAACGAAGGAACGGAGAATATATACTACTTATTTGATAACCAATAGACAGAGGATTCTCAATTTCAATATCGCCAATCCATTTGCCTAATTTTAACATTTCTTTCTTGTCTGAAGAGTAAATCTTTTCTTGACATTTTGGACATTCATAAAAAGCATTATCTGCTATTTCGTTAAATGACCAATCGGCTTGCCATTTGATATAATCGAAACTAAAGGTAATAAATTCACCACAATGCGGGCAGGGACAATAATAATGTTTTTTTTGTTCACAGTGCTGATACGCTTTCCATATATGACCTGTTTCAACAGTCGGAGTCGATAGAGTAACAATCTTAGCTTGAAAAGAAAAAGTCTTTGTTCTTTCCTTTCCAAGGTTGATAGGGTTTGCATCTCCACGAGCCATCGGTGGGTATTTATCGACTTCATCAAAGAAAACACATTGACAAGGTCTGGATGATAAAGCCGAAGCCGAAGATGCCCAAGCCACATATAAAACAGCACCGTTTAAATATTGTTGCTCTGTTATTTCAGAGTTATCAAAATCAAATAAATCAGGAAGACTTAACTCATTTAAAACAGATAGTCTATTTTTAATAACAGACCGTGCTAAGTCTTCAGTAGGATATACAATCATAATCGGACAAGGCTCTTCACTAACTTGCCAACCTACCATATTGAGAACAGCCTCCGTGCCTCCTAACTGCGAACCCTTACATAAAACAAGCTCATTTGCAGAAGAATTAGAAATAAAATCTTGAATTTCCCTTAAATATGGTGTGTTATCTGTTTGCCAATTACCACTCAATAAAGAAGTCTTTGCACTCAATTTTCTAAATTCATCAGCCCACTCTGAACAAGTGATATGACGAGGAGGAGCTATAGATTTTAAAACTGTTTCCATTATCCAATCAGGAAGAGGCTCATCCATTATATCAGTTTTTTTTCTTGTCAATTTGTTGCATATATCCTTTAACGAAATTCTCTATTGTGTCTCTAATATCAATAAAAACTTTGTGTACTTCTCTTTTTGGTACAAAACTTTCTATTTTATTTATAATATCTTTTGATAAATGCGTATAGTAAAAACGGAATTGATTAATAAATAAAAGAAGCCCTTCTTGGGCTTTCTTAATTGCTATTGTCTCACCTTTAATTTTCTTGAAGTCCAGCTCTTCCTTATCAGCCTTCGCCTCTTTTAAGCGTGTATCAGCTATTAATTGTCTTTGTTTCCAATTAATACCCGAGCCTTCTTCTTCAGCTTTTATTACTCCCTCTTGTTCTCTTAGCCACTTCCTAACCTTGGCATAATCAAACCACTGCTGATTCTCTGTAGGAATTCCTCTTGTCCTATAATTTGAAATAGTCCTTTGAGTTACTCCTTCTATCTCAGCCAAAGCAGAGGACTTAACTAAAAGTCTTCCGTTCTCTATCTTGCAAGTTGAACTGTTTATCATTCCCTTGCTCCTATTTCTGGTATTATAATTATAACTCGCCTTAAAAGTCCAGTCAAGCTATCGTTTACTGCACTTTACTATCGTTTTTAAGGGTTTCTGTTACATTATCGTAATATTTCCTCAAATTTCATTAATGACTCACGATGCAAAAAGAAAATTCGACCTGTTGACAATCTCATTAAATCAGAGATTTTACTCCACTGCATACCATAAATATAACGATACATTAAAATTGCTCTTTGTTGTGGCGGTCTTATTGTGTTTATTAATTTCACCGCCTCTGTTACTTTCTCGTTCAATTTTGCTATGTCTTGTTGAAGTTGAACTATTTTTTGATAAAAATTCTCAGCAGGAGCTATAAAGTGTGAACTACTTCCCACTTTTTCTAAGTTAGGAATAGTAATTCCCTTTGGAGCTTGCTTTGAAACCAATTCAACTATCAAACGCTTTTTCTCCTCAATTTCTTTTATGGTGTAAAAGATAGTTAAAAGATAGTCTTTAGCCGACAATTTAGCCTGTGCCAAGTCAAGTCCTCCTTTAAGTGAGAATTCTTTTTATAATGATTCGCTATTTACTATATATAATCCTTTATTATATATAGTAAATAGAGGGCATTTGCCAAAAAATCAAAAATCAAAAATGCGAAATTTAGAAAGCAAAAAAGCCAAATTTTTACACACGCCCGCACGTGGGCCGCCCACCACCGATGAGGATACTATGGCAGGAAGTACCTGTTTAGTGGTCTGTTCGCCCATTAGGTAGCAAGTAGGCACAACCTCGCCCAGTAAGGGCTAAATAGAGGCATCCCCTACAACCCCGCAGGCGTGGTGTATCAAATTCGACTTAAAACCCACTCAGGAGGCACTTCGAGCCGTGGTTTTAGAGAATTTCTTTTAATCGTGAAAATTTCTTATATTGTGAATATTTCACAAATTAATTTTTCGAAAATCCATTCGAAAAACTACAGACCGCTCGCGCACATGCGTATATATTCTATTTTATACGCTTTTTTTGTAGAGGTTGTAGAGGTTGTAGAGGTTGTAGAGGTTGTAGAGGTTGTAGAGGTTGTAGAGGTTGTAGAGGTTGTAGAGGT
>JBGUKW010000283.1:0-2226 GCA_045114665.1 Candidatus Xenobia bacterium | reverse complement strand
ATATCCCCATAAATAAATTTAGGGGCATTACGGTGCATTTCGGTAAATTTTATAATATTATTTCAAACTAAAAATAAAAAATCCCCTTTTATATTTATATATTCTATTTTTTTGTAAAATGTGCTATAATAATAAAAATATAAATATGCTCCTTCTATCTAAGAAGCCAAAAAGGGAGGAAAAAATGAAAATAGGACTTTGCCAAACAATGATTCAAAAAGAGATGGAAAAAAATCTTGAATCTGCTTCAAAACATATTGAAATAGCATATGAACAAAATGCAGAAATGGTGATTCTACCTGAAATGTTTGCGATAGATTACTCACTACAAAACATAAAAAAATCTGCTCAATATCTAAAAACTGGTGAAAAAATATATGACTTCCTTTCTGAACAATCAAAAAAATATAACATAACTCTAATAGGTGGAACTATTGCAGAGCTTACAGATGACAACAAAATTTACAACACATGTCCAATATTTAAAAATGGAGAATTTATAGCCAAATATAGCAAAATACATTTATTTGATGTTGACATAAAAAACAAGATTACATTTAAAGAATCATCTGTCTTATCTGCAGGAGATAAAATAACAACATTTGACTTAAACAATACAAAAATAGGTATTGCAATATGCTATGACATAAGATTTGCAGAACAGGCAATAAAAATGGCAGATTTAGGCTGTGAAATAATTGTATATCCAACAGCTTTTAGTCTTGTAACTGGACCATATCACTGGGAATTGACAGCAAGAGCAAGAGCTTTAGATTCTCAATCTTATGTCTGTGCTGTATGTCCTGCCCGAAACATGGAGCTTGACTACAAGACTTATGGACATTCTATCGTATGTGATCCTTATGGTCAAATAGTATTTCAAATGGGAATAGAAGAAGAGACGAGAATTTTTGAATTTAACAAAAACAGAGTGAAAGAAATAAGAGAAGAAATTCCAATGGTTAATTGGCGAAAAGAAAATAAAGCGTGTTGTTAAATTCAAAAATTTATAAAATAGAAGATAACAAAGGTTTTTTAATAAAAATAAAGAAGTTATATTGTTTGATGAATTAAATAAGAAGTAGGTATAGTATTTTGAAAAGAAAATTACTTTTATTTTTGATAATTTCACTTGTGATATTTTTACCATCCTGTGCATCAAATACAACTACAATTCAATATGCACCTGGACCACAATTAAAAATATGTACGACAATATCACCGATATATTCTATAACAGCGGATGTTGTGGCAACAAGAGAAAAAATAGCTGTTGAACAGATAATTTCAGCATCAAAAAATATTGAAGAATACAATATTGGAGATAAAGAATATAAATATTTTTCCCAATTCGATATGGTTATAATAAATGGAATGGGACTTGATAATGAGATAGCTGAAAGGCTAAAAAATTTAAATCCCAATATAAAAATATGTGATGCCTCTATTGGAATTGATCCAATAATAGAAGAAAATGGCGAAAAAAATCAAAAAATTTGGTCAAGTCCTCTAAATCAGCTGATCATGTATCAAAACATAGCAAATGCGATTATGGAAATAGATAAAATGCCTATTACTAATCAAGACGATAAAGTAAAGGAATCAACAATAAAAAATAATGAAGCCATAATCAAAGAATACAAAACAAGATTTTTATATATGGAAAATCTATTAAAAAATGATATAACTGTCGAAAAAACAATAGCTCCAAGAGCAGATTTACAAAATCTACAATCAAACAATAAATCGAGTAAACAAGAAAATAAAAAAGATGATGTTAAAGAATCATCTAAAGAAGAAAAAACAAATATTGATAAATTATCAATAGAAGAAGAAACAAAAAACAAAATTTTAGAAAAAATAAAAATAAAAACTTCAAAAAAAGCAATAGTCAAAGATGATTCTTTTGATTACCTTTTAAGAGATTGTTCAATAGAAAAATCAGCAACTGCTGAAAATTCAATAGAAATTGGAAATTTTGAGACCGATAAAGATAGCAACAAAAAATGCCTTTTAAAAAACATTATGCAACAACAAGAAATAATGCCAAATACTGCCGAAGAAACAGTAAAATACAATATGAAGAAGCTAAAATTTTACTTTGGAGAAAACAAGAAATAAGTGATTCCATTTATAACTTCCATTTCAGAATGGAGCATTTTCAAGACATCTAAAGAAGAAATAGATAATTACTTAAAAGGTATTGATATAAAAAAGCCTCTAAAA
>JBGUKW010000282.1:0-2287 GCA_045114665.1 Candidatus Xenobia bacterium | reverse complement strand
ACCTTTTATAATAGATGATAAATACAGTATAATTTGCACGAAAAAACAATTAAAAGAACAATATCCAGAAAGCTATTTAAAATATTTTGGAGATGATGAAGAATAAAAACGAATGGAAAATAAAATTGATAGGTTGGGAAAAAGAGCTGAAAGAAAATGAGCTATCTAAGAAAACTATTTCTTCTTATAAATCAGATATAAACAAATTTTTTGATTTTGTGAGAGATGATGACGAACCTATAACAAAAGATACTTTGATTAATTACAAAGATAAAATGAAGAGTGATAATAAAAAAAGTAGCTCCATAAATAGAAGCATAATTTCTATAAATAAATTCTTCTCATTTTGTGGACAGGATATGTCGCTTAAAAATGTCAAAGTACAAAAACAAAATACATTTGATAACCTCTTAACACAAAAGGAATTAAAAGGTATTTTGAACCAGGCAGAAAAACAAAACGAATATCAAATATATTATATAGTTAAAACATTGGTTCTTACTGGTGTGAGATATTCCGAGTTAAAATATGTAACCGTTGAGGCTTGCAGGGATAAGAAAATCACAATAGAGAATAAAGGCAAAATTAGAAATATTCCTTTAGAGGCGGACTTGGCAAAAGAATTAATAGCATTCGCCAAAACAAGAGATATTACAACTGGAATGATATTTATAACAAAAAATGGCACTTTCATTAAAAACGAACAATTTTCAAGAAAGTTAAAAAAGGTAGTGGGAAAAGCTCATTTTATAGCACTGAAAAAAGCACACGCTCACAATTTCCGCCATTTATTCGCCGTCAATTTGTTAGAGACCGTTAACAACAATATGGCAGAAGTGGCGGATATTTTAGGACATTCATCTTTAGAGACCACGAGGATTTATTTAAGAAATACAACAAATGAGAAAAGAAGTCATATTAAAGAGATGAAAAACAAATTAGGAATTTAGTCCATTTTCTCTTTATTTGCTTCATATTGCTTTTAAATCTTTTTTCCGTGAAATTATAGGATAATTAATCAGCAAGCGTTTTAAATGCAAAATATGAGCTTATAGAAAAAAAATTTTGTATTATAAAGGATTTTTAAAATTAATAATAAATATTGGATAGTAGAGGGGAAAAGTGAGGTTTTAAAGAAAGTGGAGGCTTACTTTTCCTTTTGTCTTTTTTCAGAGCATGGCAGAATTTGGAACCATGACAAATTTAATAATTAAGTGTTGTTAACTGTTCTTTATTCGTTTGAACGAAGAAAATTTTAAAGAACTTGTAAAAAATAAAAAAGAATTTGCAAAAATCCATTAATTTTTTTTCTATTTCACACTTTACATTTAGCAATATTTCTGCTAAAATGCTAATTAAGAGAGATTATTACAGAAAAGATAAAAAGAAGAGTTTAATTAAATAATTTGAATCATAAAAAAAAGCTCCCTCAACCGCCAAGTAAAAGGAACTTCTTTTTGGGTTTGTTTATTTTCTCCACTTCTCATGTCTTTTGTAATACCTCCAATTTTAAGAAAGGAGTTAATAATTTTGTTGTAAAATGGGAAAATAAAACATTGAACCTTGTCTATATTATACAAAATGAAAGGCATTTTGTAAAGTATTAAACAAAGTTTTTGTATAAGTATTTTATTAAGTTTTTTGTATTAAATAAAATACTTCAAATATTTTCTTCTTCCTCCGTTTTCATTTAAATTTTATAACAAAATTATAAAATATTCAAAATGAATATTTATTCTGCAGACCCCTTTACAGATAGAGAAAGGGCGAATTTAAACGAAGTTTTTTGGGGCTTCTATGAACTCAATGGCGGATTTAATGAAGAAGCCAAGCCAAAACCTAAAGAGCCAAAACAAGATAGCAGGCTTGGCGGTTATACCTTCTACTATAAAGGAAAAGAAGGACAATATTTTTCAGCTATACCTAAAAAAGGACAAAAAAACGAATTAACAACAGATGATAAAATAAGAGATTTTCTTTCTTTAGATTCTGCTATTTTTAACTTTGCTTCTTTTGGTGGTTTTCTTCGTGCTGATTACTGCACTATTGATTTTGATAGAGCCGAAAGCGTGGAAAAGTTTAAGGAGATATTTCAAAAAGGAAGCCTTCCTAACATTCCAATCAGACAGACCAAAAAAGGTTTTCACTGTGATTTTAAAATCCCTGAAGAGCTAAAAAGTGAATTTAGAAATTTAGTACAAACAACAAATGTCTTATTAGCATGTGGACTTATTGCCGATATTCGTTGTAGTAAATACATAGAAGAAAAAGGGTATTACAGTGGAAG
>JBGUKW010000281.1:0-4491 GCA_045114665.1 Candidatus Xenobia bacterium | reverse complement strand
AAAGAAAATAAAAGCATTGCTATTCCTGCAAATATCCACGGCAAGGAATATCTTATTTCCATTCTATTCTGTCTTAACATCACAATGACAAGCAAATTATAAAAAAAACTTATAGATATTGCAAAAATTTGAAGATCTTGAACCATAAATTGCCTACTTAAAAAATATTATTTTATAGGAGCAAACATTTTATTTTTGTTTCTTATTCTTATCAAAAATAAGGATAAAATAACTTTAATCATATAATAAACAGCAGCAATGAAATAAATAGAGCTAACTCCAAATGCTCTTTCACGCATTATAACAGGAATTTCGAGTATTTTAAAATCAAGCATTGCCAACATCATAAGACTTTCAGGTTCTGGATAATCTTCTGGATATGAATTTACGAAACAATTTATAACCTTTCTGTTACAAGCTCTCAATCCACTTGTTACATCATAAAATCTCTTTCCTGTCAAAATCATTATTATAAACCCTAACAGAGAAATTCCAATTCTCCTCAAAAAAGAAGATTGAAATCCCTCTTTTTCTATGAATCTCGAGCCAATAGATAAATCAGCCTCACCTTTTAAAATAGGTTCAACTACTTTATCAATATAAAGTGGATCATGTTGACCATCCCCATCTATCTGTACAGCTATATCATAATTATTCTCCAAAGCATATAGATAACCTGTTTGCATAGCTCCACCTATACCAAGATTTAATGGTAAATTCAATACATTTAAACTATGTTCTTTACATATTTTTTTTGTATCATCTGTAGAACCATCATTTATTATTACATAATCATAATCAGGAGCTTTTTCTTTTATTTCAGCAATAAGTTTTGGTAAATTCTTTGCCTCATTAAAAGCTGGTATAATAAGAAGTTTTTTCATAACTACATTCCTATACTATGTCACTAATTGTCTTTTTTGATCATCTGCAACCAAGACAAGATTGATAATTTTTAGATTATTTTCTTTGTAGTCAGAAGAATAATCTCTTGATTTTATCTGTCCTTCGCCTTTTTTTTCTCTTCTTCTCCACTTCTGATGAATTTTTTGCCAACTTAAATTCTACAACTACTACTTTATTTTTAAATACCATAACGATATCTGAACGACCTTTAAATGTATGTACTTCCAAATCTCATTGCCAAGTGCAGTATAGCCTTCTATATGATAAAAATCGTCAAGGTACATATCTGCTAAAGAACTACGAACTTCTTCATTTGGATAACCAAGAACAAATTCATTTAGCAATTTCTTTTTTATAGTCAAATAACCAGCCTGGAACAAAAAACTTTCTACACTCACACTTTCTATTTCTCTTTTGTCTGCAAAATTTTTAGAAACATTTATTCCTTCGTATTTGTCTGGATTTTTAATGCGATGATTCTGTAAATAATTACAAAGAAATGAAGGAGAACCTGAAAGATACCAATAATTGCTAAAATCACTTTTTTAAAAGAAATTTAATACTGATTTCGTCCATAGATATATCATTCAAATTATTTACTCCTGACAATAAACCTACTTTGCTAAATTTTGAAACACCTGTTACCATTACAATAAGAGATTTTCCAAATCTACGAGGACGAGATAGAAAATAACATTCTCCATTTTCTACCATATTTAATAATTGTTTTGTCAACATAAAGATAATTATTTAAACGAATATTTTCAAAAAATGTTGAATGCCTATTGGAAGTTTTTGCACAATTTTTATTTTCTTTAACAACTTCTAAGAATTTCAGCAAGAAAAACACCAATAACATGCGATCTATATTCTTTTGTAGAACGAAGATCATCTATAGGCTTACAATCAGCCTGTACAGCAGAAGGAATTTGTGATAATAACTTTTCATCAATCTTTTTTCCTTCTATGAGTTTTTCACAATTATGTGCCAAAACTATTGTTGGCCCAACACTTCCAAGAGCAATTTTTACCCCAACTAAAACTCTCTCTTTCTTGATGCCTCTAAAAGCAACAGATGATTTACTTATAGCAAGTGCTTTTCTTGTTGCACTTCTTCTATAATCTGTAAATTCATTTTCACCAAGCATATCTACTGAAATTTCTGTTAGAAGTTCATCTGGCTGAATTACTGTTCTCCCAGGTGCTTTTATAAACTCTTTTATAGGTACTTCTCTTTTTCCAGATGCAGAAGCCAATGTCAAAACAGCATTTAATACATACAAAGAAGGCAATATATCACCTACTGGACTTGCATTACAGATATTTCCACCTATTGTTCCTCTATTTCGAATCTGTGGAGAACCTATGACAGAAGATGCCTTTGTAAGTATAGAAGCGTGATTTTTTAAAAGTATACTTTTAGCAATTTGAGCATGTGTACAACCTGCCCCAATTATTATTCTATCTTCAGAAGTTTTTATCTCTTTAATTTCTTTTAATGCAGAAATATCCAAAACATAATCAAGGAAAAATGATTGATTTCCATTTCCTCTTGCCATTACATCTGTTCCACCAGCAACTACTCTTACTCTTCTTCCATTTTTATCTGAGTGTTTTAAGATCAAAAGAGCTTCTTCTAAAGTTAAAGGGAGAAATCCATTCATATTTTTCATAATTAATTTTCTCCTTCAATATTATTTAAATCACGAGCTGAGCCTTCTACAGCCATAACAATGCGTTTATAGCCAGTACATCTGCAGAGATTACCAGACAATCCTTGTCTAATTTCATCTTCGGTTGGATTTTTATTTTCTTTCAAAAGAGCATAGGAAGACATAACCATTCCAGGGATACAATAACCACATTGAACAGCACCAACTTTTTTGAAATTGTCATTTATAATCTCTGTTTCTGGAAATTTCTGTATTCCTTCAATAGTCAAAATTTCTCTTCCATCAGCAGAAACTGCAGGAACAAGACAAGAATTTACTGTTTTTCCATCCATAATTATGGTGCAAGCCCCACATTCACCTTCTCGACAACCAATTTTTGTTCCTGTCAATCCAAAATCCTCTCTTAAAACATCACACATCGGTTTCTGAGGAGGAACATCCAATTCTTTTACTATTCCATTGATATTAAAATTTATCTTCATTATTTTCCCCCTTTCTGCTAAAAGAGAACAATTTTTCAGGAGTAATTGGAATCTCACAAACATCAATATTAGTTGCCATACTGACAGCATCAGCAACACAAGGAGCGACAAATACACAAGGCATTTCACCAAGTCCTTTTGCACCAAATGGTCCATTCCAAAATGGCTCTTCAATAACGATGGCTTCAACCATAGGAACATCTCCTGTAGTAGGAATTATATAATTCGCAAATCTATTATTTAGAATTTTGCCATCTTTCATTATTATATCTTCAGTTAGAGCATATCCCAAAGCCTGAACAGCTCCACCTTCAATTTGCCCTTCAACAAGTATTGGATTTATGGCTTTTCCAATATCGCAAGCAGTAATAAGTCTCAAAACTGTTATCTCATAAGTTTCGAGATCGACTTCAACTTCACAGCCTGTGGCAGCCCAAGCATAACCTGAATAAGCATCACCGTGGAAAGTCTTTTCATTCCAATTAATACTTGGAGGGGTCGAATAACGAGAATAAAAACTCGTGTCAATCGAATGTTTCTTTAAAAGTGCATTGATGACTTTCATCTCACAGATTTTTTCATCATTGAAATAAAAAATTCCGTCAACACAATTTATTTCTTCTTTTGGATAATTATACTCTTTTGAAATGGTTTCAATTATCGTATCTAATGCAATTTTGGAAGCCTCATGCAAAACTTTTCCAACGATCATTGTAGTTCTTGAAGCGACTGTTGGACCACTATCTGGGACATCTTTTGTATCTGTCGTGGCAACTTTTATCTGTTCAAATGGAATATGCATTGTCTCTGCTACAATCTGTGGAAGAATAGTCCTCATTCCCTGTCCCATTTCAGTTGTAGAACAGAGAAGTTCAACTTTTCCATCTTCACGAATCCTAACTCCAGCTTTTGCTTTTATATAATCTTCTCCTCTACCTGTAAAACCTGCCCCGTGAAACACTGCAGAAAAACCAACTCCACGACGTTTTTTGGTATTTACAGGCTGTTTTGAATATTCTTTATATAAGTTTGGATAGTCAAATTTTTCAAACAAAGCATTTATACATTTATCAAGAGCAACAGGATCTACCAAATGCTGACCAGTAGCTGTTACATCTCCTGTTTTTAAAAGATTTTTACGCTTAAATTCAGCAGGATCAAATCCAAACTTTTCTGCATGTCTTGTAATATGTCTTTCCATAGCAAAAAATGCCTGTGGAGCTCCAAAACCTCTAAATGCAGATGTTGGAATCAAATTTGTAGCAACAGCACGACCTCTTATTTTTATGTTTTCACAATTATAAGCACCTGCTCCTGCGATAGTTCCTCTTGCAAGAACAACTGGAGAAGCCATTGAATAAGCTCCTGAATCAAATATAATATCTGAATCAATGGCAAGAAGCTTACCGTTTTAAACTCAAACACTCTTT
>JBGUKW010000280.1:0-4385 GCA_045114665.1 Candidatus Xenobia bacterium | reverse complement strand
CTGTTGTATTATATTTACTTAAAATAATATGTCCTGATTGCTCTCCACCGATAGAAGCATTTCTTTTCCTCATCTCCAAAGAAACATATCTATCACCAACAGCAGTTCTCAAAAACTCGACATCTTTTTCCTTCATTGCAAGCTCAAATCCCATATTGCTCATAACTGTTGAGACAAGTATGTTGTTGTTCAATTCATTTCTTGATTTGAGATCAAGTGCAATCATTCCCATAATTTGATCTCCATCAACAGGGGTTCCATTCTCATCAACAAATAAAACTCTATCGGCATCCCCATCATAGGCAACACCAAAATTACAATTTTCTTTAACTGTCAAGTCAGAAACTTTGGAAAGATTCGTTGATCCACAGGAAACATTTATACGAGAACCATCACATTCGTTATTTATTACAACAACATCTGCCCCTGCTTTTTTAAATAATTTTCCTGCAAGTGCATAAGAAGCTCCACAAGCACAATCAATGGCAATTTTTAGACCAGATAAATCTGTCTTTACAGAATCGAGAATATGTTTTATATAAATATCTCCTGCTTCAAAATCATACTGTACAGTACCTATGCCAGTACCTATTGGAAGATCGTCAAATTTCTGTTCCATCAATTCTTCAATTTTTGCTTCAAGTTCATCTGAAAGCTTAAATCCTTCTGATGAAAAAATCTTTATCCCATTGTCATTTATTCCATTGTGAGATGCAGAAATAACAACCCCTATATCACATTTTAAAGTTCTTGTCATAAGTGCAACAGCTGGTGTAGGCAAAACTCCCCCAACAATGACATTCATCCCCATAGAAGTTGCTCCTGATACAAAAGCCTGTTCTAACATTGAACCTGAAATTCGAGTATCACGACCAATAAAAACCTTACTACCTTTACCAAAAACAATAGCACAAGCTCTTCCAACAGAAAGAGCAAGTTCAGATGTCAATTTTTTATTTGCAACTCCTCTTATACCGTCTGTTCCAAAAAACTTTCCCATTATTTTTTAGTCCCTTTCTTCTTGACAATTATATTGACTTTTACTATATTAGAGTCAACTGCTGAAACTCCCTCTGGCAATTCTAATCTAACATTCTGTTCTAAATTCTTTTTAAGATTGCCTAAATCTATAACTCTAGTCCTTACAATATTTGATTTAAAATTAACACCATCTGGTATTTTTAAAGAAACAATATCAGGTTCTATATCAATAGATTTAACATCAATATCATTTGGTATATCACCTTTAAAAGAGGGTATAACACTTACTGACTGAACTCTAAATCCTCTGTCAACATGACATACAACAGAGACATTTGCTGGCAATAAATGTACATCATCTAAAGCGTTTCCGAGAGAATCAAATGCCTTTAATGGAATAAAAAATTTTGTTGATGTATTTATTCCTGAAATATCAACATCTGCCAAAATTTTCTTTACTTTATTTGTTGAAGATACTGGACCTGAAATAGTAACTTCATCAGGAAAGACTTTAGAAGAAGCCAATTTATAACCTGATGACGGAACTCCAGTTGTCCTTAAAGAAATAGGCATTTGAACAGAACTATATTCTTCAAGCTCAAAATTTATTTTTGAAGGTTGTACATTTGTAATTGTAACCTCTGAGGGAAATTTTAATGTAACATCTACCATGTTACTCCCCTTTTTACAACCTGACATATCAACAACTGCTCTAAAATCTGTGGAAGAAATAGAGGCAATCTTTGCAGGTTCTCCCTTTAATTCTATCAAAACTTGTTCATCTGTATGGACAGGAACTAATCCTTTAGGAGCATTTACATATTTTACTGGAACATATAAACTTGTCTGGTAATAATTATATAGCGTTGCTGGAGAAGTATATTTAATAGATGCCCAAAGTGCAATACTTATAAAAATACTAAATATCTTTAACCCTAGATTTTGTTTTAACAGGCTCTGAATGTCCATACAATTCCTCCGATAAATCAGTATCAAGTATAAGTGAATACCTTGGATTTTGCCATAAATTTTGAAGAAGTCGCCTTATTGTTTCTAAACTTGCAACAGCAATTTTTCCATTATAGGCTACAGAAGCAACTCCTCTTTCTTCAGATACTACAATAATAACAGCATCTGTCTGTTCTGAAAGTCCTATAGCAGCTCTATGTCTTGTCCCATATCCCTTTTTACCAGTACCACTTTTATTTATAACATTCTCAGAAAGAGGTAAATAACAACTTGCAGCAAGTATTCTAAAATTTCTTATTATAACCGCTCCATCATGAAGTGGAGCTTTTGTATTAAAAATACTGTATAACAATTTTGCAGAAATATCAGCATTTAAAATGGTACCTGTTTCGCAATAGTCATCAAGACCTGTCTGCCTTTCTATAACAATTAAAGCTCCAGTTTTCGTCTCACATAATTGTTCAATAGCCCACATCAAACCATCTACAGACTGTATATGATTTGTCATTTCAGTAAGCCTTTTTAAAGCATTTGTGAAACCACTTCCTGAACCAATACTTACCAACATTCTTCTAAGCTCTGGTTGAAAGACAATAGGAAGAGCAACAACAATACCATATAAAGCCGTTTGAACAAGCCATCTAACTGTTCTCAAATTAAAAAAACGACATATAATAAGAACTGATACTAAAAATAAAAGTCCCTTTGCAATCTCCATTCCTCTAGTTCCCTTTATCAAAACAAGGACACTATAAATGATTGCAGAAACAACTAAAATATCTATAATATCTAAAACGGTAATAGTTTGTAGATATTGTAAAAAATCAACATCAGACATATTTGTTTAATTTCCGATTTTTAAAAATTTAGTCTAAAAATTAAAAATGGGAACTGAAGCAGACTTTAAATTCCGCCAACAGCTCCCATTATTTACTATTAAAAATATATTATATTATAAAAACAGATTCCTTTTCTTCTCTTTTATCAGGTGATTCAAGAAATTGTTTTCTTTTCTCTCTTATATATTTAGGAAGTGCAAAAATACTATGGTGCATTTCTCCATCATAGAATTTTAAACAATCGCCAATTCTTTCAGCTATTCTTGAATCAATTTCTTCTTTTGAAATTTTCAATGGATCTGTAGTATAAGAAGCTATTGTGTGAGACCAAGGCATATCAAAACCTGGAATATAAACAAGTTCTGTTCTCAAAATAGGAAAAACTTTTGACATGGTTTCAAATAATATATTATGAAGATACATATCTGCAAAAGTTATTCTTGAAGATTGGGTTACAAACAAACCACCCTCATTTAATCTTTCTGTTATAAGATTAAAAAATGGAATAGAATAAATACCATGTGAAGGTGCTTGTGGCCATGGATCAGTCAAATCCCCAATAATAACATCAAATTTTTCATTTGAATTTTCAAGCCAATGCAGTGCATCTGTTATAACAACTTCAGCTCTTGGGTCTTCAAAAGCACCGCAAGAATATTCAGGTAGAAATTCTTTACAGATTTCTACAAGTCTCTTATCTATATCAACCATTACTACTTTTTTGACGGTTTTTGAACGAAGTGCTTCTCTCAATGTAGCACCTTCACCACCGCCCAAAATCAAAACCTTTTCAGGATTTGGATGAGACATCATAGCAGGCTGCACTAAAGATTCATGATATATAAATTCATCTTTCTGAGATGATTGCATGTCACCATCAAGAACAAGAATCTTTCCATAAGTTGCACTATCAACTATTCCAACTTCTTGAAATTCTGTATTTTCATGGTGAACTGTCCTTGTAATAGCATGCATGTGGGCTTCATAGTCCCCTATTCTATCTATAAACCACCACCAATTACGCACTTTGGACAATTTGATCACCTCCAGAAACATTACTTCTCGATATTATGTGAGTGAAGGAATTGCTACTATTTGGTAATCCCCTTTTAATCTCTGTTATAGATACATCTTTTGCACCTAAATACTTTGCAAGATATTCACATGCTTTATTAGGTTTTGTTTTTTCACCACATGTATAGACATCAACAGCTGCATAGCCTAATTCAGGCCAAGTATGTATAGATAGATGTGATTCAGCAATTACAACAACACCGCTTACTCCTTGTGGCATAAATCTGTGAAAAGCGGTCTCTTTAATTATAGCCTTGGCTTCCAAGGCAGCCTTTACCATGATGTCCTTTATTTTTGAAAGATCACTGAGAATATCCTCATTGCAATGAGACATTTCAGCAATAATATGACAACCCATAGCTTTCATGGCACGCCACCCCTTCCTTATAAAATTTTAATATTTTTTGTGGAGATCCCACCTCCGATTTATTTAGGTTGACAAATTCTCTAAAATAATAGATTCCAGAAATATTTCTGACGGCAACTTGTCACGACCGTAAAAAATAATAGATAAATGCATTA
>JBGUKW010000279.1:0-12272 GCA_045114665.1 Candidatus Xenobia bacterium | reverse complement strand
CTACCTTTAGCTTTATATGTTAGCTTATAACCAAGTTCTTTAAGTACATTTTCATCAAGAGTAACTTCAATATATTCTTGTTGAACTTGCTTTGTATTATTTGTTTCAAGCATATCTATTTTTACCATCGTTATAAAATATTACAAAATAAACTATTACTTAAAGTCTCTAAAGTGAATCTGTTATAATAATGTTGAAATGCCCAGTAAATATAGGTAATGTATATTAATCTCTTCTTATCACTTTTTTACAACCATCAAAAACGGTATGACCTGTAGAACATTTTTTAGAAATTGAAATAGTTAATAAAGAACATCCCATAAAAACACAATAACCTATTTTTTTTACATTATCAGGTATCGTTATATTTGTTAATGATGAACAATTACAAAAAGCATCATTATCAATTTCTGTAATACTATTTGGTAGCGTTATACTTATTAAAGATGGACATTTACAAAAAACATTATGACCAATTTTTGTTATTTTATAATATTTACCCTTATAACTGTAAAAAGTTGGAATAATTAATGAAGTTATAGGTTGTCCATTTTGCTTACAATAAACTAATTCATAAGCAATCCACTGATTATATTTATATTTAACCTAATTGTTAAGAACACTTTCATTAAGAGTAACTTCTATATAATTCTTTTTTTGTTCTTGTCCTTTTATTGTTAAATCATACTCTACTTTTTTCTTTACATCATCTTTAAAGACAGTAAATCTTGTCGGTAATGTAAATTGTTGCAATTTTTCACAACCGCCGAAAGCTTCTGCACCTATATCTGTAACAGTATTTGGAATTATAATGCTATCAATAAATTTACAATTTGCAAATGCCTTGCTTCCTATTTTTGTTACTGTTTTGGGAATAATAACACTGTTAAGAGCATCACAGCCTGCAAATGCTAAATCTCCAATTTCAGTTACACCATTTGGAATGGTTATACTTACAAGAGATTTACAATTACCAAACAATCCTTCTGCTATTTTTGTAACTTTATTTGGAATAACTGCAGTAATCAAAGATTCACAGCCACAAAATGCACCATCTCCAATTTCTGTAATATCATTCGGAAGATTGATACTATTTAATGATTTACAGTTAACAAAAGATCTCTTTCCGATTTTATTAACAGAATCAGGAATATTTATTTTCTCTAAAACCTTGCCAATTTTCGAAGGCACTATCCCCTATTTCCTTAACTGTATCTGGTATTGTAACACTTTGTAATTTATCACAATCTTTAAAAACTTCATTCCCAATTTTAATTATTCTGTATGTGATACCAAATAAAGTTTTATATGTTGATGGAATATTAAGAACAGTAGGAATTAAATTTTTATCAGTAAATCCCCATTGTTTAAGCACATCATCATTCAGAGTAACATCTTGAACATTTGGATTTACTGATTCTTGTTGAGAATTTGCTTTTGGTGCATTGTTCAAAATTGGAGCATTTACTTTTAAATCTTGCAGTTCATTTTCCCAACCAAGAGCAAGCCCAAAAGATTCAATAATAAAATCTGCCCAATCCTTGGCAAGTCCGACATCATCAGTTTTATCTGAACCCAACGCAAACGCTGATTAGGTCTTTTTGATTCATCAACAAACAATCCCAAAATATTTTCATCGAAATTATTCTTGATGATTTTCCGCTCTTTTTGACACTCTGGAGCTAAATCATCAAGAAATGCCCAAAATTGCTTTAAATTCTTGAATATATCCAAGCCTTTTAATTCTATTATCTTTTTAACTGCATCGGTAATAGTCATTTTACAATATCCTTTATAATACAATTTATCATATCTGTTAAAGAACTGCGAACTTCTTCATTTTGATAAAATCCGTTTCACTTATATTTCATTACACCATTTTTTTATAATTGAAGAAATTATTTTATTCGCTACTGAATCACTAATTGCACTCTGATGAGAACGAACCTGTTCACCTAAATCTTTTAAAATACCCATTACTTCTTTAAGGGAAATTGAAAGTCGTTTAGCCAATTGGTAAATTCTAATTTTAGATTTATGTAATTTTGTTATATTTACATTTGTCAAAGATTGACAACCATAAAAAGCACTTTTATTAATTTGTCTAATACTGCTCGGTATTGTTATACTTCTTAATAAAGAACAATTAGTAAATACACAATCTCCTATTTCAATTACATTATTGGGTATGGTTACACTTGTTAATGAAGAACAACCACTAAAAACCCTATCACCTATTTTTGTAATCATGTAATTATTGCCACAATAACTATATGTTGCTGGTATAACAAGAGAAATTACATCTTGGTCATTTATCTTTAAATAAGTTTTTTGATTATTTTGTCCTTTATTTTCATATTTAACATCATAGCCAAGCTGTATAAGTACATTTTCATCAAGTGTAACTTCTATATATTCACTTGAATTTATTTTTAAACCCAAATGTAATTCATCTATTTTTTGACAAGACTCAATATGTGAAACTTCTTCAAAAGCTGATTTATCTCCATAACTTTGTACACTATTGTTTATGTTCTTATCTTCTTTATCTAAAACATTTAAAACTACTACTAAATCTTTTTCCAATTTATCTAATACACTTTGATATCTTACATTAGCAAATGCAGGACAGCCTAAAAAAGCACCTTTGCCAATTTTTGTTACGCTATTAGGTATTGTTACATTTGTTAATGAAAAACAATTTTTAAAAGCTTTATTACCAATTTCTGTTACGCTATTAGGTATTGTTACACTTGTTAATGAATTGCAATTACTAAAAGCACCATTTCCTATTTTTATTACATTATTAGGTATTTCTAAATTTATTAATGAAGAACATCCACTGAAAGTTCCTTCACCTATTTTTATAATCTTATAATTATTACCGCAATAACTATATGTTGCTGGTATATTAAGAGAAATTACATCTTGTTCGTTTATCTTTAAATAAGTTTTTTGAGCATTTAGTCCTTTATTCTCATACTTAACATCATATCCCAATTGTGTAAGTACATTTTCATCAAGTGTAACTGGTACAATTACATTTGTTAATGAAGAACAATTTGTGAAAGCATTATTACTTATTTCTGTTACACTATCAGGTATTTCGATACTTGTTAATGAAAAACAACCTGAAAAAGCACCTTTACCAATTCTTGTTACGCTATTAGGTATTTTTATATTTGTTAATGAAGAACAACCACTAAAAGTAGCATAATCAATCTTTGTAACGCTGTTAGATATGGTTACCCTTGTTAAAGAAGAACAATTATTAAAAGCACCTTTACCAATTTTTTGAACACTATCAGGTATTTCTATATTTGTTAATGAAGAACAGTCACTAAAAGCAAAAATTCCAATTTCTGTTACATTATCAGGTATATTTATATTTGATAAAGAAGAACAATTTGTGAAAGCATTATCATTTATTTCTGTTACACTATTAGGTAGAGTTACACTAATTAATGAAGAAGAATCACTAAAAGCAAACTTTCCAATTCCAATAACACTGTTTGGTATCTCTATCTTTTCTAATGAAGAACAAGCATTAAAAAGGTTATCATTGATAAATGTTAAACTATTAGGGATACTTATATTTTTTAATGATTTACAATGACTAAAAGTTCCATTGCCTATTTGTATTACACTATTTGGTATCTCTGTATTTTTTAATGAAGAACAATTGCTAAAAACAAAGTTTCCAATTCCAATAATACTGTTTGGTATCTCTATATTTTCCAATGAAGAACAATAATTAAAAAGGTTATCATTGATAAATGTTACACTATCAGGGATATTTAGACTTTTTAATGATTTACAATGGCTAAACGTTCCATTTCCTATTTGTGTTACGCTATTTGGTATCTCTACATTTTTTAATAAAGAACAATTACTAAAAGCTTTGCTTCCAATTTTTGTTACGCTATCAGGTATAGTTACGCTTGTTAAGGATGAGCAATTACTAAAAGCACCATCTAAAATTTGTGTTACCCTATTAGATATCTTTATATTTTTTAATGATTTACAACAACTAAAAATAAACATTCCAATTTTTGTTACATTATTAGGTATTTCTATACTTGCTAAAGAATAACAATTTGTGAAAGCATTATCACCTATTTGTATAACACTATTAGGTATAGCTATATTTGTTAATGATGAGCAATCCCAAAAAGCACCATTTCCTACTTGTCTAATACTATTAGGTAGATTTATATTTGTTAATGAAGAGCAACCATTAAAAGCATTATTATCAATTTCTGTTACATTATCAGGTATTGTTATACTTGTTAATGATGAACAATTTCTAAAAGAGCCTGTTGTTATTTTTGTAATATTATTTGAAATATTTATACTTTTTAATGATTTACAAAAACTAAAAGCATATTCACCTATATACTTAACACTATCTGGAATATTTATATTTTCAAGTGATTCACAACCTGAAAATGCTTTTTTTTCTATCTCTACAATACTATTCGGTAGATTGATATTTTTTATATTTCTACATTCCCAAAAAGCACTGTTACCTATTTTTGTTATAGTATAACTTTCTCCCTCATAATCATATTTTTCAGGAATATCAATAAATGTAATATCTTGATTATTTTTTTGTAAATTAAAGAAATATTTTTTTTCTTTTTTGGGTTCATCAAAATAAGATATTTTTATTTTTTCATATCCTAATAGTTGAAGAATTTTATCATTTAATGTGACTTTTTTAGAAAATTCCATTTTAATTATATTCCTTTCAATGAATGGAACTTCAATTATTTAGCGAGATATTTTTTGGATACAAATGGAATAATTATTGATTAAAGATTTATCCTTTGTTTTGTCCAAGTATTTTAATGCACCTTATATCCCCATAAATAAAAATTTAGGGGCATTACGGTGCTTTACAGTAAATTAAATAAAAATTTGTTATAAACTATCCAATATATGCTGTACACGGCTATTTGATTATAAAATAGTATTAATTGCCTTGTAATTAATGCAATTAATATTACTTTCACTTCGTTTGAAGATAAAGTTGAAAAATATCTTTTACATTTTCTAAACTACATTTAGGACAAATTATTTCACTCATATTTTCATATTTTAAAAAAAAAATTGGAATTTCTCTTAATCAGAAGTTGTAAGTATCATTTCACTTATTTTGCCATTTTTGATTTCAAATATAAATTGTGATGAATTTTCACCTTCAGCATCATAGATGTACATTTGTTTTCCATTATCTGAAACAGATTGGTTTGGTTGACCATATATATCTGCTAATCTTATTTCAGGATCGCCAACTTTTATGCCATCATAAGTTTTTATTCCGTTTTTACCTGATGATATTACAGATATAACATACCCATTCATAAGATAAATTTTAAAAGAAGTTCCGTAATAAACAATCTTTGATTCATATTTGCTTCCGTCGTGAATACTATTTTTAATTTTTGTTTCGATTTTTTTTGGCTCTCCATACATTTTTTTTACCTGATTTAGATTATAACCAAGTTTTATGCCACCGATAAAAAATTTGTTATTCGATATACCTGCATAAGAAATTGCATTTAACATAAAAAAGGAGATAACAAAAATAGATATAAAAATAAAAATGTTTAATTTTTTCATTTATTGCCTCTCAGTAACATATTTTAGACTTAATATTTTACTTCACTTGTTGTTTTATTCGCAGTCTATTATAAGCATTTTTAGCTTTCTATTTCATCTAATTTTTTATTTCTCTAAAATTTTTACATTCCCTTGCATTTTCAAATAGACTTTAGATTAAAAATTTTCACAATATTTTTCCTTTTCTCCTCGTGGAAATATTGCAATAATTCAAAATATGGAGTACAATATTTAAAGATTTCAAAGCAGGGAGAAATAAAATCCCATAGTAAAAACGGCAAATCATTAAAAGGACTTGAACGATAATAAATAAAAAATGGCTTGTAACTAAAAAATACTTTACAAGCCATTTTTTATTTAAACTTATATTTTGTTTCTCTCTCTTATTTCATCAAATTTATCAATAACTTCCAATATCTCAGGAGTTAGCCTTTTTCTACATTCTTCTTTTAAATTTTCAGGAACTCCATAAAAAGCCTCTGCCATACTGCCTGCAATGCAAGTTAAGGTATCACAATCACCACCAAGGGTAACTGCAGTTCGTATCACATCTTCAAAATCTTGACCTTCAAGAAAAGCAGTTATAGCCTCTGGAACTGTTCCTTGGCAAGTTTCATCAAACCTATAATTGGGTCTGATTTCATCACAAGTCCGAGAAAGATCATAATAAAAATTACTTTCCACATACTTTTTTATATCTTCCTTAGAGGTCTTATTCCTCGCTAAGAAAATGACACTTGCAACAGATTCAGCACCTTTTATTCCTTCAGAATGATCGTGAGTAACTGCACTTGTAAATTTTGCAACTTCTCTTGTCCTTTTTATTGTATCATAAAGCCAACCAACGCTTGAAACTCTCATTGCAGAACCATTTCCAAAACTCCAATAAGGAACTCTCTTTTTATTAAACAGCCAATCACTAAATCTTCCACCGTAACTCTCATTTGGATATTTATGTCCCCATTTGTGCATACAATCAATAACTGCATTTTTTATAGTGTTTTCACTACAAACATCATTATTTATAAGAGCATCTGCAATGGCTATTGTCATCACAGTATCATCTGTAAATTTTGATTCTCTAATAAATAGAGGAAAATTTTTCATCTTGGGGCTTACTGTAAATTCATAAGGACAGCCAACAATATCTCCTAAAATAGCACCATACATATATTTTACTCCTTCGTAGAAAGAGCCTAAATGCTCCTCTTTTCTATCCTTCAATTATTTTTACAAAAAATTTTCTATGTCTCTCTCCATCAAATTCGCAAAAATAAATACCTTGCCATCTTCCTAAAAGAAGTTCACCATTTTCTATAATGACCGTCTGAGAACAGCCAATAATAGAACTTTTTAAATGTGAATCTGAATTTCTTTCAAAATGCTTGAAAGTTTTCAAATTTGGAATCAATGTATTTAGATGAAAAATGATGTCATCACAAACATCAGGATCGGCATTTTCATTTATTGTAACACCTGCAGTAGTATGAGGAATATGTATTACACAAATTCCATTTTTTACACCACTTTTTTTAACAGCCATTTCAACATATTTTGTTATATCAATCATCTGATTTCTTGCATTTGTCTGTATCTCAAATTTTTCAACATTCGCCATTTTTATTTCCTCTCCACCTTATGTCTTATTTTTTGTATTATTTTCTACTAAAATTCAAAAAATCCTCATTTTCTATCGTTTTTTTTTTCACTAAAAATAATAAACAAAAAGAAGAATTATAAAGGGGATAAAATCCTAAATAGAAAAATATATAGTATAAAAAAATTTTCAAAAAAAAATAGGATCAAAGATGGAATTATTAACTTTTATTTTTTTAATAATAGTGTCTTTTATTATTGTACACTTCATAGCAAAAAAAGAACAAGCTAAAAAAAAAATAGAAGAAAATCTCTACAGGATTTATACTTGCTCTCAGCAATAGATTTTAACTTCTTAGCGATTGGATTTTCTTTTACCCAATTATAAGTCTCTATCTTTGTACTTCCTAACTCTCTGCGTACATCGTTAAGAACTTTCAAAATAATACTACTATATTTACCCAAAAATTTTGCAAATCTCTTGTTTATCTCATCTTTATTATCGAGTCTCTCAAATAATTCATCATTATTTTTCAAGAAATCAAGAGCATTGTCGAGATCATACATAATCAAGTTTTAATTTCTTGGGAAAATATTTTTTTGCCAAAATTTTTGCAATATTTGTAATTAAATCTTTCAATTTTTTTTCAAAAGTAACTTCCTGTTCTTCAGTCAAATTAGTTAATTCCCTACTATTGACTTTACAATTTGTTTAGTATTTTTGGTTATTATATTTATTTGTTTTTCATTTAGTGGTTCGCCAAAGTGTATTTGAGCGACTAAAGAAGATAAATCAAAAGATTTTTCTTCTTTATCTTTATAAAAATCAAGATAAGACTGTAAATGACCTCTGAAGCCTCGTCTAAATATTCCTTCTTAAAAACCTCGTCATCTTTTAACAAATTAACAAGGTCTTCAGCTTCTTTATAATTAAATAACAATTCATAAAATATCTTTTAAAGATACTAAAAATATAAAAAGACAAGTAAAAAATCACATCTTTATACTATATAAAAAACAACAATGTTTTGCAAAAATACAAACTTTATTATAAGAGTCTTTATAATAGTTTGTTTTTAGGATCTGTTAGTAAAGTGACAATTAGCCAATTTTGTGCGGTGTAATTCGGCGAACGATATTCATTTTTCTGCAGTAATTTCATGCAAATTGTACTAAAAAAACTAAAAAAAAAGACCTCGATATTTGCGAGATCTTTTCCAAAGATTTTAATTAATCTTAATTCATCGACTTGGCCCCCCACGGAGCTCCAGTTGCCAGTCCGTGATATTCAATATGTTGAATATCTAAAAAAGCATTGTAACCAATTTGTGTAACACTATCTGGTATAGTTACATTTGTTAATGATGAACAATTAGCAAAAGCAAATTCATCAATTTGTGTAAAATTGTAAAACTTTAATATTTATACTCCTATATAGTGGCTAATAGGTAGCATGTCCAAAATTTAAAAGGGAAATAACGAACTTAAAAACCCTTAATATCCCTTTTTTATGCTGACTTTTTACTGAGTTTTTTGAAGGTCATTTTGTGTATTTGTCGAATGAAAATAATAGGGATTACCTTCTTTTTTCAATCGCATTTTTTATTCCTTTCTCCTGCAAGACTAAAAAATCTTGCAGTTTTTTTTTATATTTTGCATGATTTTAAAAAACTCCTGTCGAATATATATATAAGTGTGTTTCACCACCTTTTATAACGTGTGTTGTTTTGAGTGATGTGGCGTTGCTTACAACAACTAACCACAAAGATTTTGGAGGCTTTAATGACACCTTCTGAACTATCTAAAAGAATTTGTGAGCGAATGAAAAACCTTGATTTTCAAGTCTTAGGAAGATTTCAAGATAGTAAAGACGCATTGTTAGTCATTTGGGAAAAAGGAGAGATATTTAATACTTTTATATTGAGAAATTTTTATACAGATAATCCAGTTAAAATGAGTAACGAATTGTATGAAGAAGTAGAAAAGAATCTTTTTGAGGCTATAGTTCGTTTAATGGAGAAAAGATAAAATGAAAGATAAAGTTTTAAAAGTCTTACAACAGATTTTAGAAGAAAACGGATTAACTATATTTGGCTTCGCAAAGAAATTAAATATCACTCATACTACTGTTTATCATTGGTTTAAAGATAATCAACTTCCAAGGCTTCCTTATATTAAAAGAATTTGCGAGGTATTTGGAGTTTCGATATCGAGGTTTTTTTAATGTTTGAAGAAGAAAAAATTTGAATAGAACTAATAGAAGAGGATTTAAAGAATGGCATTTATAGTTTGTATCGACGGCAACATAGCAAGTGGTAAAACTACTGTTTTACAAGAGATTGAGAAAAAAAGTTATAAAGTTTTTTATGAACCTTTCGAAGGTAATCCTTGGCTCCCTTTATATTATAAAGACCCTGCAAAATATGCTTTGAATACTCAACTATGGTTTCTTTCAGAGCGTTTTAGACAGTATAAGAACGCTGATTTTAGTAGCAGAGAAATAGTTTTTATAGAGCGTTCTATGTACACAGACCGCTTTATCTTTGTAGAGCTTATAAGAAGACAAGGGAATATGACACCTCTTGAAGTTGATACTTATAAACACCATTTTGAAATTTACAAAAATCCACTTCCTGATGTTTCGATAGTTCTAAACATACCACCTAAAGAGTGTAAGAGAAGAATGGACGAAAGGGGCAGAGGTATGGAAAGCAGTGTACCTCTTGACTATTTGGAACAGTTAGGTTCTGTTTATGCCGATAACTATGACAAATTAGGTGTGAAGTGCTATAAGAACTTCTACAAACAATCACCAGAGTTTATAGCTAATAGCATTATCGAGTTTGCTAAGAAGAATTATGAAGAGTACAATGCGTAAAAGTAGATATGATGAAGGTTTAGTTGATGAACAAATTGACATAGAAATAAATTTTTTAGAGTTTTATTTACCATATATTTTAAATTCTGAATATGATAATGATTTCGATGAATATTATTGGAAATATTTAAAAGAATTTGGTGTTAAAGATTCTATTGAGTTTATTAATTTTGTAAGAGATAAGTTTGTTAATTTTATAAAAAGGTGTAGAAAGTATTATGGTAAATGAAGATTATCCAAGCGAAGTTTATCAACTTTTAAGAGACCTCGAAAGGGTTTTAGCATGTGTAGATTATGACTGTGATTATTACTATATTATAGAAGGATATGGTTGTAAGACATTAAAAGAATTTATTGGTTTTGTTTTTGCAAAAATATTAAAAACATATTTTGGAGTTGGATAATGGAAACTTGTTGTAATATAGCACTTTATATTATAAAGAGATACAATGATGAAGTAAATAAAGTTTTTTCAACATATTGTAAGGAGTTCAAATGTGGTGCTAAAGATTTCTACATAACAAAAACTAAATTAGTTTATCTCCTTATGCTCATTCAAGGTTTATACTTCAACAAACACGAAAAAGAAGCGTTTTATGAAAACATTTATATTTCTTCTTCAGATAGATTTGAAGTTTACATAGATGAAGTAAAACGCATATATCAACCTTTGGTTGCTATAAACAATGATAAAGTTTTCTTTATTAACAGAGAATATTATATTCCTACTTTTCCAACCAAGGAACTTCAAGAGGTTATAGACAAAGCAGTCAACACATGGGGTGGTTATGAAGAGTGGTATATTAAGTCTGTTATAAAAGAATTTGATTCTGTGAGAAAAGCCAAAGATGAAGGTTCTTTTAGAATAGATATTCCGACATTGGCTTATGATGTAAATAAATTTGGAGTTGGGGACATTGAAAAAATCGAAAGTTTCATCTCGTAGAATTACTATCGATGATATGTTTATATATGATTTAAAGCTACAAAACAAAGAGTTTGACAAAAATAAAAAGGATTCTCAACAGGTGCAAAGGTACAGCACACTTACAGGGCGTAAACATCTCCCTGAGGCTTCTTCCGTTTGTGAGAATACTGTTTAGCTACTACTGCAGGAGTAGTTAGCGGTTACCTGTATTCACATTGTGGCTAAGTAATTGACAAAGCAAACTTAACAGATTCGTACGTTTCTGTATGCCTCTTGTTCTTTTACTGCTTGTGAAAAATAGTAGTTTATAACTGCAGATAAACTACTATTTAGCCACCAGACTAATGCCTACTATTGTAGGTAAAATAAAACTTAATACATTTGTGGTGTTCTCATCTGCCTATGTAGAACACAAAAAAAGAGGGGCAACTGTTATTTAATAGCTGACCCTCTTCTCTTTCGAATATTGCTATTCATTATCCTCGCAATATATATATTCTACAAACTTGTTATTATTCCTCTATCAAATGCAACTCTCCTAAAGTTACATCTTTATTCAACTTGCAACTATACCACTTGCCGTTCACAACGGCTCTTGCTTTATTGTTTTGAATCCATAGTTTTATTTTTTCTTTCTCGTTTTTTATCAATGAAGGTAAAAGAGAAACCAAGTTTTTTCCACAGCAGGCAGTTGCATAATAGCTAAGAGGATTGCCTGTTCTTTTTGCTTCAGCTTTGCACTCTTCCGTATCTTTTACTTGGCTATGAGTTATAATCTTTGCGTTTGGGTATGTTGTCTTAAAATAATTAAGAACTTCTTTAAGAGCTATTAATTGTTTTTGATTGGGTTGTTCTACTTCAAAATTACCACTAACACAGACCGAAACAGAGATTGAATTAATTGGCAACGCATGAGAGCCGATAATGTCTATTGGTCTTCCCTTCCAAATGACACCATTTTTATCTATGTATAAATGATAACCAACTCCAGCGTAATCTTCGTTTAAATGTATTCGTTCTATATCTTTTATGGTTAAGTCTGAAGTAGAGGCGGTATGATGAATAACAATATACTTAGTCGTACTTCTTTTGTATAGGGTGCCAACCCATTGAAGGTTTGTCTCTTTTATTTCCATTATTCGCTCACCACCTTTTTTCGTTTTGGTTTATCAAGTTTTTCTTGAATTTTAATCAAAGTTTCTGAAATCTTTTTCAGTTCTTTATTATAATCATCTATTAACTCTT
>JBGUKW010000278.1:0-3640 GCA_045114665.1 Candidatus Xenobia bacterium | reverse complement strand
TTTTCCCAAAGTGATTCTTCTTGTTCTTCTTGTTCTGATTTATTGAAAGCAGAGCCATAGGTATATTTATATTTTCTTTGCCCATAGGTATATTTATATTTTCTTTGTCCATAGGTATATTTATATTCCCTCATTAGCTCTCCTACAATTTATTTTTTAATATTTTAACACATATTTTTTCTTTTGTCAATCCCTCGATTATTCACTCCACGGAGGCTTTATTTCCAGTTCTTCTTCAGGTATATCAGGAATTATAAGAGTTTCATTTCCCGTAAAAAGCAATATATCGCTTTTATCAAATTAGGTATCTATATTATTTAGTTCGTCAAAAAATGGGCTAATTCATCGACTTTGCTCCCCAAGGTGAGCCTTCTGCATATCCATTGTAATTTACATTTGGAACATCGAGAAAAGCATTTTCGCCTATTTTTTTCACAGAATCAGGAACAGTTAAATTTAGAGATTTACAGCCTGAAAAGGCATACTTTTCTATATCTTTTACAGTATCTGGAATAATTACTTCTTTTAATGCTATACAATTTTCAAAAGCAAACGAAACTAAATAATCAAAACTATCTGGAAGAGTTATTTTTTCTAAAGATGTACAATCTGAAAAAATTCCTGCTTCAACTCCTTTGAGATTTTTCGAAAGAATTACATTTTTTAAAGAAGTACAGTATTCAAAAGCATCTAAATCAATAAAAGTTACACTATCAGGAAGAAGTATATTTTCCAATGAAGAACAACCATAAAAAGATACTTCACCAATAGACTTAACTCCATCTGGAATAGAAATACTTTTTAGAGATTTACAATTAAAGAAACAACCATCACCAATATATTTCACACCCAAAGGAATATTTACATTTTGCAAAGATGTACAACCTGCAAATGTATCAACCCCCAAAGCAATTACTGTATCTGGAATATTTATACTTATCAATGATTTACAATTTTTAAAACAATCCCATCCTATTGCTCTGATTATATGTTTGATACCCTTATAGATATAACTTGAAGGAATATCAAGAAATGTTACGAGTTCATCATTTTTATAAATTTTCCCTTCTTCATCATTTCTTTCTACTGTATATCCAAGCTGTGTAAGTGTTTCATCATTTAATTCAACATAATATTTGACATTATCTGGAAATTTTGAATTATACAATACAGGACAATCAAAAAATGTGCCAATTCCAATTTCTCTTACGCTATTAGGAATATCAAGAGAATTTAGAGCCGTACAACCATAAAAAGTACCTGAAATAGATTTGAGATTTTTCGAAAGAGTTACATTTTTTAAAGCAGTACAACAAGCAAAAATTTCTTCACCAATCTTAGTTACACTATCAGGAAGAACTATATTTTCCAATGATGTACATTTTTGAAATGCACAATCACCGATTTTTTTTACACTATCAGGAATTATTATATTTTTTAATTTAAAGCAATCACCAAAAGCTGAATATTCAATCTTAGTAACACCATTTGGAATTTCTATATTTTCCAATGATTCACAATTAGAAAAAATGTGATTTTTCATTACCTTTATGTTTTTAGATAATTTTACATTTACTAATGATTTACAAGAAGAAAAAGCAGATTCACCTATTTTCGTAACAGTATCTGGAATATATATTTTTTTCAAAGATATACAACCTTGAAAAGCACTATTGCCTATTTCAACAATACTATATCCAAGACTACTATTTTTTTCAAAAATAGCTTCTTCCAACGATTCACAATTTAAAAAAGCATTTTCTGCTACTTTTTTTACTCCATAGTAAATAATTATTTTCTTTAATGATGTACAATTTTCAAAAAGTCCTTTACTGAACTCTTTCAAATATCCTGAAATACATATACTTTCAAGAGAAGTACAATCATAAAAAGCATTTGTTCCAATTTCTTCAATATAATTAGAAAGGAAAATATTTTTTATAGATGTACAATGACTAAATGCTTCTTTTCCTATTTTTCTAACTGTAGTTGGAATATTTATATTTTCCAAACTTTTACAATAACTAAAAGCATTCTGCTTAATAGCAATTACTTTGTATTTTTTTCCTCTATAATTGTAAAATTCAGGAATATCAAGTGAAGTAACAATATTGCCATCTTTATAAACAAGAATATTATTCTCCTCTTCTTTTATTTGATATCCCAATTGGTTTAAATCTTTATAATTGAATTTTTTTTCGAAAAAAAGAGAGTTACCATTGAGAGCTCTCGCTCCCCAAACATCGTCTTCGACATTGCTATTATAATTTACATTTTTAACATCAAGAAAAGCATTTTCTTCTATTACTTTTACAGAATCTGGAACAGTCAAATTTAGCAATCTACAATCTTGAAAAGCACTTTCTTCTATTTCTGTTAAACTTTCAGGAAGTATAATTTCAGTTAAAGGACAAGCAATAAAAGCACCAATCTCTATTTTAGTAATACTATTTGGAATATCTACTTTCTTTAATGAAATACAACCTTGAAAAGCATATTCCACAATTTTATCAAGAGAATCTGGAAGGCTTATGCTTTCCAAAGAATAACAATATGCAAAAGCACCTGGACCAAGCTCTTTAAGATTTTTTGAAAGTGTTGCATGTTTTAAAGATGTACAGTATTCAAAAACATCATTATCCATAAATGTTACACTGTCAGGAAGAACTACATTTGTAAGTGATTTACACCCCTTAAAAGCTAATTCACCAATAGAAGTTACACCATTTTGAATAACTACATTTTCTAAAGATGTACAATCTAAAAAAGTCCAACAAGAAATATATTTTAATTCGCTTGGCAAAATTATACTTTTCAAAGATGAACATCCTTTAAAAGCACTTGAACCAATACTTTTTACTGTGTTTGGAATAGTTACACTTTCTAAAGTTTTAAAATCTTCAAATATTCCAGCTTCAATTTCTGTTATTGTATATTTTATTCCGTCACAAATATAATTTTCAGGAATATCTAAAGTTCTTATTTGTTCACCATTTTTGTATATTTTTAATTCTTTGCTATTTTTGTATTTTACTTTATGTCCTGAAGTTATTCTTCTCGCTTCTATTCCATCTTCTCTTTCAGGGTCTTCATCAACCCATACTTCATCTTCTGGTCGTCTATCTACATCATATCCCAAAATTTTCAAAACATCATCATTTAATCTTGAACAAAATTTGATATCATCTGAAAATTTAATATTCTTTATTGCAGGGCAATTTTTAAATGCGTCAATTCCAATTTCTTTTACACTTTTTGGAACATCAACAAATTTTAATGATTTGCAATTTTCAAAAGTACCTTCCTCTATTCTTTTTAGATTTTGGGGTAACTGAATATTTTCCAATGATGTACAATCTAAAAAAAGATTTTCACCTATTTCTTTTACAGTATCAGGAATAATAATTTGTTTTAATTCTATACATTCCTCAAAAGCCCAATTACCTATTTCTTTCAAATTTTTTGATAATTTTATGTCTTTTAATGAACAACATTCAGAAAAAGCATTATCTTCTATTTTAGTTACACTTTCAGGAATAATAATATTTTTTAATGAAGCACAGCCTTGAAAAGTGGATTCTTCTATTTTCTTTAAACCTTCAGGAATAACTATATTTTCTAATGAATAACAATGCCAAAA
>JBGUKW010000277.1:0-3523 GCA_045114665.1 Candidatus Xenobia bacterium | reverse complement strand
ATACAACGCTTGCAAAATTCTTGGTCATATCGCATAGGTCGTCTTTTTACTTATCCTCTTTCAATTCCATTTGAATTGTATAAATATATTAGTGATTATAATTTGATAAAGAAATCTGATTTATTTGATAGTGAATATTATCTTTTACAAAATGAAGATGTAAAAAAAGCAAAAGCCGATCCAATCAAGCACTATCTAAAATTTGGTTGGAAAGAAGGTAGAAATCCTTCAGCAAAATTTAATAGTAATGCATATCTAAATAAAAGACCTGATGTAAAAGTTGCTGGTATCTGCCCATTGGTTCATTATATAAAATTTGGAAAAGATCAAAAATAGCTATTTTTTATATTTAAAGTTTTATTGTTTTTTTTTGACAGGTTTTTATTTTTATCATATAATAAAATATTATGATATAAGCATTATTTAACTAAATTTTGAGGATTTTAATAATAAAAATATGTCTAAGCCAAAAATATCAGTAATAATACCAGTATATAATGTAGAAAAATATTTAAATAGATGCCTTGATTCTATAGTTAATCAGACATTAAAAGATATAGAAATTATCTGTGCAAATGATGGTTCAACAGATAACTCACTTCAAATATTGAATGAATATGCCTCCAAAGATTCTCGTATAAAAATAATAGATAAAGAAAATGAAGGATTGGGCTATACAAGAAAAGTTGGTCTTGACAATGCAATTGGAGAGTATATTCTTTTTTGTGATAGTGATGATTATTATTCCGAATTGACAGCTTTTGAAAAATTATACAATTTTGCTATAAAAAAGAATGTAGATATTATCGGATTTGATTTTTATCATATTGCATTTAATTCTACATTGAAGGAATGTTATTATTTTATTTCTAATCTTCCTAATAAAAATATTTTTACATATAAGGATATTGAAAATATCAATAGTATAAATACTTCTTCTTGTTTAAGATTATATTCTAAGTCATTTTTTGACTCTTATGATGATTGGTATTTTCCTAAAAAGACATTTTATGAAGATACTCCTTTTCATTTTCAAACATTGTTTAGAGCTAAATTTTCTTATTTACGAGAGCCATTTTATGTATATGAAATAAGAGATAACTCTATAACTACAAAATTTAAAACAGACAAAAATTTTGTTGATGTATATAAGACAACTAAAGTTGCATTTGATTTTGTTAATAGTTTAGGTATTGAGAATAAAAATGAAATATTGAATCTGTTGTTATTATATTTTCTCAATAAGTTAAATGCAAGATTTGATTGTGCATTTTTAAATGTAAAAAATGCTGAATATATTATAAATTCTATTAAATTATTTGATATTTCGAGTTATGAGGTTGATAGACTTGTATATAAAGAAATGTCAAGAAGATTATTTTTTATATTTAAAGCAATAAAAAGATTTACACCTGAACAATTTAGAGATTATATAAATAAAAAACAATTTAAAGAACAGAATAGACAAATACAAGAACAGAATAGACAAATACAAGAACAAAATAGACAAATACAAGAACAAAATAGACAAGTACAAGAACAAAATAGACAAGTACAAGAACAAAAGCAAGTGATAAAACACTTGCAAAATTCTTGGTCATATAGGATTGGCAGATTGATTACATCTCCACTTTCAATTCCTTTTGATTTTTACAGATATATTCGTGATTATAATTTGGTAAAAAAATCAGGTTTGTTTGACAGTGAATATTATTTAGCAAATAATGAAGATGTAAAAAATGCAAAAGTTGATCCAATCAAACATTATTTAAAATTTGGTTGGAAAGAGGGAAGAAATCCTTCAGCTGAATTTAACGGCAACGAATATCTAAACAAAAGACCAGATGTTAGAGTTGTAAGTATCTGCCCATTAGTTCACTATATAAAGTTTGGAAAAGAAGAAAAATGAATATAATAAAACTTTTAAGAAATTATCTTTTGCTTTTAAAATCAGATTTTTTTGATAGTAAATATTACTTGAAAGAAAATCCTGATGTTGCAAAAGCTAAAGCAAATCCTATATTACATTATTTAAAATTTGGTTGGAAAGAGGGAAGAAATCTATCTCCTTTATTTAATACAAATGATTATCTTTCTTTTAGACCAGATATTATAGAGGCTGGTATTTGCCCTTTAGTTCATTATGAACTTTTTGGTAAGAGAGAATTTTTATCTTTTTGTTTTGACAAAATTAAATATTTGGAAAATAAAATATCTGATTTAGATGCTAAAACAGATAATTTAGATGTTAAATTTGTAAAGAAAACAAATGATTTAGATGTTAAAACTTCTAATTTAGATACTAAATTTGGAAAGAGAACAAATGATTTAGATGTTAAAACTTCTAATTTAGATACTAAATTTGGAAAGAAAACAGCGGATTTAGAGAGATTTAAAAATGATATGTTATTTACTTTTAAATATGGGATAAATAAGGAAAAAGTCTCTAATAAAATAGAAAAATATTTGGAATCTAATGAAATTGGTATAACAAATGAAAAAAGAGAACCTGAAATCATTGTTTCTTTGACATCATATCCTGATAGAATGTATGATATTCATTATTGTATTTATTCACTTCTTATTCAGAGTTTAAAGCCAAATAAGATTATATTGTGGCTTGGCAAAGAACAATTTCCAAATAAAGATCAAGATTTACCTAAAAATTTGTTAAATCTAAAAAAATATGGATTGATAATTAAATATACTAAAGATATTAAAAGTTATAAAAAATTGATTCCTGTTTTAAATGAATATCCAAATAATTTGATAGTAACTGCAGATGATGATATTTTTTACCCACAAGATTGGCTTGATAAATTGTATAATTGTTGGAAAAATAATAAAGATTGTGTTGTTTGTCATAGACCTCATAGAGTTGGAATTGATAATATGAAGATTGCTCCTTATTATAAATGGAAGAAATGTATAACTGAAAACAAATCTTCTTTTTATAATTTTTTTACAGGAGCTGGTGGAGTTTTGTATCCTCCAAATTGTTTTTATAAAGATATAGATAATGAAGAACTTTTTATGAAATTAGCTCCAAATGCTGATGATATATGGTTTTGGGCAATGGCTGTTTTGAATGATAAAAAAATAAAAGTAGTTGATGATGAACCATTTAGAAATCTTATATATGTAAATTCAGAACGAGAAGTTGGGCTTAATAATGATTTTACTTTGTGTTCTTTTAATGTGCGTGAAAATAAGAATGATATTCAATTTGAAAGCATTACAAATCATTACCCACAAATAATGGAGAAATTGTTAGAAGAAAAAGAAAATGAGTAATCCAAAAATATCAGTGATAGTTCCAGTATATAATGTTGAAAAATATCTTGCTGAATGTCTTGATTCTGTAGCTAATCAGACATTAAAAGATATAGAAATTATTTGTGTAAACGATGGTTCAACAGATAATTCGCTTTTAATATTAAAAGAATATGCTTCTAAAGATTCTCGAATAAAAATAATAGATAAAGAAAATGAAGGATCAGGATATACAAGAAAAGCTGGTTTA
>JBGUKW010000276.1:0-11467 GCA_045114665.1 Candidatus Xenobia bacterium | reverse complement strand
TATAGGCTCTAAAGCTGTTTCCAATGTAAACATTGCATCGTCAAATTGTGCATTTTGATGACCACCAAAATCCGTCAAAAATTTAGCTTCGCCCATAATATATTTTGAATTAAATTTAGCAATAAAATCTACACCTTTATCTCTTTTATATCCCAAATATTCATTAGCAAAATTTTTCATAATTTGATCAGAGGCATTAAATATAATATCATCATTTTTAGCCAAAAATTTTTCTATATTATTGGTAACCTCACAACCTAAGTATTTTTCGGATATCCATTTCTTAAAAAGAGGACCTATCTGTCTATTTGTCTCTTTAGGAACAGTAATTTTTTCTATTATTTCAGAAATTCCCATTTCGTATAATATACTTGTTATTCTATTTACAGTCTTAGGATTGCGTTCTATAGCTGTTCTATCTCTTTTTAAATAAGCAATATATGAATCCTTAATAGGAAAAACTTCCTGATCTAATAACAGATTTAACAATTTTTTCTTTTTCCGTTCAGAATGATATTTAACTAATTTTTCTTCAACTTCAGCTGTTATTTCTCTTCTCAAATTATGAGACATAGGATAAATTTTATATAATAAATCCAAATAATTTCTCTGATTAGCCAATTCTATACTTTTTTCAGTCCAATAATTCATAAAAATTTTCCTTATTTTCGTAATATTTATTTTAATTCTATTATTTTTCCATTATTTAATTTTATCCCTTTTATTATTTTAAGTTATTTTAATTATATTTACAGAGTGTGTAAAAATTGCCATAATTAACATAATAAAAAAAAATCCACATAGAACAAAATTCTATGTGGATTTTTTATATATTTTATCCTAAATTTTATTTAGGAACATAATTTACTTTTGCATTTCAAGAACATTTTTGAAAGCATTCATTCTGCGGATTACATCTTTTTCTGCTTCTTCAAAAATCTTCTCAGCTGTTTCAGCACCATATTTCTTGATCAAGAGTTTGTAACGGTTTTCACCTTTTACAAAAGCGTTGAACTCTGATTTTGGCTCTGGAGTTTCCCAAGTCAATGGCTTGTCTGATGCTGGATTGTATCTATAAAGTGGCCAATATCCACTGTCAACAGCATTCTTCTGCTCGACCTGAGTCTTCTGCATATTGATACCGTGAGCAATACATGGAGCATAGGCTATAATTATAGATGTTCCGTTGTAGGCTTCAGCTTCTGCAAATGCTTTCATTGCCTGCTGACGATTTGCACCAAGAGCGATCTGTGCTACATATACATTGCCATAGCTCATGCACATAAAGCCAAGATTTTTCTTTGGTGTTCTCTTACCATTACTTGCGAATTTGGCAATAGCACCGATTGGTGTTGATTTTGAAGACTGACCACCTGTATTTGAATAGACTTCTGTATCAATTACAAGAATGTTGATATTCTTTCCAGAAGCTACTACATGGTCAAGACCGCCGTAACCGATATCATAAGCCCAGCCATCGCCACCGATACACCATACGCTCTTATCAACAAAGTAATCAGCAAAACTCTTAATTGTCATTGCCAAGCATTTTGCTTTTCCTTCTGCTGTCTTGATAAATTCATCAGCGACTTTTGCAATTTCAGCCTGTGCTTCGATGTCTGATTTTTCTTTGCAATCCCAACGATCGAGAGCTTTTTTAAGAACTTCTGTAAATTCACCCTCTGGAACTTCAGCAATAAATGCTTCTACAGCGTTCTTCAAAGCTGATCTCTTTGAATCAACAGCCAATCTCATACCAAATCCATATTCAGCATTGTCTTCAAAGAGTGAATTTGCCCATGCTGGACCTCTTCCTTCTTTTGTCTTTGTATATGGAATGCTTGGGAATGAACCGCTATAAATTGATGAACAACCTGTTGCGTTTGCAACAATCATTCTTTCACCAAATAACTGTGAAAGCATCTTGACATAAGGTGTTTCACCACAACCAGCACAAGCACCTGAGAACTCAAATAATGGTTTTACAAAACCAAGATTCTTGATTGTCTTTGTGTTTGCGTCGATATTATCTGTTGCATTGTCAAAGAATTTATAATTTTCTGTTTCGCCATTTTCTCTTGCTTTTTCAAGTGTTGTAAATTCAAGAGCTTTATTCTTTGCGATACAAGTTTCAACACAGACACCGCAACCTGTACAATCATCAACATAGACTTGAAGAACAAATTTCTTGCCTTCAACTGCCTTTGGTTTGATTTCGGCTGTCTTAAATGTTGCTGGAGCATTCTTTAATTCTTCATCTGTCAAAATTTTTGCTCTGATTGCAGCGTGTGGACATGAGCTTACGCACATATTACACTGGATACAAGATTCTTTGATCCACTGTGGAACTCTTGGAGCAATTCCTCTCTTGTCATATTTTGCTGTTCCTGTTGGAAGTGAGCCATCAAATGACATGTGAGAAACTGGGATTCCGTCGCCTTTTAGATGTGCGATTGGTTCAAATATATTCTTTGCAAATGTGTCTGCATCTTCAGGAATGAGTTTGTGTTCTACATATACTGAATTTACTTCTGCAGGAACATCAACTTTGATCAAAGATTCACATGCTCTGTCAACACAAGTCCAGTTTTTCTGTACGACTTCATCGCCCTTCTTTGCATAAGTCTTTTTGATTGACTTTTTGATAAGTTCGATAGCATGATTTTCTTCGAGTACGCCTGAAACCTTGAAGAAAGCTGTCATCATAACTGTGTTGATTCTGCCACCAAGACCAAGTTCTGTTGCGATCTTTAAAGCATCTATTGTGTAGAATTTAATCTTTCTGTCGATGATTATCTTCTGCATATCTGCTGGAAGGTGCTTGAATGCTTCTTCAGCTGTCCATTCAGAGTTGAGAAGGAATACACCATTTTCTTTAATTCCGCCGATCATATCAAATCTGCCTAAGTATGCAGGATTATGACATGCTACGAAATCAGGGTGTGTTACTGTATATGTTGATCTTATTTTGTTCTTTCCAAATCTCAAGTGAGAAATTGTGCTACCATAAGATTTCTTTGAATCATATACGAAATAACCCTGTGCATATTGATCAGTGTTATCACCAATGATTTTAATAGAATCTTTGTTTGCACCGACTGTTCCATCACTGCCGAGTCCCCAGAATGTGCAACTTATTGTGCCTTCTGGCTCAGTGATGATTTCTTCTGAACAATCTATTGAAAGATGTGTTACATCATCGTCAATACCGACTGTGAAGTTGTGTGTTCCCTTGCCTGCTAAGTGTTTATATACACCGTTTACCATTGAAGATGTGAATTCTTTACTTGAAAGTCCATATCTTCCACCGATGATCTTAATGTCTCTGCCTTTGAGAGCTGCAACTACATCGAGGTAAAGTGGTTCGCCTGTTGAACCTGGTTCTTTTGTTCTGTCGAGAACTGCAATTCTCTTGACTGACTGTGGAACTGTTTTTGCAAATAATTCAGAAGCAAATGGTCTATAAAGTCTTACGATTACAAGACCAACTTTTTTGCCTTTTGCTCTTAAATAATCTATTGTTTCTTCTATTGCTTCACAAGAAGAACCCATTGCTACGATTATATCTTCAGCCTCAGGATCGCCATAGTAATCAAATATATGATACTGTCTTCCTGTTTTTTCTGCGACCTTGTCCATATATTCTTGTACAATACCAGGAAGTGCGTCGTAATATTTGTTTACAGTTTCTCTTCCTTGGAAATATACATCAGGATTCTGAGCTCCTACTTTCATGTATGGCTTTTCTGGTCTTAGACCTCTTTGACGGAATCTCTCTACATATTCCATTTCTGGTTCGAGAAGTTCTCTCAAAGTATCATAAGAAATTTCATTAACTTTTGTTATCTCGTGTGATGTTCTAAAACCATCAAAGAAATGTACAAAAGGAACTTGTGATTTTAATGTTGCTAAATGTGCAACTGTTGCAAGATCCATGATCTCTTGTGTATTGGTTGAAGAAAGAAGTGCAAAACCTGTATTTCTTACAGCCATTACATCAGAGTGATCTCCAAAAATTGAAAGAGACTGAGCTGCCAAAGCTCTTGCTGCAACATGGAAAACTGTTGGAAGCATTTCACCAGCAATTTTATACATATTAGGGATCATAAGAAGGAGACCTTGAGAAGCAGTAAATGTTGTTGTCAAAGTACCTGCTGAAAGTGATCCGTGTACTGCACCTGCAGCACCTGCTTCGGATTGCATTTCTACAATGTTGAGAACCTCTCCGAAAACATTCTTTCTTCCTTCACTTGCCCAAGAATCGGCAAATTCACCCATGTCTGATGAAGGAGTAATAGGATAGATAGCTGCAGCTTCACTGAAAGCATAAGCGATATGACTTGCAGCTTGGTTACCTGTAATTGTTACAGATTTTTCTGGATTAAATGCCATTTGAAATAATCCTCCGAATATTATTCAAAAAATCTTAGTGTGTTAAATGAATTTTAACACTTAAAAAATATCTAAAAATAAACTTCAGCTATTTTAACACATTCAAATTTTTAATGCAATACTTTTTTTAAAATAATTGTGAAAATTTTCCTTTGTATTTTATATTTTATTTGATTTCTTTTTTGTTATGTGGTAAGATTATAAGTAGAAAATAACCTCCTTCAAAAAATAATCTCCTTAATTTCACAGTCCCTTTGAGGAGAAAATAATAAAGAGGGAAAGATAATGGATTTATCAGAAACTATTAACAGAAAAGAACCTTTCACAAAAGGTGAAATATATAAACTTGTTTGGAATCTAAGTACTCCTTCTATTTTGGCACAACTTACATATATCGTAATGGAATATATTGATGCAATAATGGTTGGAAGTTTGGGGGTAAAATCAGCAGGAGCAATAGGTTTAGTTGCTACTTCCACTTGGTTTTTATATGGATTGTGCCGAGCTTGCTCTTCTGGATTTTCTGTCCAAGTTGCCCAAGCTGTTGGAGCAAATGACAAAGTTAAATCAAAAACTCTATTTCGTGAATCTTTGATTGTTGTACTTGCAGTATCTTGTGTTTTTGCGACAATAGGGGCTGTAATATCTCCTCATTTGCCAAAATGGCTTGGGGGAGGGCAGGAACTTTGGCAAGAGGCCTCTATTTATTTTTTGATTTTTTGTCTTTCTATTCCTATTGTGCAGTTAAATGATCTTTCATGTAATATGTTACAGAGTACGGGCAATATGAAAGTTCCGAGTGTTTTTAATGCCTTAATATGTGTTCTGAATGTTGTTTTTAATCTATTTTTTATTTTTAAAGAAATAAATTTTTTAGGTTTTTCTTTTAAGGCTTGTGGTTGGGGAGTTGCAGGAGCAGCACTTGGCACAGCTGTGGCAGAATTTGTTGTATGTATTTTTTTAGTATATTTTGCATTGCGTTCTCCATATTTAAGTTTAAAAAAATCTTGGAAACCTTCAAAAGAAGATTTAGATAATGGTCTTAAATTGGCTTCTAATGTAAAATTTAAAAATGGTTGGCTGAATTTTTGGCTTTTTTTCAATTTTGTAAATATCAAATCTTTTTTTAATATAAACAAAGAAGATGTAAAAACTGCTCTTGTCATTTCACTTCCAATGGGTCTTGAAACGACAGTTATGTCTATAGCTATTATTTTTACTACTGCAATTATTGCTCCATTGGGGGCTGTTGCACTTGTTGCAAATGCTTTTGCAGTAACTGCTGAGGCACTTTGTTATATGCCAGGATATGGTGTTTCTGCTTCTGCAACTGCTTTGGTTGGTCAGAGTTTGGGAGCAAAGAAAATAGAACTTGCAAAACAATTTGCTTGGTCAGCTGTTTTTATGGGAATGGGAATAATGACTTTGTGTGCTGTGATTATGTATATAACTGCTCCCTTTATATTTGCATTATTTAGTCCTGATTTGGAAGTTCAAAGAGTTGGAACAGAGATCTTGCGAATAGAGATGTGGGCAGAGCCACTTTTTGGAGCTTCTATCGTCTGTGCAGGAGCTTTGAGGGGAGCAAAAGACACACTTATTCCAAGTATATTCAATTTTGCAGGAATGTGGGGAGTTAGAATAACACTTTCACTTCTTTGGGTTGGTAAATATGGAATAAAGGGCGTTTGGATAGCAATGACGATTGAATTATGCGTTCGTGGCATTCTTTTCTTATATCGTCTAAAAGATGAAAAATCTTGGCTGAAAAAATACGAGGTACAAGCATAAAAAAACAGCCTGTGAAATTTTTCACAAGCTGTTTTTTTGTCCTTTTTTACTGCTGTACTACTACTCCGTTTACTTTTTTAGCTCCCCAAGGTGAACCTGTTGCTGTAATTTATATATGGAAGAAATACACTCCGTTTACATTTTTAGCTCCCCAAGGATAGTCTGTTTTGTCTGCTTTCATTTTGCTTGTATAAGTTATTTTTTCAACATTTTCAAAAGCATTTGTTCCAATAGTAGTTACATCATCAGGAATTGCAATAGTCAAATTAGAATTTGTACAACCAGAAAAAGCACCAGAGTCAATAGTTTTAACATTCTTTCCAATATTTACTGTTTCAAGAGAATTACAATTTTTAAAAGCACCGATTCCAATAGTTTTAACATTCTTTCCAATAGTTACTGTTTTTAAATTAGTAAGCCCAGAAAATAACCCGTTTGCTATTTCAGTAAGTCCATCTCCAATAATTACTGTTTCAAGAGCTTTACAACCATCAAAAGCTCCACTTCCAATAGTCGTAACACTGTCAGGAATAACTATTTCTTTTAATAAGCTACAACCACTAAAAGCTCCGCTTCTAATAGTTTTAACATTCTTTCCAATAGTTAATTTTGTTAATTTAGTAAGCCCAGAAAATAACCCGCTTGCTATTTCAGTAAGTCCATTTCCAATAATTACTGTTTCAAGAGAACTACTAAAAGCTCCACTTCCAATAGTCGTAACACTGTCAGGAATAACTATTTCTTTTAATAAGCTACAACCACTAAAAGCACCATTTCCAATAGTTTTAACATTCTTTCCAATAGTTAATCTTTCAAGAGAATTACACAAACCCAAAATAGCATTTCCAATAGATGTAACACTGTCAGGAATAATGATTTCTTTCAATGAACTACATGTGTGAAAAGCACCATCTTCAATATTTTCAACACTATTTCCAATAGTTACATTTTCAAGAGAACTACAAGTGTCAAAAGCACCTGTTTCGATAGTTGTAACACTGTCAGGAATTGTTACTGTTTTAAGTAATGTACATTCCTTAAAGATTTTTTCTGCTATGCTTGTTATTTTGTATTTTGTTCCTTCATAAGTAAAAATAGCAGGGATATTTGCTTCTGTAAGTTCTTTTTTATTTGCAGAGCTTTTTGTAATTATTTCAAGTTCATGAAGTTTATCGAGTACATCGTCATTTAATGTTATAGGTGTAGAATCATCTGTAACATTTACTTTGAAAACAGCACTATTTGCACCTTCAAGTGAAACTGTAACATTTGCAGTTCCTCCTTTGTATTTTGCTTTTACTACTCCCTTTTCAGCAGTTGCAATAGATTCTTCATCAACAGTATAGGTAACATCTTCTGTAACATCTTCTCCTTCAAGTGTAACAGTTACAGTTGCTTCTTCTTCAATAATTAAATTTACTTCTGTTGGATTTACTTCAAGAGTTGGTAAAGTTGGATCTTCTTGGGGTTCGTTATTGTTTTGATTGTTGTTAGAATTTTGTTGGGCTAACAAATAGTAAAATGTGGAATTATCAGAGGGTATTGTTTTGCCATCTCCACCACATGCAGAAATAAATGTGCCGAGGATAAAAAGGCAAAGTGCAAAAAGTAAAAATTTCTTTGCTCTCATGTTATATCTCCTAACAATTATTTATTTTAGTATCAATTATATTATTTTTACTTTTATAAAAATTTCCTTTTATACTAAAATATTGTTAAAAATAAAATATTTGTCATTTAAAAAATATTGTGTTATAATATTGTCATGAAAAATAACGAAAATATAAAAAAACTGACAAAAATGGCTGTGTTAGTTGCATTAACTGCAACATTAACATTAATTGTAAGGATTCCTACTCCAACTGGTGGAAACATAAATTTAGGAGATGTAGTTATTTTTATAGCCTCTTTTTTATTGGGAGGTTTAAATGGAGGCATTATAGGCGGGGTTGGTTCTGCAATAGCTGATTTAATTGGTGGAAGTAGTAATTTTGTGATTGCTACACTTATAATAAAATTTTTAGAAGGATTTGTCGTTGGGACATTATTCTATTTATTTAAAAATAAAAATATTATTGCCATTATATTAAGTTCTTCTGCAGGTGCTTTTGTTATGGTTTTAGGATATTTTATTTTTGAATATTTTTGTTTTGGTATTGGAACTGCAATAAGTGTTTTATTGCCTAATATTATTCAAGGCGTGGTTTGTATTATTTTGGCAGTAATGTTAAAATCAATCATAATGCCTAAAGATTTGTTGAAAAATTAGCAGGTAAAAAGAAGCTAAAACTCTAAAGAATAAATTATATCTTTAGAGTTTTTCTAATTTTTTGGGGGAATTTATGATTTACGATTTTGATACACCTGTAAATAGGCGAAATACTGATTCCGTAAAATGGGATGTAAAAGAAAATGAATTACCAATGTGGGTTGCAGACATGGATTTTAAGGTAATTCCACAGATCACAGAAGCGATAAAAAAGCGTGCTGATGAAGCTATTTATGGTTATCCTGTTTTGCCTGAAGAATGGTATAATGCCTATATTTCTTGGTGGAAGCGTCGTCATAATTTTACAATTCACAAAGATTGGTTGATGTTTTCAACAAGTGTTGTTGCTATTGTTTCAAGTGTTGTCAGAAAATTGACTACTCCTGCTGAAAATATTCTGCTTCAAACTCCTGTATATAATATATTTTTCAATTCGATAGTAAATAATGGTCGCAATGTCTTAGAAAGTCCATTGAGATATGAAAATAATATTTATTCAATAGATTTTGAAAGACTTGAGAAAGATCTTTCTAATCCTCAAACATCTATGATGATTCTTTGTAACCCCCAAAATCCGACTGGGAATATTTGGTCAAAAGAAGAACTCCAAAAAATAGGGGAATTGTGTAAAAAATATGGGGTAATTGTTGTTTCTGATGAAATTCATTGTGATCTCACTTGCCCTGAAAAATTATACATACCTTTTGCCTCTGTCTCTGATACTTGTAGAGATATTTCTGTAAATTGTATTGCACCAACAAAGGCATTTAATATTGCAGGAATAATGACAGCAGCAGCATTTGTTCCAAATCCAGTTTTGAGGCATAAAGTTTGGAGAGCATTAAATACTGATGAAGTTGCAGAACCAAATATTTTTGCCACAATTTCTGCAATAGAGGCATTTAACAATGGTGATGAATGGCTTGATCAGTTGAGAAAATATGTCTGTGAAAATAAAAAATATGTCTGTGAAAGGATAGCAAAAGAGATTCCACATATAAAAGCTCATCAGTCAGAAGCAACATATCTTCTTTGGATCGATTGTTCAGCATTAAAGGGAGATAAAAAAGATTTGTCAGACAGAATAAGAGAAAAAACAGGTCTTTTTGTTTCAGCTGGTCATATTTATGGCAAAATGGGGACTGATTTTCTCAGAATGAATTTGGCAACATCGAGAAAGAATGTTGAGGACGGAGTAAATCGCTTGGTTGAGGCGATTAAAGCAATGGAATAGAATTAGAAAGTGAAAAAGAATCCAGTGAATTAACCCATTCTGCTAGCTAATTTAAAAAAAATAAATAAAAAGTTGCTGAAAAACATTCAATATATGCCTATATACTGCCATTTTGTCATTGTGAGGCTAAATATAGGCTTTCTTGATAGATTTTAAAAATATCAATTAACTAGCAAAAGGTGTTTATTAGGAAAAGGAATTTATGAAAAAATACTCTGTTTTGGGAATGACTTGCTCAGCTTGTTCATCAAGAGTTGAAAAAGCTGTATCAAAAGTAAAAGGTGTTACTTTTTGTTCAGTTAGTTTTTTGACAAATTCAATGTCTGTTGAGGGAAATTATTCGGACGATGATATAAAAAAAGCCGTTGAAAAAGCAGGTTATTCCCTTAAGTTTGAAAATAGCAAAAAAGAAGATAAAAAAGATGTGTTGGATACAGATTTTGTCAATCTAAAAAATAGATTGATATATTCTTCTATTTTGCTTATTATTCTTTTTTACATATCGACAGGGCATATGATGTTCTCTATGCCTCTTTTTATTTTGGAAAATAATTTTCTAATGCAGGCTATTTTTCAGCTTTTACTTGCAACAATAATTATTTTTATAAATAGAAAATTTTTTACAGACGGATTCAATGGGCTTTGGCATTTAAGTCCAAATATGAATACACTTGTAGCTATTGGCTCTTTGGCTTCTTATCTATACAGTTGTTCTTCACTTTATTTAATGACAGATTCTGTCATTGTTGGTGATTTTGTTTCAGGAAAAAGCTATTTAAAAGATATGTATTTTGAATCTTCTGCGATGATTTTGACACTTATAACATTTGGAAGATTGCTTGAATCTATTTCAAAAGGAAAGACACAAAATGCTCTTTTCAATTTGATAAATTTAGCTCCCAAAACGGCCTTTTTGTTGAGAGATGAGAAAGAAATTGAAGTACCTGTTGAAGAAGTTAAAAAAGATGATGTTTTTGTGGTGAGAGACGGAAAAGCAATTCCTGTTGATGGTGTGATTATTGAGGGCTTTTGCTCTGTTGATGAATCTTCACTTACTGGTGAAAGTATTCCTTCAGATAAAAAAGAACGAGATCTTGTATATGCAGGCTCTATTTTACATTCTGGATTTGTAAAATGTAAGGCGTTAAAAGTTGGTGAAGATACAGCACTTGCTCAGATCATAAAATTAGTTTCTGATTCTGCGACTACAAAAGCACCTTCCCAAAGGATAGCAGATGTTGTAGCTGGTGTATTTGTACCAGTCGTTATGACTATTTCTTTGATTACTTTTTTAATTTGGATTTTTGTTGGTCAAACAATTAGTTTTTCGCTTGCAAGAGCCGTTTCTGTTCTTGTGATAAGTTGCCCTTGTGCATTGGGGCTTGCTGTTCCTGTTTCTATTATGACAGGAAGTGGAGTAGGGGCAAAAAATGGGATTCTTTTTAAAACCGCCTCTGCTCTTGAAATGACTGCAAATATAAATTGTATGGCACTTGACAAGACAGGAACTTTGACCTATGGAAAGCCAGAAGTTACGGACATCTGCCCTTCTGATTTGTCGAGTGAAAATGAATTGATTTCACTTGCCTATTCTTTGGAAAAAAAGAGTTCGCACCCTTTGGCTGAAGCTGTTACTCGATATGCAGAAAAGAACGACATAAAATTTGAAGAAGTTTCAGATTTCACAACATCACTTGGTCTTGGAATATCTGCAAAAACATCTTTTGGAATTGTCTATGCTGGAAATTTTAATTTTGTCAGTAAATATATTTCCATTTCCA
>JBGUKW010000275.1:0-3588 GCA_045114665.1 Candidatus Xenobia bacterium | reverse complement strand
ATAATTATAAAGGAATCTTTTCAGGAAGTATGAAGGGAATGCGGTATCGTATTGAAAAAATAAAAAAGGATGATGAGAGTGCAAATTTTTTAGTGTCAGTCTGGGATGAACCATATTCTTATGACGCTACTCCGAAGGAAAACATTCTTACAAAGGAAATTGAATTTTCGGAAGAAGGGAGAGAAGAAGTGGTAAATTGGCTAAATCAACACTATAAAGAAGGATATAGCAGAAAATAAAAAAAAGACTTTATTCCTTATGGAATAAAGTCTAATGCGGATGGAGGGACTTGAACCCTCACGAGGTCACCCCCGTCAGATTTTGAGTCTGATGCGTCTGCCATTCCGCCACATCCGCTTGCTTGTTTATCAAGACAAGTGATATAATAACACAATTTATAAGAAGTGTCAATAGAAAAAATGAAAAAAATTGATTTTTTTGTAACATTTCTGCTCGGCTGAATTGTTACATTTTTGTAAGAAGCTTTTTTTGAGGGTAAATACGGAGAAGTTAAGTCTGATATCTGCAAATTTAAAAGAATCCTACCAATTAAAATACACACTTTTGTCACAAAATCGAAAAAGCCAGGAAACAGATGTGAAAAAATTTTATGATACAATAAAGAAGCGTTCTTAAAAACAAATGAATGTGTTTCATTATATCTCGACTACCGTTTTGGTACCCGAGGTTGCTACGGAAGATAAGTGCGATTTTTTTTATTTTTTTTTCATTTTTTTTGTTTCATCTTTTCCTTTTTTGACACATTAGTATTAGAAGTAAAAACAGAAAATAATCCCGAAAAGGGATAACGTATTTTAAGATGGGAGATGGTCTTTATGAAAAAGAGATTTTTATTTTGTGCCGGATTGCTGATGGGGGCAGGGTTAATGTTCCACTCCGGGAATGCCATGACGGTGCGGGCGGCTGAGGATGTTGTGTATACAAATGGATTGAAAAAATATTTCATAGTAAAAGAGGATTATGGGCATTATAATTATGAAGATGTCATTATCAAAACGACAGAACCCATCGTTCGTGTTACCGTGAACGGAAGGGAACAGGACATCACTGCAGGAGAAGATTTTTACAACATCTGGAATGCCACTCAGAAGATTTCTAAAGATGGGAAACAATATGTGTTTCGTGCGATTGGAGATATCCGGAAAATGAACAACGTGTTACTCACTCCAAACGGGAAGTATGTGATTTGCTGTTATGTGGGGGATGGAAATACCCTTGCGGCAAAGAAGACGGTAGTGGTGGACAAGGATTATCCTTATTTTAGTCATATAGAAGATTCTGCTATTCGCAAGACTGTAACAATAAAGCCGATGGATGCCACATCTGACATTGTCTCTTTTACGGTAAACGGGAAGAAAACATCCATTAAAAAAGGGTATACACTCAAGAAAAAAGGAAAATATACATTTATGGCAAAAGACAGGGCGGGAAACAAAGAGGAACAGACTGTTTATTTTAAGGCAAAAAAGATAATCTCTCCTGTCATCAAAGAAAAAGAAACAAAAATCAGTCTGAAAAAATGCAAACTGGATGAATGGAATGTGTATGATACAAAAGAAAAAAAATGGGAAACGAACAAACCGGCTGTTTATTCCGGTATGACAAAATATGACAGAAAGACTACGGAAGAGATGGATAAGCAGGCAGAGGAATTTTACAAGACCTTCAATTTTCAGGTAAAAGGGGATAAATGGTTGAATAAGGATGGTTCCTTAAAGTATAAAGACCCGGTATCCTGTAATCTTGCCAGGGAAAATGAGAAGGTGATTGATACTTATGGAATAGGATTATCAGATACTTTTCCTAAGTATGATGGTTATGAAATCCCTGACAAAAAAAATAAAAAGAAAAAAAACTATGTATTCTTAAAAGCAAATTTCAAAAAGAATGGAAAAGTTTACAATCTTGGAAACGGCGGCTGGGCTACCCTAAGAAAAGGAGAAAATGTATTACACTTTGCATATCCGCAGGGTATCGTAAAAGTTGCTCTTGTTTCTTATCGGAACCTTTCAGGGAAGGAATCATATTATGATAATTCAAGAAATACAGGTCGCTCTAAGAACAACATAAGAATATTTACTTATAAAAAACCATTAAAGAATTTTTCCATCACATTAGAAAAACAGGGGTATTACACATTCCTGTTTTATACGAAAGACATGTTAGAAAATATAAATGATGTATACAGTAAATATGACACTTATATAAAATATGAATATCTTTACATAAAAGACAATCCACAGGCAAACGGATTTAAAAGCAATATGATTAAAGCAATCAGCTCTTGGGATTATCAGGAAAAATGGGGAACACCGGATGGTGGTTTTAACAATATCAATTCGGGTTTAAGAAAAATGTGCAGAGAATTTACACACAGTCCTTATACCATGCGGGTCTACAAAAATAATGAACTGTATAAGGATTTTGAGAATGTAACAGTGGATGATATGGTTGGCACTAAAGCATATGATTGTTTTTATTATCCAAAGAATGTCTCGACCGATGATATCTGGACTATCGTGGTAAAAGATGTCTGTGGCAACCTCACTATTTATAAGAATGTCCGGATAAAACGGGGATATGAGGTGGAGGCAACCCCGAAACCGACAAAAAAACCACACCCAACCAAGAAACCAAGACCGACTGCATGGGTGACCGCGTCTCCGACAGCGACTCCATCCCCAACATCCACTTTGCCATCTACCCCAACCCCTGATGGGAATTAAGGAACAACAGATACACTCCTGTATGGGAGTGTATTTTTTTTTGCATTTTTTCTCCTTTTTTTCTTTTTTCTGTCATATTAAAAGAGCAACCGTTTTTTGGAGCAAAAAACTCATATTAGAATTAGCAGAAAGATTTTGTTTTTTTAGAAAGGAAGGAGTTGGTCTTTGTGGGACAAAAAGAGAAAACTCAGATAAAGAGAAGAAATGTCATCCTGACTTTGGTGCTTTTCTTCTTCGTTTGTACAGGTATCATACTGGTCCTGTTCAAGATGAATCAGAAAAAGGGGCATGATACATTGCCGGTGATTTCTCATGTAGACAACTACAGGGAATACTCTCCACAGGAATTAAAAGACATCGTGGATAAATCCGATTTCAGTGAAGTGGGTGCTTATCTGAACCTGCTGTCGGATAAGGACCGGAAAGGTTTTATCCAACGTTGCAAGGATTTTACCAAAAAAGATGAACTGACAACCTATGTTTTTGCAGATGACGGGACTGTCCGTGCAACAAAGAATCAATCCATCTACGAAAAGGCGATGGAAGACTATAAACTGGAAGTGGAAAGTCTGACACCTTTAGGTAAAAGATACCTGCAGATGGAAAAACAGAAAAAGCAGGATGAAGAGGAGCATGTGGAAAAAGCCATATCCGCTTATGCTGCAAAAGACATCCGTGACCTTGGGTCAAATCCCATCAAAAAATACGGGACTTACGCAAAATACAAAAAAGCAAAAAAGGAAGCAGACGGATATGACAGCAACCAGAGTCTCCTGTCCAAGTCCGGTTATTTTTACTTTGGTATCGGTACGCTGGCTGAATATACAAAGACAATGAGCGG
>JBGUKW010000274.1:0-2518 GCA_045114665.1 Candidatus Xenobia bacterium | reverse complement strand
CAGCGAACGATATGTTTTTTTTCCATAGTAGTTTCTTAAAATTAGAACTATATTTGCGGAAAAAAAAGGACTAGTGAGTGACTTATACCCAAAAAGTTGCATAATAAAAAATAAACCAATTATTTAATTTCCGAGTTAATAAAAATATTATGTTTGAGATATGCTATCTTCTTTTTTTAAAGAGATAGAACTTTTACAAATTTGGTTGATTTTTATATAAATATCTTCTAAGTCTTCTGCAAAATTGGCTTGAGAATAACTTAAATGATAACCTGAATGACTTTTCATAACATCTAAAAAATTAGCTGTTGATTTTGGCAAATTTTCTAATGTAGAAAAAATAATTCCAATACATTTTTTCCCATTTTTTGCAGTTACTAATTGAATTTTTTCAATATCTTTCCATTCTACATCTATCATTCTTGTTATTGCAAATAATTTTATATTTTTTTCATCACAAGAAATAAATCCATTTTTTTGTAAAGCTGTAAATAATCTTATAATACTTACTGGAAATAGAATATAGAGAATCATTACAAATACAAAAAATAAAACAACTGGAATAAGTAAAGCAATTTCATTTAGATAAACAAGACCTTTTGATAAAGTGTTAAAACAAAATATAATAAAAGGAATAGATAACAAAATAATATACATACCTATTTTAAATGCAATTATAATTAAAGTCATATACCTACTAAGTTTAAATTTCATAAAACCTCTATAAAAATAAAATTTTCTGCCATTCAGAAAATTAGCTACTAAATTTAAGTTTGGGGGGTTAAAAATTAATTTACAAACTTCAAAAAAAAATTTCTATTTTATTTTATTATTTCCCTTGAAAATCTATTGTCAAATTTCACAATTTAGATTATAATAATAAGAATTTTTAATTAGAAAGTGAATTAATATTATGAATGCACCTATAGGAGTTCTTGATTCAGGTGTAGGAGGTCTTTCAGTTTTAAAAGAAATAAAAAAAATTCTCCCTGATGAACAATTAATTTATTTTGGAGATACAGCAAATGTGCCTTATGGAAGTAAATCACCTTCTCAAATAAGACTTTTTGTTTTTGAAATTCTAAAATATTTAAAAACACAGGAAGTAAAAGCTGTTGTTTTTGCCTGTAACACATCTTCTGCCATAGTTTTAGACAAAGCAAAACCATGCTTTGATTTTCCAATAATTGGTGTTATACAACCTGGAATCAGGGAAGCATTAAAAATAATGAAAACGGAAAAAGCAGGACTATTTGCTAACAATGTTACTGTTGAAAGCGGAGTTCATGATAAACTAATGCAAGAAATGTCAAATGGAAAACATAGAATCATAGGAAAAGCATGTCCAGATTTTGTTCCACTTGTAGAAAGTGGTTTAATAGAAGGACCAGAGGTTGAAAGATGTATTAACAAATATCTTATAGCATTTGACAATATTGATTTAGATACATTGATTTTAGGTTGTACTCATTATCCTTTTCTTGAAAAAGAAATAAAAAAAGCATGTAAAAACAAAATAAAAATAATAAACCCTGCAAAAGAAACTGCAAAAGAACTGGCTCAAATATTAAAAGAAAAAAACTTGGAAAATAAAGACGAAAATAACAGACCTGATATATATTGTGTAAGTTCTAATCCTGAAAAATTTAAATCTACAGCATCTATTTTGCTAAACAAAGAAATTGGTGATGTAAAATTAGTTACATTCTAAAAAAATTGGGGTATAAAAGAATACCCCAATTTTTTTTTATTTCTTCTTTTCCAATGGTCTAACTATCATTCCTTTTTTCAATGAATAGTGAAATGATTCACAACCATGTGATTTAGGAGAAGGACAATATATAATCAAATCAGATGAAGTCAATTTCAATGAATAATCTTTGCCACAGAGAGGACATTTTGGAATAGCCTTAATATAATTTGGGATTAAATCTTCAATTTTTGAAGGAAGTTTTTTCTTTTCTTCCTGATATTTCTTTGAAACTTGAACAATTCCAGTCATATATTTACCACATAACTCACTTTTAGTTTCTACATTAATTTGAGTTGCAACACTATTCATCCATGCCCATTCTACATTTCTCATTTCTATTTTATTCACTTTATAAAGTGAAGGGTCTGGGACTGATAAGACATAAGATCTTAAATCTCCTGAAACTTTATACACAAATGGCTTGCCTGTTGCAGGATCATTTGGAAAAACTATTCTCTCACTATCTTTTTGTACATCACTGTTAAATATGTAACTCAAATCTTTGAGACTTTGTGGATAATTTCCTGTACTCATATAATAAAATTCGACATAACTTTGAACTGCACTCATTTTTTTCATACAGTCAACAATTTTTTCATTAACTTCATTTGCACATGCACAAATAGGAATTAACAAAAATAAAAAGACTATAAATAAAATTATTATTTTTTTCATGACTTTCTGCTACTCAAAATGTGATTAAATATACTCACATCGAGAAATTGAAATCCTCACGGATATTTCTTACTGCTTCTTTCTTTTTTT
>JBGUKW010000273.1:0-4583 GCA_045114665.1 Candidatus Xenobia bacterium | reverse complement strand
ACAAGCTTTGAAAAAGTGTCAATCTATTAAAATCATTTTTCAAATCTTTTATAAACTTTGGATCAAAATCATCAGAATTAAAAACTCTAACATTTTCTTTTTCTATAAGAGACAATATTTTTTCATCATCTCCACTGTCAAGCAAATCATAGACATTTACAACATTGCTTATATAGACTTTGCCACTTTCATACATATCTATAAATTTTTTATAAGATTCAGTGAAACGATTCAATGTATTTTTGAATGCAAAGAAACTGCTTTCCAAACGCTTCATAAGCATTGTTTTCATGAATCCACCCATATTTTCTTGTGAAACTTGTAATTGCTTATATTTCGAAATATCTTTTAAGTATGTCAATGGTTTATAACGAGCATATTTAAAATTTTTAATCAAATTGACAGTGTCATTAAAAACTTCACTTGTATCTTCATCAAAAACATATACAAGAGCTTCTGGTGTTCCAAGTTTTGGAAATTTTAGTCCCTGTTTTGTCAAATCATCTGTATAATATCTTGTGATATCATTGCGAGTACGCCTTATCATTATGTAGCGAAGAATTTTATTTCTTATCTCTTCAGAATTTGCTCTAAGTTGCTTTAAATATTGAGGTGTGCCTTTTGTATATTTATTGAGTTTCGATCTCAAATCCTTAAAAAATTTTTCTAAATTTTTGATACCAATGATATTGCTATTGTGCTTTGATTGAAAAAGTGTAATCTGATTTTCAAGATCTGTTGAATAATTGTTTATAGGTGTTGCAGAAATCAAAATAACTTTTTTTGAATAGCAAATTTTATGGAGCTTGCTATAATTTTCTGTTCCATCATTTCTAAAACGATGTGCTTCATCTACAAAAATATAATCATATATATCTACTCCTTCTTGTAATATTTTATCCAATTTGCCAAGTGATTCTACTTTTGCAGATACATCAAATTCTACAAATACTTCTTTCCAATAATCGACCAAAACAGGTGGACATATGACAAGTTTGCGACCTTTTTTTAAAATCTTTGCAAGCATTGCACATATATAAGTTTTACCCAAACCGACGACATCAGAAATAAAAACTCCATTGTATGTTTCCAAAATCTTTTTTGCCTGAACAACAGCATCAAGTTGATATTTTAAATTCATATAGCCTTTAGGAAACAAATTATCTCCCAAAAATTCTTTATCTGCATTTATCTCTTCTATAAAAAATTCATATAGTGTCTTTAAATAAATTTCATAAGGTGTAATATCATTTTTTAACCAAGTACGCTGTTCAACAGTATTTATATAATCTTTTTCGATAGGGAAACTTTCGCTCCACAAATCCTCAAATTTTTCTAAGGCAAATTTAACATCTCTGCTGTCTTTTAACTCAACATTAAATTCAAGATTATTTTTTAATCCAGCCAACGAAAAATTACTCGATCCAGTAATGACACTTCCAAAAGTATCAGGTGTCTTTTCAATATCTTTTCGCATTATATAGACTTTGGCATGAATTGGTGCTTGTGTATAAATACGCATTTCCAATTTACCACTTTTTAACCAATCTATAAATACATTTACTCCCTCTTCTATCTCTGCACTAACATCTGAATTATTAAATTCATCTTCAATTTCTTGAGCAAAAATCTCTTTCTTTTTATTTACAGTCATAGCACTGTAAATATCTTGCTGTGATTTTTCTATCAAATCAACAGTCGTTTTATCAACATCAATTCCAACCAAAATTCGTATCTTTTCTACTTTTTCCATGGCTTTATATAAGTTAAAAAAGCCACTTGTTCTAAAATAACCTACGAGAATATCAAAAAATTGAGTATTACTTTTTAAAATAGAACAAAATCTGCTATATAAATCTCTCTCAGGCTCATTTGTAAAAAAAGTCAAATCATTCATAAATTTTTTTCATCCTCTCTTATTAAATATATTTTCTTCTAAACATACCTTTTGCCTTCAAATGACATACATAAAAAAAAGAGGCTATATAGCCTCTTTTTTTTATGTGTTTCATTTGAATCTTATCTTTATATCTTTATATTCTCCACAAATTCTATTAACTACATCCAAATCCTCATCTGTCAAAGTCCTATTTTGCTTTATCTCATAAAATACGGTACCATCTTCATTTACACTTGTTATCGTTATACTGCCATATCCTATCTCCATATTTATTTTATATTCAAGAGCCAATGGAGATATTGATAATTGAGTATTACTCGAAGAAGCAGATTTTGAAAGAGCAATATTATTATTTGGAACACTACCAGCGATATTGTTTGTAGTAGGAATTGCTCCTACTCTCTGTTCCATAATTGGCTGAGACATTGGAGGGGCTTCAGTTCCCATTTTAGATGGTGTTTTAGGAATTGTTATGATAGATTTTTTTTCAGGCTGAGAATTCGAAACTTTTTGAACAACTGAAGTTTTAGCAGGTAAAACAGACTGAACATTTGCAGTAATTTTTCCTTCAGACTCTTTAGGTTCTTCTCTATCTTTATCTTTGATGAGTTTCTTTTTCAATTGCTTATAAATCTCATTATCACTACTTGTATCTTTTCTATATTCAGCTACTTTTTGTGAAACTCTATCACTACTCGAATTTTTATTTAAACTATTAGAATAAGAATCTAATTTTATTGTTTCACGATTGACAGAATCAACAGGCTTTATTGGAATTACATATCTTTTTACTGGCTTTTCTATAGTTTTAACAGGTTCACTTTTTGAAGCAGAAACATTTTTTGTTTTATCTTCGATTTCATGAATTTCAACTTCAGCTCCTTGCATATATTCCCTTCTCAACTGTTCCATCTCTTCATTTTCATTCGATTCTTCCAATACATTTTCCAAAGGATTTTCGTTTATTTTTTTAAATTTATTATCAGCTATATTATTTGGCAATTCAGCCATATTATCTTCATTATTTAGTTCTATATTATTCAAATTTTCATTCGAATAATTATCTATTTCTTTTTCTGTTTGTTTCTTTATATCTTCAATATTATTTTTATCTTTATTTGACTCTGAATTTATCTCTTTTTTATCATCTTTTCCTATTTTATCTTGATCATCTTCTGTAACAACTGAAAAAAGAATTTCATCAATTATATCATCATCATTTTGTTCTTGATTAGGTTCTACCATATTACTCGAATCAGATGTTGCAGAATCAACTTCTTTTGTATTTATCTTTGATTCAGTCGTAATTTTCTCATTCATCGAACTCATCTTTTTATCATCAATCATCTGAGGAACAAATGTAAGTTTAAAAACCAAGAGGCAACACAAAATTACAAAAATTGAAGAAAAAACCGCAATAGTCTTTTTTGAAAAAAAGAAAGTTGATAAAAATTGCCAAAAACTCATTTTTTTCTGTTCTGGATAATATCTCTCTATTTCTTTCGAAATTTTTTCAGGCAATTTTTCTGTTTTAATATCCTTAGCTGGTTCTTCAAATTGTTCAACAGCACATGATAATCTATTTAAGATGTCATTACATTTAGAACAATATTTTATATGTGATCTTATAAAAGTATCTCTCTTTCCTTCTCCTTCTGGGTCATATTCTATCAATTCATCTACGGAAGGACATACAGAAGCAACTTCTATTTTTGTGAATACACCTTTCAAATAATCAACTTCTTGTTTACAAGAAGGACAATTTTTAACATGCTCCTCAACCTCTTTTAATTCATCTTTAGGAAGAGAACCATCTGAATATAATATTAACTTTTCTGGAGATAGACAATCATTTTTATTCATGATAGCACCTATTTTTTCTTATTTGGAATAAACACGCTTTAAATATGTAAGGCATCTTTTTAATTTGGAACATAAAGTTCCTAAAGGCATATCGAATTCTTTAGCTAAAAGCAAATATGAAAGATCTCCAAAATAACGCTTTTTGATAATCTTCTGACAATCTTCTGACAACTTTTCTATTGCTTCGATAAGTTCTGATGACTCCTCTTGTTGTATCATCAATTCTTCAGCAGTCATTCTCTTGTCTTTAATTACGATTCCCTCTTCTTCTTCATCCATTGAATCAGTCTGTGCAAGAGATAATGCATGTTCGCCACCACCTCTCTTTTGAGCCGATAAATTTCTAAATACAGAAATACATCTATATTTTGAAATCTTCAAAATAAATGTTTTTAAAGAAGATTCGCCTCTAAATGAAGACATTGCCTTAAAAAGGTCTATAAAAATTTCTTGGCATATATCTTCTGTTTCAGCATCTGAAAATTTAAATCCTGAAACAAATGCTCTGACATTTGGAGAGAACTTTTTATATATTGTTTCCCAAGCGTTCTTATCTCCATTTATACATTTTTCTATTATTTCTGATTCATTAATAGTATTCATAATAATTTCACATTTTAGACAAATATTCAATCTGTCCTTTTTTTTTATAAAAAGTGGCGACATATTGTGGGACACTCAATCGCCACTTTTTATATTTATGTTTATATTATTCTACTATAAAATTGAAATCTCTTTTACTATAGTCTCTAAAATTAACTCAAATATTACACTTGGCTCAGTTGTTACGATAATGTAATCATTTTCAGTTTTAAAATTC
>JBGUKW010000272.1:0-3476 GCA_045114665.1 Candidatus Xenobia bacterium | reverse complement strand
TTTTTTATTATTTGTCTCTCTTTATTTGTTTTTACAGGAAGTTTTCCAACATTCCCTAACAAATATTTTTATAAATTTTTCGAAAATTTATTCGATTTTTTTTTAAAACTAAATATTCTAAATTTATTATAGAAGAGTATAACATCAAAGTTCACAATAAGCACTGGCTATTTCTGTAGCTATTGAGGCATTGTTTTTGATAAGAGACATATTTGCCTCTATACTCTTTCCTCTTGTGCTGTTGTGAATTTCTTTTAATAAAAATGGAGTTAAATATTTTCCTCTTATTGATTCTTTTTCTGCTTCTTTTAAAGCCTTGTTTATATATTCTTTCATAGTTTCATAAGGAATTTCATCTTTTTCAGAAATTGGGCAACCTATTAAAAGTCCACCACTTATTCCTAAATTCCATTTTATTTTCATTATTTCAGCAACTCTTTGAGCTGAATCGGCATTGTAATCAACTCCAAAACCACTTTCTCTTGAATAAAAAGCTGGAAAATCATCTGTTTGGTATCCTATAACAGGAACATTTAATGTTTCCAATTTTTCAAGTGTCAATCCTATGTCGAGTATTGATTTTGCACCTGCACAGACTACTGCAACATCTGTTGTTGATAGCTCTGTTAAGTCAGAAGATATATCGAAAGTATTTTGTCCGTCTTTGTGAACACCACCTATACCACCTGTTGCAAATACTTTTATTCCTGCAAGAGAAGCACAAAACATTGTTGCTGATACAGTAGTAGCTCCGTGCCCTTTGTCGGAAATTACAAAAGGAATTTCTCTTTTACTTGTTTTTCTAACATTTCTATCTGTTGCTATAAATTCAATTTGTTTTTGAGTCAATCCAATTCTTATTGTTCCGTCAATTAAGGCTATTGTAGCAGGAACTGCTTTTTTTTCTCTTATTATATCTTCTAGCTCTTTGGCAATTTGTACATTGAATGGATATGAAAGACCATGAGCAATTATTGTTGATTCTAGAGCAACTATAGGAAGTTTTTTGTCTATGGCATTTTGAACTTCATCTGTAATAATTACTGGAAGATTTTGTAGATTCATAAATTTTTCACCTTATTTTTTTAAGCTAAATTTTGAATATTTACTGTATTTGTTCAAATATTTTGAACTAAGGCTCGAACTTGAAGAAGTATCAAACTTCTTTGAAATCATTTTTATTTCTTTTGCTTTTTTGTCTTTATTGAATTTTGAATTAATTCTTGAAGACAATGATTTTGCTCTTGAAGAAAGCGAATTCATTATTGAATCAGCTTTTGAGGAATAAGAAGAAGTTGCAGATTTATATGTTGAAGGTGTATAACTTCTTGTTGTGAATTTGGATTTCGATTTTACATATTTATTTAATATACTATCTATATTCGAAACTTTATCAGATAATATTTCTTCTTTTTCTTTCTCGTCTTGTTGTTCTGTAATTTGTTTTGTATAAACAGGTTTTATTTCTTCTTCATACTCATCTTCATATCCATATTCTTCTTCATCTTCATATTCATATTCTTCTTCATAATCGTTTTTAATATCATAATTATATTCATATTTATAGTTTTCATCTGTAACTTCATATACAGGGTATCCATTTTCAAATACATTGTCATCATTTGTATTTATTATTTCTTCGGCAGGTATTTCTTCTTCAATAATTTCTACTTTGTCATTGATTTCTTTTTGTTTTTGTTGCTCTAAATATTCTTCATAAGAAGATTTCTTTTTATTCGTTGAACTTGCAAAAATATCATCTGAAAAAATATCATCTGATTTATTATCTCTTTTACTATTGATTCTTTCTCTTTTGGTGTTAGGTTCTTCTTTAAGTATTTGTGAAGAAGATATTTGATTATTAAGTGATTCATTATTCAATAGTTGGTTATTACTAATATCCCAAGGATCTATATTTAGTATTTTATCTGCATTATTATTTGGTTTTTGGTTTATATAATCTGGTTTAAATAGTTGCTTTATCAATTCTTCATCACTTGCATCTGAGAAACTATTTAAACTTATTACTTTTTGTTTTTTTGTAGGTTCTTCAAAAGAGTTTGCACTGACTTTTGATTGAATTACATTCATATCATTTCTTGTCAAATTTATAACGAGATCTTCACTTAAATTTTTACTTGCTCTTTCATAAATTCCAATGTTGAATAATCTATTTGGATTATCTATAGATATACAATATGTAAAAGGCAAGGAGAGTGATATTTCTAATCTTGCTTTATCACCAATTAAAAATTTAATTTTTAAACTTTTAATTAAAGTCATTCCTTGACCTATTGTCTTGTTTCTTCTTGTTAAGAAAGTAGATTCATTTATTTCAGTAAATGTTACTCTTGCTGTTTTAAATTTACTTATCTGCATTTGAAATTTATTTAAAAATAGATTTCTACCGTGGTCGTCTATCAATTCTATTACATAATTTGTGTATTTTTCAACATTGATTGGAGCTTTACAAATAAAAAATAGTGATAGCTTATTTTCTTGATTATAATAGGGTACTGACTGTTTATTGTTATTTGTCTGTCCATAATTATCCCTTGTATAATATTTATTAGTATATGGAGTCTCATAACTATTGTTGCTATGACTATTATTTGAAATGTTTCGAGAAAAGTTTCTAAAAGAATTGTTATTGTTATCAGAAATCCTTCTATAACCATAATTTGAATCATTTAATGATGCTTCATTTTCTTCTTGGTTTTGTTGTTTTAATATAGACATAATAACAGCAATACCTGGTAGTAAAAATATAAAGAAAAATAGACAAGATAAGTCCATTATTTGTATCTCCGTTTTTCGAATATTTACTATAATTAATTCTGTGAAAGTATTATGCAATTCCTTTTTAGAAAAAGAAATTGGAAATTATAATTTTTTCCCATGATAAAAAAATAAACAATACAAAATAAATTCTGCATTGTTTTTATTTTTTTAAAATTTTTTATTTATTTTTATTTTTTTGTTTTTATTGCAGGGGGATTACATCTTTTGCAAGGTTTGAAGCCACTTCTATGTGCTGACATTGGTGAGTCAAATACTACTGTATTCATCTCTGAAGGAGCTTTTTTGCAGTTTGGTAGATGATATTTTCCACTTATTCTATCACCTAATAAGTTTCTTTGTCTTGCTGTAGGTGTGTTAAGTGGATTTTTTGTAAATTTGCCTTTTGCATAACATAAATCTGTGCCTGCAAAAACAAAACCAATAACAAAAATACAAGTAAAGATAATTGCTTTTTTAAACATTTTTCACCCTCAATTTCTTTGGTGTTTTTTATCTTATTCTTTATATATATCTTCTATTCCTGCAAATTATTTTGTTATTTTGTAAGATTATTAAAAAAGGAAGTTAAGTTGATATTGATGAATTTTTATAAGTTATAGTTATTTTTATATTTCTTAAAGCCCTCTATTTAGAGGGCTTTTTTTATTTTGTGTAACTAACGAGTAATTAACAGA
>JBGUKW010000271.1:0-3551 GCA_045114665.1 Candidatus Xenobia bacterium | reverse complement strand
AATTGTTTTCCATTGACAGATGGAACTTCTGTTATTTTTTCCTTGTATTGTTCTTCATGGAATTTGTAGATATCGACAATAGCAGATTCAAAATTTTCCAATCTTTGTATGTACTTATCTGCAAATAAGTTATATTTATTCTGAATTGTGTCATTTCCAGAACTCATAGGATCAACAAAAACTTTCATTTTTTCAGCAACAGAAAGACGCACCATTTCTTTTACATAAGCAACAGACTTAGATAAAACAGTATTCCAAGCTTCTTTTCGTTTGCCTGCCACCAAGAAACATATTCCTTTTATATTCAAATAATCATCTGTCTGTTTTTTTATAGCTTTTCTCGCAGTATCTGCTGTAAGTTTAGCTGAAGAATATGCTTTGTCAATCTCACCTTTAGAATTAGCCCAAGAATCAATATCAGTCTTCCCCTGTTTCAAAATTCTTGCAATAAAACCTGGACCTGCATTTAAAGAAACAATATATTTATCTAAAATTTTCAAAAATCTATCTTCAAGACCACTACGGAAATTTTCTGCCCAAAAATTAACTTTTGTATTAATATCAACATCATCATAAATTTCTCTGTTGATAGTTGAAAAAATAACATCCATTTGATTGTGAATAGATGAATTTTTCTCAAATTTTTGTTTTTCAAATTCATCTTTCATTCTCGCTTCATATTTTGCTACTATGGAAGAATCATAAATTTTTTCAGCAACCGATTTAGGATTTTTCTCAAAAAGGTCTGCTCTTCCCTGAGAAATATCTTTAGTTGAATCATCTCTCCAAGTTCCATAAACTTTTTTCAAAAGTCTCTCTTTACACATTCTTGAAATATGCTCTCCAGGATATTCCAAAACAGCTATTCCAAAAGATGAAAATGTAGGACTCAAATAACCAAGTTCTGTATCTTTAGCAAGAACATTTTTGGCATCTACATCTGCAGCACCTATATCGTGACTTGTTTCAGTACAAACTGCAGTTAAAAAAGAAGCAATAGTAGATTCATTTTTTGCAATTTCTTTAATGAGACCATTTGCTGGTTGAGTTAAATAAATAACATCATAAGGTCTTTTATTATCATGGGCTGGAGTGTCAAATCCTGGCAATTTTTGAGACCATTCTGAATCATTTAACATATAGTGATTTAGCTCTGTCAATGCAACAAAAGCGTTCTTTTTCAATCTTGTATTTTGAAGACTCCAATTAGGAAGTGTAAAAATAGCAGTAATAGTATCCAAAGAAACATTTTTTCCCCAATGACGAAGAAGATAACCAAAATCAGCACAACAACCACTTCCTGTGCCACCACATAAAGAACCTATGACATAAACTTGAATCTCAGACTTCATATCAATATTTTCATCTTTTAGGTCAAGGCTTTTTTGAATGTCTGGAGATGTCAAATTATTAAGTGTCTCCATTGCACTAGCTATATTTGCTGATACAGAAGGATAATTATGAAAAAGAGAAAGACGACCTGCCATTCTTATATTTCCTGCACCTTTATTTATACAGGTACCAACATTTTTCAAAAGATTTGGGTCTCCCCAATCATTCCAACCAAATTCTCTTCCAACATGTTGGGCTCCACTAATATAATCAGAAAAAGCAGACTGTTCAACAGACAAACCTATAAAATCTCTTTTGTCTAGTATATCTGATTTATGTGCGGTTTCTAGAACTCTTATACCAACCCAATTGGCCTTTTTATAGTCTCCGTATTTACTGTTTAAATTATTGGCAATCCCTTCACATACATGCTGTCCAGAAGTTCCAATACCAATGATCAAAGTTTTTGCAACTTTCATAAAAAAACCACCTTTTTATAAAATCGTTGTATTAATTTGTTATTTTGAAATCTAAATAAAAATTCGCAATTATAATCTAATATCCTTTATGACTCTTCTATTATTAATGGATGTTGGTCGCCATTAAAATCAAGCATACAAGAACCTGGAAGACCATTTTTTAACATATATTTTTTATCTCCCAACTGTTGTATGTCCCCCAACTCCTCTTGTTCTGAATACATACTAGCCTCATTTAGTTGAAAAATAAACGAATCACCAGCTACAGAATATGAAATTTCAAAAACAGATTTTGCATCTTCAGGAACAGGTGTTTCTGGATTTTCTTCACCTTTTACCCTAAGTTTTTCCTCAAAAGTATCATCAAAGAACATAAGTTCATAAGTCTTATTTTCTTCAATCTCTTCTTCGTAATCTTTGTCTGCAAAACTAAATACAATTTTATGTATTTTTCCTTTTTTTGTTTTTTCTTTCTTATTTTTAGGCATTACTGCAAAAATAATTCCACCAATAACGACCAATGCACCAATTGCGATTGGTACAATTGGAAGCCCCCCTTTATTTTCTTCAGTCGTTGTCTGTGTTTCTGAAGGAGTTGGAGTTTCTGTTGGTTGTCTTACCGCACTTTCTTCTACAGGTTCAGGTTTTACAGGTTCAGGCAATACTTCCGCACTTGGCTTACTTTCATCAGGAACCCACGTCGAATATGGAAAAGAAGGATAACGATCTTCTTCATTTCTATCCATACTTTTCAAATTTTTAGGAAGTGCAAGTGTTATAAATATCTCTGTTGGCTTATCGGTTCCTTCAAAAGAAAACGCAAAAGAATTATCTTCTGGAGTTCTAAAACCTTTTTCTTCAAGTAATGATTTTAATTTAGTGCTATTTTGTCCAGTAACCGTGTATTCTTCCCCCTTAGGTCCTCTACTCTCATGTGAATTTGTTATCAATATGATAATAGAAGATTCAGGTTTTTCAACTTTTTTAAGGATAGTCATAAGAGTTCTATAAGTATCGTGTCCACCTTTAGATTGATCCATTGATGTCTTTGGAAGTGAATTTACAAATTGCCTGCGTTCCACACCATCTTCTGAAAGTTGAAATGTATCTGACATTTTCCAAACATCGAGTTCCCACCAAACACTCGATATTGAATCCCAAGATGTACATATATTATTTGCAATAAGACAGGCCGCCTGTTTCATTGCCACTACATTTCTTTGATCAGATGAAAAATGACCTGTCGAAAGAGCAACAACAAAATGATATCTTCCCTTTTCTGGATCTGCATTCGATTTTTTCATCTCCTCCTTTATGAAATTGTCAATGCCTTGATAAAATTCTTTGTTAGGAGCAATTCTTTCTATTTGTTCTGCATTAATTGAAATTGGGAAAAATGAAAACAGTATAGAAAAAACAAAAATTAAAAGTAAAAACTTTTTCATTAACCTCTCTCCTTAAATCATTTTTTTAATTTTGCTAATAATTCTTCTATCTTAGTCTTTTCGTCTTTAGGTTTATCTTCTTCTTGTTCTATACGTTTTCCACATTCACTGCAAAATTTTGTTCCATCTTTAGGCAATTCTGCTTTACAATGTGGACAAATAATCAAATCATCTTCATCACTTGAAAAATCAAAACCCAAAGAAGGCTTCTCTTCTTTTTGAATCAATTCTTGTTTATATGCTACACGATTTGGTATTTCAACTATTTTATTAGTTTGAATCTGTTGAATATCTT
>JBGUKW010000270.1:0-2530 GCA_045114665.1 Candidatus Xenobia bacterium | reverse complement strand
AACGAAATAATTATTTTAATAATGAAGATAATATAAATATTAATGAAGATGAAGAATTAACTAAACCTGAAAAGTTTTATAGAGATTTGGAATGCTATTTAGAAGAAATTAAACCTAAAAAACCTGATGAAAATAGTACTCTTGAAGAATTTAAAGCATGGAATGATTGGATTCTAAAACAATGCGAACAAGAAGAATACAAAAACCTTTACTCAGCATGGAAATATCATTTAAAAGATTCTGGAGTTAAATGGGAAGATATGTTAGAAGATTATAAACGAAAATATAAAAATAAATAAATCGGTAAAGTTTAATTTTATTGTCGAATGAGAATAACACGATTTTTAAACATTTTCACTTGAATTTTTGTTATTTATAATATAAAATAATAATATGAATATTTATTAAAAAGGAGGTTGTTATGGATACAATTATTGATACTGCTTCATATATTATCAAAAAATACAGAGAAATAACTGGTGAAAATCTTGATAAGATGAAGCTCCATAAATTGTTATATTTTACCCAAAGAGAAGCATTTGCAATAACAGGACAACCTGCTTTTGAAGGTATCTTAGAAGGTTGGAAATATGGACCAGTAAGTCCTGAAGTTAATAAAATTTATAATAGAAAAAAATTTTCAGTAAAAACGAAAGATATTTCAGATAAACTTAAATATATAATTAACAATGTGATTCTTGAATATGGTTCTCTTGCTTCTTGGAAATTAAGCGAAATTTCACATAAAGAAACTTCTTGGTTAAATTCAAGACAAGGATTAAAAAATACAGAAAATGGCAGTAATCCCTTAAAACTAAGTGATATAAGAGAAGATGCAAAAAAAATTCGTCCATATGATCATGTTTGGGATATGTATTATGACGAATTTGAAGATTACGATGATCAGGAGAAAAAATCTTGATTGGTGAAATAAGGAAAATTATTACTTCATTTTATGATCTTAAAAATAATAAGATGTCATTTAAATCAAGACCTGCGTTAATAATAGCCAAAGCAGATAAAAAAGATTATGTTGTTTTACCTATATCTACTATAACAATAAAAGATAATCTTGTTTTAGAATACGACATTGAAATAGAACCTACAAAATATCCTAAACTAAATTTACAAAAAATATCTTATGTGAGAACACATAAACAAACGATAATACATAGTGCCGAAATTGGAGATTTTATAGGCGATATGAAAAATAATTATGAAGAATTATTTTTAGAGATACTGGAAAAAAGAGAAAAATTTAGTAAGTCAATAACGAATCAAGCATTGGAGTGAATTTAAATTTAAAGAAGGATAAAATTAACATCAATAGAATAGTTAAATTATAATTCACAAAGCGATCGCTTTGTGAAGCACATATTCTCTGTTTAGGGAAAACTAAGTATTAGTCATTAAAGGGCGGACCCCAATAAAAGCCGTCCGCCCTTTTCGATTTTTTTGAACAATATTTTGTTAACAATTTTGTAACACAATTTTTATTCTCCTAAAAACAAAATTTGTTTTTAGGAGCGAATTTACATTTTTTTAAGTTTTAACTCAAAATTAATTTTAAAAAATTCAACTAGGGCTGTGAAAAAAATAAAATACGAAAATTATATAAAAAATACTTTTTTCACAGTTTCAAAAAAAACATAGGGAGGTTTTTATGAAAAAATTTTTAAAATTTGCCTACATGATTCTTTGCCTCATGTTTATAGGAACATTTACTGTTGCATGCGGTGGAGGCGGAGGAGGAGATTCTGCTTCAGGTGGTGGATTCGGATATTTTCCAGCAGGTGCAAATGGAAATGGTGGAAATGGGACAATAAATCCTATTTCACCAGATGCCGAATATTCTTTTGACAATACAAAAGAAGCCTCAGTCAGTTTTACTGACGGAAAAACAGAAAAAAATACACCTACAATTTCTTCTTTAGAATCAACTCTTTCTGTTGAAATGCCTGATTCTTGGGAAATCACAGACACAAAAAATGTAGAAGGATTAACAAAAGGAAATTATAGATTTATAAATAATTGGCTTTATACCACTAATGATTCAGGTTCTGCTTCAGAGAAATTAACATTTAATCTTCCTGTAAATTCTGGAGAAAGAAGAACTGAAAAAGTCAAAATTAAATCAGGAAATAAAACATATACTTTAACTATTATTCAAGCAGGTTTTAAAGAAGACCCAGAAAAGAGAGGAAATATTTCAGCTGATAAAACATTATTTGAAGTAGATTCTCTTTCTTCAACAAATATAGATACAAGCCAAGCAATAAATAGTCCAACTAATTTCAATAGCAGAAAAGAGAAAGTAAAGATAACTGCTCCAAATTTTCAAGGTGAACTTAAAGTTTTAGGTGGTCAAGTACTTGATGTTTCTGGGGCTGTTGCTGTTGACAACTATAGAGTAGTTGATTTAACAATTTATGAAAATCCTCTTGGATATAGAGAAGTTAAAATTAGAATATTTGCAAATACAGACTATATAGACATAACAGTAAAACAAAAAGGAGCATTCGCAGTTGGA
>JBGUKW010000269.1:0-3364 GCA_045114665.1 Candidatus Xenobia bacterium | reverse complement strand
TTTATCGTCCTAAACGCCTTGGATATAAAAGTCCATATCAAATTTATTCAGCTTTGTTTTCATTTGAATTTACACAACATTTGGCGAATATTATAAGTGAAAGAAATCCAAATGAAAATATAAAAATTGGGGTGATTTCACCTTATAAGGCACAAGTTGATATTATTGATAGATTGTTAGCTTATGCTGATATTCCACAAAATATAAGTATTCAAGCTGATACTATTCACGGTTTCCAAGGTGATGAATGTAATATTATTATAACTATTTTGAATGCACCTACTTTAACAAAAAATACTAATTTTGATGAAATTTCTTTGAATAATAAGAATATTTTAAATGTTGCAATAAGCCGTGCAAGAGATTATCTTTTTGTTATTATGCCTAATGAGCAAACAGATAAACTTGAAAAATTAGAATTAGTAATGGACTTAGAGAATTTGATTAAAAAAGAAGATCACGCAGAGTTTTCTTCAAAAGAAGTTGAAAAATTGATGTTTGGCAGTGATGAATATTTGAAAGATAATGCGTTTTCAACAGGTCATCAAAATGTAAATGTGTATAATTTGCCTAATTTTTGTTATGAAATCAGAAGTGGCGATTATTCAATCGACATTCAAGTTCACAAAGAAAAATAAAAATTTTTGGCGAATGAATAAAAAAGAGAAGAGATAAAATGGAAAATTACATCCTAAAAATAAATTTTTAGGAGAAAACATATATGGCAAATGTTGGTGATTTTATAAAATTTGGGCGTTATCCACAGAGTGCAAATGGTGATATTCGGTCTATTTATGTTTTCCGTCCAGCTTTGTGGATAAATCTTTACTTTTTTTAAATAATTTTATCAAGGAAATTTGACTATGACAAAGAAAATTATATCTTATTTAATCGTTTTTATTTTATTATTTAGTTTTTGTTCTGTTTTTGCTGAACAATTAGCTAATGCAACTATTGTCTATTGGACACCAAGGGGAAAATGTTATCACATTGACAGAGGTTGTAGGACTTTATCGAGGTCTCGCACTATTTATAGCGGAACAATTCAAGCGAGTGGGAGAAGACCTTGTAAAGTTTGTACTTCTTGGTATTGATGAATCTTTTTTTTATTATTTATACAAAAATAATAAAAAAAAATTTAAAAAACACTTGACAAAATAAAAAAAGCCTGCTAAAATAAACCCTGCAAATGAACAAAATACAAAATGTACAAATGCAATGCCGGCTCGTCTAATGGTAGGACAGCGGACTCTGGATCCGTATGTGAGGGTTCAAATCCTTCGCCGGCAGTTTTTTATAAGGCCTATTGGTCTAGCGGTCTAGGACGCCGCCCTCTCACGGCGGAAACCAGGAGTTCGAATCTCCTATAGGCTACTTAACTGAAAGCGGAAGACTTAGATAAGTTTTTCCGCTTTTTTGATTTTTTGGAAATGAGGACTTTTTTATGTATATAGTAACAGGTGCAAGTGGTTTTATTGGGAGCAGTATTGTAAAAGAATTGAACAATAGGGGAATAACAGATATTATTGCAGTTGACAGATTGGACAAAAGCGACAAATTTAAAAATCTCTGTGATTGCATAATAACAGATTATTTGGATAGAGATGAATTTTTGGAAAAAATAAATGCTGATTCTTTAAAATGTGATGTAAAAGCTGTTTTTCATCAGGGAGCTTGTAGTGATACAACAGAACTTGATGGTCAATTTATGCTGAAAAATAATTTTTCATTTTCAAAAGATTTGGCACATTATGTCGCAAACCATGATATTCCATTTGTCTATGCTTCGAGTGCCTCTGTTTACGGTTCTAATAAGGTATTTGTTGAAGACCCTAAAAATGAAGAACCATTAAATGTCTATGGTTATTCAAAGTTGGCTTTTGATCAATATATGAGAGTATTTATGCCAAAGATGAATTCAACTGCAATAGGTTTGCGTTATTTCAATGTATATGGTCAAAGGGAACTTTACAAAGGCAAAATGGCTTCCATGGTTTATCAGCTTTATAAACAAGTAAAAAATACTGGAAAAGCTAAATTATTTGAAGGTACAGAAAATTATGCAAATGGCGAGCAGAGAAGAGACTTTGTCTGTGTAAAAGATGTTGTTGATGTAAATCTCTTTTTTGGAATTGAGGTAGCTGATAAGGTAAAAAAAGGAATTTTGAATTGTGGAACTGGAAAGAGTAGAACTTTTAATGATATTGCAAAAACTATCATTGAAATAAATAAAAGTGGCGAGATAGACTATATTCCAATTCCTGATGCTATTAGAATCAAATATCAGAGTTTCACAGAGGCAGATATAACAAATTTGAGAAAATTTGGATATGACAGACCTTTTATGAGTTTGGAAGATGGAATCAAATACTGCATGGATTATTGGGATAAAATGTAGATAGTATTGGATAGTTTTCAGCAAATTTTTATTTACTTATTTTTTTAAATTAAGAAATACAGCAAATTAATTAATGAAGATTATATAAAATAAAAAAAGTTTGATAGAATATGTGGCAAAAGAGGAACATATTATGTTTAGAAAAATGAGAAGATTCAAACAACAATTACCTGATATTGATTGTATTGACCTTTTGAAAAAGACAAAAAGAGGGGTATTATCTTTAATAGGTGATAATGGCTATCCTTATGGTATTCCTCTGGATCACTGGTACAGTGAAGAAGACAATAGAATTTATTTTCATGGAGCAAAAGAAGGTCATAAAATTGATGCTATAAAATCTTGTGATAAGGCAAGCTATTGTGTATATGATGAAGGTTATCGCAATGAGGGAGAATGGGCTTTAAATATAAAAAGTGTTATTGTCTTTGGTAAAATAAAATTGGTAGAAGATAATAATAAAGCCCTTAAAATATGTACTGAATTGGTGAAAAAATTTACAGATGATCAAAAATATCTTGAAGATGAATTAAAAACAGCATTTTCAAGGGTTCAATGCCTTGAACTTATTCCAGAGTATATAACAGGAAAACTTGTAAAGGAATCATAAATATTAATAGAAAAAAAATGTAAATGAAATTCATTGAAGTTTTTAGAGCTTTTCTCGTTTTTTTAAATAAAGATCTTCTTGTTAATTGAAAAATTAATGAGATAGACAAACGCTCAAGAGAATATTTCTAAAAGAGAGATTTTACTTAATTGTAAGGTCTCTTTTTTATTTATAAGTGCTTTGATGATATTTGATAAGCACGCAAATTTGAAGTACAAGTATGGAAATAGGCATTTTTGGGCAGAAGGTTATTATGTAAGTACCGTTGGTTTGCTTTCATAGTATCACCTTTAACATATAATACTATTATAATTTAATTTTAATAAAAAATCAATATATTTTTTTATTTTTTTTAT
>JBGUKW010000268.1:0-5269 GCA_045114665.1 Candidatus Xenobia bacterium | reverse complement strand
GGCGTAGCCGTGGCAATCTAAGCCTGTAAATTATTATTTACTTAAAAATTAAGTCGATCGCCTTTATTTATACAATTTCTGCCAGATCTGATTAATAAACTACTAAATTTAAATTAAGCGGTTGAGATTGCCACGGTCGCTCCCTCCTTGTGAGGGTATTTTTTTAAAAACTCTAAAGAATTTTAACTATTTCGCTCCCTCGCAATGACATCACCTCTAAATAGAGGCTGTTTGGGTAGATTTTAAAATATAAAAACAAATTTCAAAAAAAATCGACTCGGCAAAAGCCGAGAAAACAAAAAATAATAGTTAAAGATTGATAGATAAAGCGGGGCGCACAAGAAAATTACTAATGCTAACAGTAGCGTAGTCGAGGATAACACCGTCATTGATGACACAATAGACAAGATTGCCACTACGAAGATTAGGAGAACGCAACCACCAGCAACTATAGCCATTATCTACCAAAGCACCATTTTTTACAGCATAATCAGTAGCCTTACATCTTCTCGCATCATTATTAAAAAAATATTTTTCTGCCTCTTTTTTACTAAGCAAAAATACATTATCACTTGTACCGACATCTAAAAGATTAGAAAGATTTATACATTTCTTCTCTTGATCTATAAATGCCTTATTATAAAATTCACCATTCAACCACTTGCGAATTTCACTATTTTTCCAAACATTAGAACTACCATCAAAACGCTTTGCATCAAGACCATAACGAGAAATAACAAGCATTTTATTATTCTCTATTGACAATACTTTCCATTCTATAGACTGATTCTGACTATTTGAAGTCTGTGGATAACTGCCAAATTTTACATAATCGCCAACTTTTGCAGATTTAAAAGGATTTCCTTGCTTTTGCACTGGTTGCTGTGCTTGCTGTTTTGCCTGTTGTTGCTGTTGAGATGATTGCGAACTTATTTGAACTTTTGGTTGTATATTCTGCATTTTTACTTTTGATGTCAAATCAATCTGTCTATTTACATCATCTTTAAAAATTGTATATTTTGTTGGAAGTGTGAATAACTGTAATTTTGCACAACCTCCAAAAGTTTCTAAACCAATATCTGCAACTGTAACTGGAATTATCATACTATCAAGAGATTTACAATTTGCAAATACTCTCTTTCCAATTTTTGTAACACTTTTAGGAATAAGTATGTTTGGCAAAGATTCACAACCTGCAAAAGCCATATCACCAATTTCTGTTACTCCATTTGGAATAGCTATATTTACAAGAGACCTACATTTACCAAATAATCCCTCTGATATCTTTGTAATTTTATCTGAAATCACAGCTGTAACCAATGAAGAACAACCACCAAATGCACTATTTCCTATCTCTATAACACTATTTGGAATAGTTATATTATTCAATGATTTACAATTTGCAAATGCTCTATTTCCTATTTTTGTAACTGAATCAGGAATATATATTTTTTCCAAAGACCTACAATTTTCAAAGGCACTATCCCCTATTTCTGTAATTGTATCAGGAATAACAACTGTCTGTAATTTATCACAATCCTTAAATATTTCACTGTCTATTTTTGTTACTCTATATGGAATACCAAATGGTGTTTCATATGTTGACAAAATATTAAAAACTGAAGGAAGAGCATTTTTATCATAAAATCCCCATTGTTTCAAAACATCATCATTTAAAGAAATATCTTTAACATCTGCATTTGCAAATTGTTTTCGAGATTCTCCCATTAATGAACTATGTGAAATTGGAGAATTGACTTTTAAATTTCTCACTTCATCTTCCCAACCAAAAGCAAGTCCAAAAGATTCAATAATAAAATCTATAGCATTTTTTGAAACTTCTAAATCTTCGAGTTTCATTTTAACCCAACCCAAACGCTGAGAAGGGCTTTTAGTCTCATCAACAAATAATTTCAAAATACTATCATCAAAATTGTTTTTAATAATCCTTCGCTCTTTTGCATAATCTGGGGCTAAATCATCGAGAAATGCCAAAAAACGCTTTGAATCTTTAAATATATCTTTTCCCCCCAATTTTATTATCTCAGCAACAGCTTCTCTTATGGTTCCCTTTACCATATTTAATCCCCCACTTATTTTATTTTGTCAAAAGTTTATTAGTAATTTATTAAGTTGATCGGCTCTGTCTATTCAGTTTCTGCCTGATCTGTTTTATAAACTACTAAATGAAATATTAAAGATTGATCCACAAAGCAGGCCGAGCCACAACATAACGAATGTAAACATAATAGTAACTACTGAGCTCACCACCAACATCAAAAAAATAGACATAATGAATACTATGAGGACGAAGAGAACGAACCCACCAAACACTATAACCATTATTAGCTACTAAAGCACCATTTTTTACTGCATAATCAGTAGCCTTACATTGTCTCGCAGTATCATTAGCAAAATATTTTTTTGCCTCTTCTTTACTAAGCAAAAACACATTATCACCTGTGCCAACATCTGAAAGATTAGAAAAATTTATAAATTTCTTATCATCTTTACTAAAGGCTTTATTATAAAAATCACCATTCAACCACTTGCGAATCTCACTATTTTTCCAAACATTAAAAATACTGTCAAAACGCTTTGCATCAAGACCATAACGAGAAATAACAAGCATTTTATTATTCTCTATTGACAGAACTTGCCATTCTATGGGCTGATTTTGACCATTTGAAGTCTGCGGATAACTGCCAAATTTTACATAATCACCTATTTTTGCAGATTTTGAGAATATAAAATCAATCTCCCCCTTTACCATATTTAATCCCCCACTTATTTTATTTTGTCAAAAGAACTCCCTTAACACCTTCTGGTGTTGCTTCAGCTATTTTTAAATCAACAAACATATTTTCTTTTATATTTTCATTTCCTTTAAATTCTGCTCTTATATATTCTGATGTCAAACCATTCCAAAATTCACTCTCATTTTTGTATTCAGTCAAAATAGTAACATTTTTTCCAATAAAAGATTTATTTCTTTCAAATTCCAAATCAGAACTGATTTTTATCAATTCAGCACTTCTATTTGCTTTTACTATTTCAGGAACTTGGTCTTTAAATTTACTTGCAGGTGTTCCCTCTCTTTTTGAATATTTAAAAACATGACACCTGTAAAAATTGATTTCTTTCACAAAATCACATAATTCAGCAAAATCTTCGTCTGTCTCACCTGGAAAACCAACAATGACATCTGCAGTAATTGAAATTTCAGGGATTATATTTCTTATTTTTTCGATAATTTTTCTAAAATCATCTTTGCTATAATCTCTGTTCATTCTCTTTAAAACTCTATCAGAAGCATGTTGAAGTGGAAGATGAATATGCCTACAAATTCCACTGTGATTTTTCATTACAGAAATCATATCTTCTGAAAAATCCATTGGTTCAATAGAACTAATTCTAAATCTCGTCTCAGGAAATTTAGTTGCCAATCTATCGAGAAGAATTGCAAGATTAATTTTTTCATCTAAACCATGTCCATAAGTACCAAGATGAATAGCTGTCAAGACAATTTCTTTACAACCTGAATTTATAATCTCAGAGGCTTCTTTCATTATATCTTCAGAAGGACGACTTACAACTTTTCCTCTCACATACGGAACAATACAATAAGTGCAGAAATGCTCACAGCCATCACCTGTTTTTAAATAAGCCCTTGTCCTATCATTTCTTACAAATGTATTTTGGGCATGATTATATTCTTTTATTGAAAAAAGATTTTCGATGATATCGACAAATTTATTTTTATCCTTATTTTTGACAATAATTATATCATCGGAAATTTTATTTATATCAGAAGAATCATTGCCTACCCCACAGCCTGTTGCAATAATCTTTCCGTTGGGGCTTAATTTTACGGCTTGGCGAATTTTTTGCCTTGATTTTCTGTCTGCAATATGTGTTACAGTACATGTATTTATTATGTGAAGATCACAAGGCTTATCTTCATCTACTTCAGAAAATCCCCTCAAAACGAGAGCTTCTTTTATTTTTTCAGATTCATATTGATTGACTTTACAGCCTAAAGTCGTTATTTTAAATGTCAATTTTCTTTCTCCAAAAATATATTATAAAAAAATGGGGCGGAAAGCAATTTTAAGCTCTCAGCCCAGCAAAATAATAAAAACAACAAAAAACTAAAATTTTCTATAAAATCCCTTAAAAAGTCCAAAACAAACTAAATTTTCCCTTACTTCAATAGGTTGAACTTTTGAACTACCAGATACTAAAATATAAGTGCCATCTTCTTTTATTTTTACAATCCTTAATATCATCTTACCTTCAACCAACAACAAAGCAAGATCTCCATCATTAGGAGTATCTATATACTCAAATACACCTAAATCACCATTTAAAATATTAAAATGTTCCATATCATCTGTATCAAAAGTAAATAAAAATGCTTCTGATACACCAAGAAGACGAGGAGGAAGAGGATAATATGTAGCAATCTCAATAGAATTATTTCTATATGTTATCAAAGGATATTGCTTATTTTCTTCCTGTTTATTTTCTTCATTAAATGCTGTTCTAAATAGACCTTTTACAACTCCAATAAATACAATATTTGAGCGGTCTGTATTTATTGCACTATTTTTATCTCCTGTTGTAAGAATAGCTATATGACTCAAAAATTTTACTTGTCTTAAAATTACTTGATTATTATAAACAACAAATACAATATCATCATTCTTTGGTTCTGAATTATATTCTATTACAACTAAATCTTCATTATAAATACCAAAATTCTCTAATTCATCTTTAGTAACTTCATAGAGCATAGCATCAGAAACACCTGTAAATTCAGAAGGCATATAAAAAACATCTCTGCTAATTGGAGATAAATTCTTATCAAATCCAGCAAATGTATATTCAGATAATTTAGCTTCTTGCTTATTTACCATAGAAACCTCAAAATTTTCAGATACTTCTTCAACTACTGGCTCTGAAGTAACTTCTTCTTCAAGCTCTTTCTCTTCGATTATCGGCTCAACTTCTTCAATTAATGGCTCTGAAGTAATTTCTTCTTCAAGCTCTTTCTCTTCGATTATCGGCTCAACTTTTTCAGTTAATGGCTCTAAAGTAACTTCTTCTTCAAGCTCTTTCTCTTCGATTATCGGCTCAACTTTTTCAGTTAATGGCTCTGAAGTAACTTCTTCTTCAAGCTCTTTATCTTCGATTATCGGCTCAACTTCTTCAATTAATGGCTCTGAAGTAACTTCTTCTTCAAGCTCTTTATCTTCGATTATCGGCT
>JBGUKW010000267.1:0-8530 GCA_045114665.1 Candidatus Xenobia bacterium | reverse complement strand
AATAACAATGAAGAAGACTTATTATTTCTTCGCATATTTCTTGACTATCAAGTTTTTCAGAACCTATTTCACTTATTACAACTATTTTTTTATTATCTCTTTATTTTTTTAAACAATCTAAAAGCATTTTCTGTAGTTTTTTCTGCAATTTCTTCAACAGATACATTTTTTAACTCTGCCAATTTATTTGCAATAAATGAAATAAAAGAAGGTTCATTTCTTCTTCCTCTTTTAGGTATAGGTGCTAAATATGGCGAATCTGTCTCTGTCAAAATTCTATCCAATGGGGCATATTTTACTGCTTCTCTAATATCTTCTGCATTTTTAAATGTGATATTCCCAGTAAATCCCAAATAAAATCCTAAATCGAGATAAAATTTAGCTTCTTCTCTATCACCTGAAAAACAATGTATAACACCATTTCCATAATCGGAAGATTTTAAAATTTTTGATAAGTCATCAAAACATTCTCTTGAATGAACAACAACAGGCAAATTTAGTTTTTTAGCTAAAAACAGCTGATTATCCAAAGTTCTTATTTGAACATCTCTTGGGCTAAAATTATAATGATAATCAAGTCCAATTTCACCAATAGCAAGTGCTTTTTCTTTTGCCAAAAGTGATTCAATAGTTTTTAAATCGTCAATAAAAGCCTTTTCTGAATCGTGAGGATGTATCCCTGCACAAAAATATAATTCTTTATATTTAGATGCCAATTCAGAAGCCAAAAATGATGTTTCTAAATCAGAGGCTGGGATTATTATCAATTTTACATTATTTTCAAAAGCTCTGTCTATTACATCATCAAAATCATCATTAAATTGTTTGTCATACAAATGACAATGTGTATCCATTAAAAACATTTTTTCTTTTCTTAAATTCCTATTCTATACTTTCAAAAATTGTATTTGCCTGTGTTTTAAAAAATATAGATTTTTTCCTATCTCCATTTAAACTTAAAACAATAGCCATATCTCTCATTAAAGGAGCTAATTTATCTCTTGAAACACAGAAATTTTTATTTGAAATCAAATAAGGTTTAAAATTAAATTCTGAATCTTTAATTCTAAAAAAATAACTGACATCACACGAAGCCTTTACAAGATCTCTAAAAACAGGTGCTTTATATGCAGAAATAAAATTATACAATTCAAAATCAAAATCAGGATCGACTTTTTTATGTATTTTAAATATATAAAATTTTGAAAGTAAATCCTTGTCATAAATCTTGATTCCTCTAAAGATAAAAGAGGCTTTTTGAAAGCATTTCTCAGCTTTATCATAACTCTCAAGCGAATAAGCTATTATTCCACGCAAAAAATAAAATTCGCCAAGTGCCTGTTTATAATCAATAAGAGTTTTCATCTCTATTGCTTGTTTATAACAATATTCACTTCTTGGCATATTTTTTTCTTTTCCAAAAAGCCAACCTATTTTGTGCATTATATCAGAGGCTCTCAAATAATTATTATCCGCTTTAAAAAAATCAAAAGCCGAACGATAATAAATTTTTGACATATAATATTCTTTTTTATCACAATGAATATTTGCCATATGCAAAAATATCTCGGCAAGAAGAGAATTTATTTTTAATTCCTCCCCTGTCTCTCGTGCAGATACAGCATCTAAATATGATTCATCTAAATTTCCGAGGTTATATTTTAAGATTGCACTGTTAAAAAGCGTTATTGCTGAATTATATTTGTGATTTGATTCGACAAATAATTCATTTGCTTTGGAAAAATATTCAAAAGCCTTGTCATACATTCCCTCTGAGAAACTATTAAATTTTGCAAATTCTTTTTCAAACTTTTTTAAAATCGGCGGAGCTGTTGCATTTTTTTTAAAAAAATGACCAAGTTTTGAATAGGATTGTGCTTTGTAAAATTTATTTTCAAAGTCATCAGATTTTTTTAGTGCTGAAAAATATAAATTTAGAGCTTTTTTTAGATTGTTTTTTTCAGAATAATATTCGGCTTGTTTAAAGATTATTTTAAATATATGCGGTGATTCTGAAAAAGTTTTACGAATAGAATCAGATATTTTGAACATCAATTCTATTCCCTCTTTATTATTTGAAAAGGTGTATAAATCCCAATATAACAGGACTGTATCTATGAAATGTTCAAGTGATGCTATATATGATAAAGAATTTTCGATATTTTTTTTTGTGGGATTTAACAAAATGTTTTCTAAAATTTCATCTGATGACATAAATTTTAAAACCTCTAAAAAAAAGACTTGACAAACAAGCAACTAAATAATATTATAATAGACGGCAGGGCGGGTGATCGCGGTATATGACAATTTGGCATATAATGAGGAAAGTCCGGGCTACACAGGACAGAATGCCAGATAACATCTGGTAGAGGCAACTCTCAGGCAAGTGCAACAGAAAGCAAACCGCCTATTTATATAGGTAAGGGTGAAACGGTGAGGTAAGAGCTCACCAGCAGTATAGTAATATACTGGCTATGTAAACCCCATTCGTAGCAAGACCTAACAGAAACGGAGTTAATCTCCATCGGCTGTCCGTCGAATGTTTCGGGTAAGGTCGCTAAAGCCGAAGAGCGATTTTCGGATTAGATAAATGATCACCATCTAATTTTTTAAATTAGATACAAAACCCGGCTTATAGCCCTGCCACTGTTTCTTCTCTTTATATTTTCCCAACCCTTTGTTTACTTATTCATCTTCTTTCCCTTTTTATTCTCTTTTTTTTGTTATCTCCCTTTTAGAAAAGCAAATAAAAGGAAAATAAAAGGATATTTATATATTTTTACAGGATTATATAATGGAATACTTCAAAATTTGACCATTGGAGAAAATTCTATATTCTTTATTGACACAAACAATGATAATTATTCGAATTGTATTTGCATTGGTGGATTAGCTACATCTTCAAATTACTCAACAATTGAAAACTGCACTAATAATGCAAAAATTGTAATCAAAAACTTAGAAATAGATGATGAATATCATTATCATCATAACATAAATGGAATAATCTCTCATGGCAAGAATACACAAATAACAAATTGCACTAATAATGGAAATATAACAGTAGATAACTGCAAATTTTATAGTCTATTTGTAAATGGAAAACTTTTTCATAAAAATTTTCCATTTCAAATATTCGTGTGAACATAATTTCTGAATATTCGATTATTACCACGGAATGTCATTGTCAGGTATTACAACATTATTTTTATTGTTATTAGTTCCTTGATATTCTATAAAATTGTCATCTTCTTGGGTATTATGAGTATTATTGGGATTATTAGTATTATTTTCTACATTTTCTGAAGATTGATTTTGATTTTCTCCCTTTACCTCTATAACTTCTTTTACAGAATATTCTAACGCACCTGAAACAGTCAAATTTATCTTAGAATTTTCAGGAAGCCAAACTCCACCTGCTGGGTCTTGAGCTAAAACAACATCCTCATCAACATCGTTACTCTGAACATAATTTATGACACCTACAACAAACCCTGAATCTTCAAGTATTTTCTTTATCTCTCCTAAACTCTTGCCAACACAATTTGGAACGACTGAAAGCATACCTATTGAAACAGAAATTTTCGAATTTTCAGCAAGATTTCCACCTGCTTTTGGAATTTGTCCAGAAATCATAGAATCTGGAGAAAAATCACCTTTAACATCCAAATCCAATTTTAGAGATTTACATATTTCAGAAGCCTCTTCAACTGTTTTTCCAACTAAATCAGGAGCAATAGACATTCCTACTGATTTAGAAGAAGCAAATTTTAAATTTACAATTATGGAAGAATCAACAAGAGTCCCAGGTTTTACATCTTGACTTATCACAGTACCTTCTTTAAATTCTTTAGAAGCCACTTCTGTTTTTGTGTATTTTACATTTAAAGCATTTAATTTTTCCTCTGCAACCTCTATTTTTTCGCCTTTTAAATCAGGAATTGTAGCTTCAAAAGAGGCAATTCTGGAAGAAGCCAAAACAATTTCTTTATCAACAACAATAAGTGAATGTGCTGAAGGATATTGAGAAATAACAGTACCTGGTGAAACATTTTCATCATATTTCTGAACTACACTTATTTTTTTAAAACCTACATTTTTTAGTATATTAGAAGCCTGCCTATAATCCATACCCAAAACATCTGGAATTTCTACTTGTTCCTCTCCCTTACTTACAATAACATAAATAGCTCTTCCTGCTTTTACAGTTGAATTTGGCAATGGATCTTGGTCTTCAATAGTTCCAACTTTCTTTTTTGAAAACACCTCTTTTTTTACTTTTATAGAAAATCCCATTGATTGAGCAGACACCTCAGCCTGTTCAATATTCTGCCCTATAAAAGAAGGAATTGCTACTGTTTCTTCCTTATCTTTGTAAAAAAAGTAATAATAAGCATAACCTCCTGCTCCTAAAACAGAAAGTATAAATGCAACTACAAATACTATATGGAGTATATCCCAAATATTGGATTCATCATGATTTTTTTTTGAACTCAATTTTTCACCTTCTTATTTAGTGAAATTTTCCAACCAAAATGTTCTTTTACAAATGTAAAAGGTTCTTGATTATCTTCTATAAAAACAAGAACTTTATCTTCTGATTTTTTTGTCAAATTTTTAATTTTCAATTCTTTTCCTAAATCTGGTAAATAAGAGATATCTTTCATTATTTTTGCAAAAAGAGCTTCGTCCATCTTTTTGATTACTTCTTTTCCAATTCCCCCCTTATTTTTTGCATTATCCGAATTTTTAGAGAGATTTAGCTTTTCTTTATCAAAAATTTCATTATAATATTTAATATAATATGTCTCGTCTTTTGATGACAAGAATCTTAATATTTTATGACCATCTTTGCTATCTACTGCTTTTTTTAATATCCACAATATATCTTCAGGAGTTGTAAAACAATCGCAAATAGTAGTAGTAGGCAAACCATCTTCTCCAAGCATTGAAACTTTCCAAGTTCCATATTCTTTTACAAGTGTAAAACCACTTGGATTATTTTTCACAAAAATAACCACTTTATTTTTTGATTTTTCTGTAACACTTTCTATTTCCAGTGGCTTTCCTGCATTTGGTAAATCATCTAACATTTCAACAAACATCATAAAAATTTGTTTGTTACTATTTTTTTTGTCCAATGCCATAGATTCACTATTATAAATCTTGTGGTCTTTTAATGATAACAAACTCCAAATTTTATTACCATTTTTGCTGTCTATTGCTTTTTTAAATTCCTGTAATGTGCTTTCAGGAGTTGAACCACAACCTGCAAGAAAAGTTATAGATATAAAAACTAAAACTAAACAAAAATAACTTTGAAAAAAAATCTTTTTCATAAAACACATTCCTTATTTAGCTTCTCCTACCATTGAAACTTTCCAAAATCCATTTTCTTTTATAAGTGTAAATCCATTTGGATTATTTTCTACAAAAATAACTGCTTTATTCTTTGATTTTGTAATACTTCTTATTTCTAAAGGCTTCCCTGCAGATTTTGAATCAGGAGCTTTTTCCATCATCTTTATAAAAAAGTCTTTTGCAGTCATTTTGCTTAGTTCTTCTTGAGTCAATCCCATATTTTTTAAATGATCGGGATTTTTAGGAGCATTTGCTTTTTCATTTTCAACCATTTTTTCATAAAATTTGTGATCATTTGATGAAAGTAAAGTCCACATTTTCTCGCCATTTTTACTATCCATAGCTGTTTTAAATTTTTGTAATGTACTTTCAGGACTCGAAAAACAACCAGTAAGAAAAGTGATAGATAAAAAAATAAATACTAAACAAAAATAATTTAGACAAAAAATCTTTTTCATAAAATAAAATCCTCTCAAAGAATATATTATAAAAATTCGTTTAAATATAAATTCTTCCCTTTTTCAAAGGAAAATTTAAAGCATTCTATAATTTACTTTTAGTGAGGTTTAAGTAAAATATGAGTTCAATAGCAATATTAGGAATAATAATTATAATTCTGTGTCTTATTTTTGACTACATAAATGGCTTTCATGATACAGCAAATGCTATAGCAATCGTTGTTTCAACAAGGGTCTTATCTCCAAGAACTGCAATCATAATGGCAGCAACTCTTGATTTAGTAGGTGCATTAATAGGAACAACAGTCGCACACACTATTATTGAGGGAATTATTGATATGAAATTATTAAACAATTCCCAATTTATAGTATTGGCAGCAATATTTGCTGCAATATTGTGGAATCTTGTTACTTGGTATTTTGGAATTCCAAGCAGTTCATCTCATGCTTTAATAGGTGGATTGATAGGTTCTGCGTTGTTCTATGGACTTTTACACGGTGCAGATTGGCATAAATTCTTAAAAATTTCATCAATAACCAACAAAGTAATAATTCCACTTTTTATGTCACCTATATTGGGATTTATAGCAGGGTTTATTATAATGGTAGCGTTGTATTGGATTGTTTATAAAATGCACCCAATGAAAGTCAAAAATGTATTTGCAAAATTCCAAATTTTATCTTCTGCACTTGTTGCACTTTCACACGGAATGAATGATGCACAAAAATCAATGGGATTGATAACAATGACACTTTTTATCTCAGGTTTTATAGCAGTTCCGAATGTTCCACTTTGGGTAAAATTTGCATGTGCTATTGCAATGGCCTGTGGAACACTTTCAGGCGGTTGGAAAATTATAAAAACAATGGGAAATAAAATATTTAAAATGGAAACAATTCATGGATTTGCAGCACAAGCCTCTTCCGCTCTTGTAATATTTGGTTCAAGTTTTATGGGAGCTCCAATCAGTACAACACAAGTCATTTCATCAAGTATTTTAGGAGTCGGTGCAACCAAAAGACTAAGTGCTGTTCGTTGGGGAATCGCTGGTCATATTGTAACAGCTTGGTTTATAACTATTCCAATAACTGCAGTTATAAGCGGAGGATTTTTATGGTTGTTACACATTGTTTTTCCAATGTAAATTTTAATGTTTTTAAAGAAATCATTAAAATTTGTAGAAAATATACATAATACTAAGAAAAAGGATTAAAAATATGAGATTAAGAGATATTTATAAAAAAGAATCGAGAGACAAAAAACTTCCAATATCTTTTGAAGTTTTTCCTCCCCAAGATGAAACTAAGACAAATGATCTGATAGATAATTTAAAAATATTGAACAAGTTCAATCCTTCGCTTATATCTGTAACTTATGGAGCAGGCGGATCTTCAAGAGATAGATCGGAAGTTGTATGTAAAAGACTCAAAAGCGAATTAAATGCAAATGTAATGCCACATCTTACTTGTATATGTTCATCAAAAGAACTTGTACAACATCAAATAAAAGATATGGAAAATATGGGAATAGAAAATATACTTGCATTGAGAGGAGATATTCCCAAAGACTATGTAAGACCTGAAGGGGAATATTTAAAATATGCCTCTGAAATGGTCAAATTTGTAAAAGAAAATACATCTCTCTCAATAGGTGTTGCTGGTTATCCTGAAGGACATATTGAAGCAGAATCATTTGAAAAAGACATAGAATATTTGAAATTAAAAGTTGAATTAGGGGCTGAAGCTATATTTACACAGCTGTTTTTTGACAATTCTCCTTTTAAGCATTTTATCGAAAAAATTTTCGAATTAAATACACCTGTAATTCCAGGAATTTTGCCAATATCAAATATTGAACAAGGTAGAAAAATGACAAGTAAGTGTGGTACCTCAATACCTAAAAAAATCGAACAAAAATTCGAGAAATATACCAAAAAAGAAGATTTAGAAAAAGTTGGAATTGAAATAGCTGTTGAGCAGATAGAAGAATTAAAAAAATGTGGAATTGCAGGTCTTCATTTTTATACATTAAATAAATCTCACATGGTATCTGAAATTTTAAAGGCAATAATGTAAAAATATGAGTTGGGTATATTTATTTATAGCAGGAATTTTTGAAATCGTTTGGGCTATTGCTCTGAAATATTCAAATGGATTCAAGAATTTAATTCCTTCAATTATCACTATTGTTGGAATGATAATAAGTTTTGGATTTCTTTCTATTTCTTTAAAAAATTTATCCGTTGGTACTGCTTATGCTATTTGGACAGGAATTGGAGCTATCGGAACAGTCATAATGGGAGCTATTTTATTTAAAGATATTATTTCCCCTATAAAAATATTATTTTTAGTTATGATCATTGGCGGAATAATCGGCCTAAAATTCACATCATAATGAGAAAAAAATTGGAGAAAAAATATGCAATTATTACCCATCGGAATTCAAAGTTTTCAAAATATTAGAGATAAAGATTATAACTATCTCTATGTTGACAAAACAGAAAAATTACTTCAACTCGTAAAAACCAAAAACAGTTATTTTCTTTCTCGTCCTCGTCGTTTTGGAAAATCTTTAACAATATCTACACTCGAAGCAATGTTTAAAGGTAAAACTGAATTATTTAAAGGTTTATATGCTGAAAATTGGGTAAAAGAACAAGCTAAACACCCAAATCCAGTTATAAAACTTGACATGAGCGGTTTAGGAGATT
>JBGUKW010000266.1:0-3168 GCA_045114665.1 Candidatus Xenobia bacterium | reverse complement strand
GAACTGTATGGTAGATAAGTAATCCGATTTCTAAAGAATTGGAAGCACGCCACTTTAGTGGTGTGAGTGTTCACTTTACTCCCAGATAATACAAAAAAGGCTGTAAATAAACATGTGTTTTGTCGAGTATTTTCAGAATAAGTTTGCCGTCTCCTAAGGGGGCGGTTTTTTTGTTTATTTTTTTTTTATCAATCAGAACTTGCGATAAAAACTCATATTAAATATGTAGAAATTTTATTGATGTTTAAAAAAAAGGAGGAATCATTTATGAAAATGACAATTAAGAATTTTAAAACTATTGAAGATAGGAAATTGGTAATCCCCGAAAATAAAGTATGTTATCTTGCTGGAAAAAATGGGGATGGAAAAAGCAGTGTATTAGAAGCCTTTCGTTTTGGGTTAACAAAAGTTGTACCGGAAAATGCGCTTAGAAACAATAATGGTGTATTGTCTGTCTCTATGAATGTAAATGGTTATGACTTGTGTAGAAAACAGACAAAAGAAGGTGTTATCACAACAACCATCAATGGCAAAAAACCAAAGCGAATGAGTGATATAAACGCTGTTGTCGGAGATGTTTCTGCCATTGATATTTCAACATCAAGAACGTTTGACCATATGACTTCTCAGGAACTTGCTGACTTCCTACTTGCAAGAACGAAGGATAAACCTTCTCTCGAAACTATTATTTCTTTTATGGAAAATCCAACTGATGAATGGATTGCTTATTTTAAAGAAAATACAGAAAAAGAGAAGTTGGAATTGTCAGATATCCAAAAAATGTATAAAAAGTTTTACACTACAAGAACGGAATGGAACCGTGTATTAAAACAAAAACTGGAAGAAGTTTCAAAGCCTACTCGAACAGTGAAGGAAATTAATGAATCTTTGACTGAAATCGGAAAAAAAGAAGAAGCTCAAAAAATGTTCTTAAAAGAGCAAAAACAGTATGAAGATGCTTTAAAAGGGAAAAAACAAATTGACGTTGAAAAAGAAACTATTCAAAAAGAATTACTTGAACTCCAAAAATATGTTGATGAAACAACCCATATAAAGGAAGTGAAAGAACATATTGAAAGAGGCGTGAGTGGAAGAAATGAACTTTTGCAAAACATCTCTGTGTTAGAAAATAACGTAAAGACTTTTGAAAAAACACTTATTTCTTTAAAAGGAAATACCTGCCCTTTTAGTGACAAGATTATCTGTAATACAGATAAAAGCAGTGTTGTTGCTGATATCGAAAAGCAATCTTCTGACAATGAAAAACAGATTTTTATGTTAAAAAAGAAAGTGGAAGAATATAGTGACGGAATTAAACGTTTACAAGAGAAGGAACTACAGTTAGAAAAAGCACAAAAACTTTTTGAAAAGAAAAAATTAAAAGAACAGGAATTAGAACGTATTTCTAAAGTTTCTGTAAAGGTGCCGGAAAAGCCTACCCCTGTTCAATTCGTAGATTATTCAAAAGAGAAAGTTCAACTCGAAAAGGAACAGAAACAAATCTTTTCGTATGAAAAATATTTGGAAAAAAAGAAAGAAAAAGATACGGCTGAAAAAATGGTAAAAATGCTTAATTATCTTCTTTCTCAAACGGAACCCAAAGGCCCTGTATATAAGAAGATGATTCAGTATTACCTCAAGACTTTTGAAGATTGTTGTAATACAACTGCAGGTATGATAAAAGAGGACATCAAGGTAAAACTTCTGTCAAAAGATGGAATTAAAGTGTTCTTTAGAATGGGTAATGGCAAGTGCTTTTTGCCATTCAATAACTTGTCGGCCGGAGAGAAAACGATTGCTAATATCATTATGATTGATTTAGTAAATCAGATTACAAATTCTCATTATCTTGTTCTTGATGAGGTCAACGTATTGGATGAACAAAATATAGAAAATATTATTCAATTCTTCCAATCAGACTATGTGAAAGCGTATTACAAATATATTTTACTGGCAATGACAGAAGAAACCGGAAATAAAATGCCAAATACATTTGTCCGATTGTAAGAGGAGGTACAAAAAAAGTTAAATTTTTTTTTGATTTTTTTGTAAAAACAATCATATTAAAAGTAGGGAAAAAATAAGAAGGAGTGATTTTAAATGGAGATAGTTTTAACTACGTTTAATATTTATATGGCTTTTATATTTCTTTTAATGGTAATTGCTATCCTTGTTTATATTAAGACAAACGGTTTTGATGATTCTGTTCCCCCGGCAATAGGATGCGTAATTGTTATTGTGGTTAGCTACATATTATTGGATTTATTGGATTTATTTGCATAAGATGGGATATTCCGGTATGGGAGGCATGACTCCCCGATTAGCCTCGGACGGTTCGGTAATGGTAACGAAATAGGAACTCTTAAAAAAGTGTCAAGAACTCTCTGCAACTTTATAAATATACCGCGTAAAACCCACCCATTTATGCGTGGGATATAAGCGGTCCGTAGAAGAAGATATTTTTTTAAGAAAAACCGAAAAAGTTAATTTTTTTTTGATTTTTTTGTAAAAACAATCATATTAAAAGTAGGAAAAAAATAAGAAGGAGTGATTTTAAATGGAGATAGTTTTAACTACATCTGAAATTTTCATAGCTTTTTATTCTCTTCTTGTAGCAACTATTCTTCTTGTTTGCGGTAGATTAAGCAGTATTTTTTTTGATGATGCTATTTTTTGGATGATAGGACTCACGATTATTAGTGTGGTTGGTGCGGTTGGTATTATTATTTTTCTATGATGTGATATGCAAAAACCACGCTTGCATGTTCAGGTAAGAAAGGAGTTTTGTATATGAAAAAAATAATTTGTTGCGTATTATGCGCATGTGTATGTATGTCTTTAACCGGATGTGACATTGTGATAAAAGACGAGGAATCAAGTAGGAAAGAAGATACGGAATTAAGTAGGAAAGAATATAAGTCACTTAGTGATAATGATATTTACGAATTTGTAGACCCGGATACCGGGGTTCATTATTGGATTTATTCACATTCTGGGTATCGAGCTGGTATGGGTGGCATGACTCCACGATTAGCTTCGGACGGTTCAGTAATGGTAACAAAATAGAGGTTTTTAAAATGAGAACGGCAGGAACTGTCGGGATAGCCTAAGTAAACTTGTGCGATTACGCATATTGATAAGAGTGTCACCGCACACTCGTGACTTCAG
>JBGUKW010000265.1:0-6132 GCA_045114665.1 Candidatus Xenobia bacterium | reverse complement strand
CAAGGTTCGTTAATATCCCAGAATCCCATAAATTCATTTATGGGGAGTATGTCAATTGCAGAAGAATTAATTGATTCAAAAGCTGAGTTTGCAAGTTTAATTTCTCCAGAAATACTTTATGGAGGAAGTGGATATCTTTCAGTTGTTGAATTTATGCGTCAAAGTTTTTCAGATATTAAATGGGAAATTGTTGACATGGTAGCTGAAGATAATAAAGTTGCAGTAAATTGGATTTGTTCAGGAACTCATGATGGAGAATTTATGGGAATATCTCCAACAGGTAAGAAATTCTCATTTAGTTGCATGAATTTTTATTATTTTACTGATGAAGGAAAAATAATAAAAGATGTTGCTGCTAAGGGATTAATTGGTATTTTTGAAGTTTTAGGATTTAAAAACATAAATATTTAGTTTATTTTTATTAGAGGTTACTAATTAATGAGCGATTTGATGAAAGAATTTTTGTCAGAAGAAGAACAGACTTCTTCTGAATATGATGAATTAGTTTTTCATGAGGGATTTGCTTCACAGAGAAGTACTCCTTATTTTGATGCTTTAGAAAGATATGTTGATGATGGCACAATTCCTTTCCATGTTCCTGGGCATCAACAAGGACGAGGAACTCCAGAGGCATTTCGCAATTTTATAAAGGAAAAAGGATTAGCTGCAGATATAACACAAGTTTTGGGACTTGATGACATTCATCAGCCTGTTGATGTCTGTTTGCATGCACAAGAACTTGCAGCAAAGGCTTATGGTTCAGATCAGACATTCTTTATGATTAATGGATCATCTTCAGGAAATCATGTTATGATGATGTCTGTATGTAATCCAGGAGATAAGGTAATTGTTCCTCGTAATTGTCATAAATCAGTAACAGGTGCAGTTATTTTAAGTGGTGTTGTTCCTGTATATATGGAACCTGAATATGATATGGAGTTGAATGTAGACCATGCTGTAACTCCTGAATCTGTTGAGAAAGCTATTAAAGAAAATCCAGATGCAGTTGCTGTTATGGTTTTAAGTCCAACTTATTATGGTGCTGCCGCTGATACGAAAAAAATAGCTGATATAGTACATGCAAATAACAAAATATTGATGGTTGACGAGGCTTGGGGAGCTCATCTCCGTTTTCATGATAAACTTCCTATTTCTGCAATGGAAGCAGGGGCAGATATTGCTATAAATAGCACACATAAGATTATTTCTGGTATGTCTCAGGCTTCAATGCTTCATATAAAGGGAAATAGAATCGATAGAGGAAGAGCTCATGCTATTTTGAGATTGTTCCTTTCCACAAGTCCAAGTTGTCTTCTTGTTGCTTCACTCGATATGGCAAGAATGCAAATGGCAACAGAAGGAAGAAAACTTTTAACTCAGACTATAGAACTTGCAGATTATCTCAGAGATTCAATAAATAAAATACCAGGTATGAAATGTTATGGAAGAGAGATAATAGGTCGTCCAGGTGTGCATGATTTTGATCCAACAAGAATTGTATTTACTGCTAAAGAGCTTGGATATACTGGCTATGACATGGAACATATATTGAGATATGAATTCAATATTCAAGTTGAGCTTTCAGATATATTCAATAATGTTGCTCTTTTGACAATAGGACATAATAAAGAACTTGCCGACAAGTTGATAGATGCACTTAAAAAGATATCTGAAAATCCAAAATATCCAAAGAGTATTGAGGTAATTAAACAATTCCAATCAAAGACTGGTAAGAGATTTGAAATGCCAGATTGGGCAGAACATGTGATGAGTACAAGAGACGCATTTTTTGCCCCTTATGAAACTGTTGATTTCAATAAATCACAAAATAGAATTTGTTGTGAAATTGTTACTCCTTATCCACCAGGTATTCCGATTCTTCGCCCAGGAGATCTTATCAATAGTGAAATTATTGAGTATCTCAATTTAGAACTTGCTGGTGGAGCTCATATCCAAGGACCAGTTGACTATACAATGAAAACGATTAGAGTTGTAAAACAATAAAAAAAATATGAATAATAACGATTATGAACTTCTTTTTGCTGTAGTGCCAGAATATATTGTTTCTGCAATAAAATCATTAAATAAATCAGATAAGTTGATTGAATTTGTAATGGATTTGGGAAGAATTCCAGAAGCTCGATTTGATGATGGTATTTCTGTTTTGGGTGATAAACCTGTAACACAGGAAGATATAGATTATGTAACCGATCGAATAGGGGTATTTGGGGATGACAATAGGGCTGGAATAGAAAAGACACTACACAGAATTTCTGCCATAAGAAATAGGACAGGTAAAATAATAGGTCTTACTTTGAGAGTAGGAAGGGCTGTATCAGGTACTGTTGACATAATATCTGATTTAATCGAAGAGGGAACAGGTATTTTGTTAATGGGTCCTCCTGGTGTCGGTAAGACTACAATGTTGAGAGAAATTGCAAGAGTTCTTGCTGAAAAAAAGAGAGTTGTCATTGTTGATACAAGCAATGAGATTGCAGGTGATGGAGATATTCCACATCATGGAATTGGTCGAGCAAGAAGAATGCAAGTTCCTCACACTGACAAACAGTATGCAATAATGATCGAAGCTGTGGAAAATCACATGCCAGAAGTCGTTGTGATTGATGAAATAGGCGTATTAGAAGAAACTTTTGCTGCAAGAACTATTTCTGAAAGAGGTGTTCAGCTTGTTGCAACAGCTCATGGAAACACGCTTGAAAATTTGATACAAAATCCAACACTTTCTGAATTGGCAGGTGGAATACAGCCTGTTACTCTATCAGATGAAGAGGCAAAAAAGAGAGGTTGTCAAAAGACTATTCTTGAGAGAAAAGCTCCTCCTACCTTTGGAATGTTGATAGAGATAAGAAATAGGAATCATTTTGTCATTCATAAAAATTTAGCTGAATCTGTCGATCTTCTGCTCAGAAATATGAATCCACCTGTTGAAGAGCGAATCAAAGATGAAGATGGAAAAATACAGATAAATCAGATAAATTTGATTTCACATGATGAAAATGATGATTCAGAGCAAAATAAAGTTCCTGAGTATATAAAACATCCTTCTTCTTTGAGGGGAAGAGACCATATTTCAATTTATCCTTACGGAATAAGTAGGAATCATATTGAATATGCTATTGAACATTTGAAATTTTCAGGTGATATTGTCAGAAATGTCGAAGAAGCAGATGTGATTTTGACACTTAAAAGTCATCATAGAAGAAATTTTGATAAATTTGTGGAGTTACAGAAAAAGGGAATACCTATTTTTGTATTGAGATCTAATACTATTGCTCAGATTGAGTCATTTATTTCTGAGCGTCTTTTATAATTTTTTTTCCCTTTGTAAGAAGGTACAAAAAAGGGGCTGTGAAAAAGTAAATAGAATAGATGTCATTGCGAGGAAGCTGTGCGACCGTGGCAATCTCAACCACTTTTTTATTAACTAACACAACGAGTTTAATTTACAAAAAACAGAGACTTAAAAATTTTAGTCTCTGTTTTTTTATAAATCTTTTCAATATTGTAAATTGTCTTACATTATGCTAAAATAATATAAGGCTAAATGTTATTTTATTTATACTATTTTGCTAATTATAATGTTAATCTACAAATGGAGAAAAACTATGGAACAATCTATAATAAATATAACAATGGATAAAAATTTAAAAAAAGATTTTGACAATATATGCCAAGAATTGGGACTTACAATGGCAACTGCAGTAACTATGCTTGCAAAAACAATGATACGAGAAAAGCGTTTAACTTTTGAAGTAAATTTGGATCCATTTTATAGTAAAAGCAATTTAAAAGCCCTTGATAAAAGTATCCAACAGATGAAAGAAGGAAAAACAATTACAAAAACTCTTGAAGAATTGGAAAATTTTGCAAATGATTAAGATAACTTTTACCGAAGAGGCATTTGAAGAATATATTTTTTGGCAAACTCAAGATAAAAAGACTTTAAAGAAAATTAATAGCTTGTTAAAAGACATTGTTAGAAATCCATTTGAAGGAATAGGTAAACCAGAAGAACTAAAAAATAAATACAAGGGATTTTGGAGTAGAAGAATAGACGAAAAAAATAGAATTGTTTATAAAATTGGCAATGAAGTAATTGAAGTTTATCAGTGTAAAGGACATTATGAAGATAAATAGGGGATAATTATGGCTACTATACAGGAAGCAGTTAAAAAGATTATTGAGCTAAGAGGTTTGGACATTTTCAAAAATCCAAAACAATTTTTTGCATTACTTGGTGATTTATCACCAGAATATCCAAAAGAGCTAAGGATTATTAAAAATAATTTTGATGAAAAATTAATGGGATTGTTTATTGATGATACTAAAAAAGTTCGTCATAGACTTAGGCTAATAAAAGATCAACTTGAAGATTTTGGGTTTGCAGATGACAAGGTATATTTTTTCCTTGAATCTTTTGGAATTCCACTTGGCTGGGAACAGGAAATTTATGATCTAAAAGCCGATTGTCCAACTCAAACTTATATTAAGCCACAACAAAACCAACCAACTACAAATGCTTCTGTTACAGATGTAACACTTAATGATGATGTACTTAAACAATTGGGAATTACAAGTAAAGATTCTATTCCTTTTGTTTTACATATTCCATCAACTTATAACACTTATAGTGGTGTTACATATAGAATTATTAAGATAGGTAATGAAATATTTAAAGATTGCGATAAATTACAAGCTGTTACAATTCCTAATACTGTAACAGAAATAGGAAACAGTGCATTTGAAGGTTGCATAGCTTTAGAAAAAATAAATATTCCTGATAGTGTTATAAAAATAGGTGATAGAGCGTTTACAAATTGTAAATTCCTAAATAATATAAATATATCAAATAGTGTTGTTGAAATAGGCAATAGTGCATTTGAAGGCTGTTCTTCTTTGACTTCTATTTTTATTCCAGATAAAGTTACAAAGATTTCAGATGGATTATTTTGCAAATGTAAATCCCTTGTAAATATAACTATTCCCAATGGAGTAACAGAAATAGGCAATTTGTCTTTTGCGGGTTGTGAATCCTTGATTAATATTCTTATTCCACAAACAGTGATAAAAATAGGAAGTAGAGCATTTGCAGGGTGTGAATCACTTGATATTTTTATTATTCCAGATAGTGTTGTAGAAATAGGTTTAGAAGCCTTTGGTGGTTGTAGTAAATTACGGATATTTACTTTGCCGACAAAATATACAATATTTAAAGATGATGTAAATAGACAGACTGATTTTAACTTTCCTGCTTCTGCTTCTTCGATTACATCTGTACCTAAATCAGTAACTTCTAATAATACTGTTTCTTCTTTTAAAAATGTAAATGTTGGTGATTATATAAAATTTGGCAGTTATCCACAGACTTCAAATGGTGATATTCAGCCCATTGAATGGCTTGTATTGTCAAAAGAAAACAATAAAATGCTTGTGATCTCGAGATATGGTCTTGACGCAAAGCGTTTTGATGGTAGTTCAAATAAATGGGTAAATAGTGAAATTCGCAAGTGGTTGAATGGTGAATTTTACAATAAGGTATTTACAGATCAAGAGAAGAAATGTATAAATCTTTCTAATCTTTCAGATGTCGGCACAAGTGATAATGTGTTTTTGTTGAGTAAAGAAGAGGCAGAAAAATATTTTGCTAATAAGGATGAGAGAAAATGTAAAGCTAGTGAATATGCCGTTAAAAATGGTGCTTATGTAAATAGTAGGGATGGTTATAGTGTTTGGTGGCTTCGTTCTCATAGTCCTCGTAATGGTAATCGTGTCTATGATGTCTGCATTTTTGTCATTGTCGACTATTACAACTATGTTGATGATGTCTCTTCTCTTGTGCGACCGGCTTTATCTATCAATCTTTAATTTTTTTGTTTTCTCGGCTTTTGCCGAGTCGATTTTATAGAAAATATAAATAAGTAAATAAAAAATTGCTATAAACTATCCAATATATGCCTGTATATTGCCACTTTGTCATTGCGATGCTTTTTGGGTGTAAAGAGGAATTAACGGAAATCAATTTTTTAGTTCATAATAATTTTCAAAAATACTGATTTTTTATTTACTGCCGAATGTTACTTTGTTTGAAAAAGCTCACTCTAAACACTCGCA
>JBGUKW010000264.1:0-9085 GCA_045114665.1 Candidatus Xenobia bacterium | reverse complement strand
AAGCAAGTTACAGTTAAACAAGGTCAATCAATAATAACAACGACGACCACAAAAAAACAAGTAGATGACAAAGCTCAAAAACCAAATACAAAAGATAAAGAATCAAAAAAAGAAAATAATAAAAAGCCTGAAGAAAAAGGGACTTTAGAAGAACCAAAAACAAAAGATAAAGAAGAAATAACAGTAAAGACTGAACAGAAAAAAACGAAAAAAAGTGAAATTCCTCCAGTTGAAGAGCCTAATCTAAAAGAAGACCCAAAGGCAGTAAAGATGAATGCCGATAGATTGCTTTATGATGATAAAACAAAAATTTCACAGCTCAGAGGAAATGTAAAAATAGTATATGGCGATTTAATTGTAAAATCCAAATATGCCAAATTTTATGGAGATAAAAAAGAGGCCTATTTTACAGGAGATGTCAAATTATATAAACCTGGTAACACTGTTACAGGCGATAAAATGGACATATTTTACAATGAAGGCAAAGGTGTCATATACGAAAATGTAAGAGCAGTTTCATATCAAAATAAAGACAAAAAAGAACCTGGTAAAAAGAAAAATTCTGCTGATGACGATGCTCCATTGATTTTGACCTGCAAATATGCAGAATATTTTTGGAATGATGATGAAGTCTATGTTGACGGCAATGTAAAAATGTGGAAAAATGACAAAAGAGCCTATGCTGATCACGGTCATTACAGCCAAAAAATTGAGACAGTAACACTTTCGGATAATGTTAGATTTGAGCAAGGTGCTGAAAATTGGATGACTTGTCCTGAAGCTATATTTGACTTAAAATCAGAAACATTTGTAGCAAATGGAGGAGTTACTGCAGAAGTAGAAGTTGAACAACAAAATAATAAGAAGAAAAAAGAAGATTCTTCTAAAAACAAAAAAGACAATAAAAAGAAAGATAAAAAAGACGATAAAAAACAAAAAGATAAAAATAATTCAGATGTAAATAAAGAAGATGAAGATTCTGAGGGCGAAGATTTGGATAAAAATAAGAAAAAAGATGATGAATTGCCCGAAGATAGAGTAAGTATTCCAAAGGTATTTCCTCAAGAAGACGATGAGATGATATTTACAGATGAACTTGATTTATAATTAACTCGTTATGCTAATTAAAAATATTTTTTCCAAAATAGCCACTATTTATGTGAGTGTTTAGAGTGAGCTTTTTATAACAAAGTAACATTCGTCAGTAAATAAAAAAATTGATTTCAGTATATTGAAAAGAGTTTTTTTAGAAAAAGGATAATAAAAAAAAATAATTGAAATCTTTATATTGAGAAATATTTAGACTGTTTGCGTAAAAAGACAATGGAGGAAAAAATGCCGACAGTAAAAGTTACAAAAGAAAATTTTGATGAAGAAATAACAAAATACAATGGTGTAGCAATAATAGATTTTTGGGCTGATTGGTGCGGTCCCTGCAGAATGCTATCACCTGAACTCGAAGCTATATCAAAATCAGAAGAAAATATAAAAGTTTGTAAAGTGAATGTTGATGAAGAGCGTGAACTTGCACACAAATTTGGAATATCGAGTATTCCGACAGTTTTATATGCTAAAAACGGAGAAATACAGAAAAAAACAGTTGGTTATATGGGAAAAAAATTCATACTCGATGTCGTTGCACAATTAAAATAATTCATCAAGGAGAAAAAAATGAAATTACTTGTGACAGGTGGAGCTGGATTTATAGGAAGCAATTATATAAAATATGCAAGAGAACAACATCCAGAATATAAAATAATCTGTGTTGATCTTTTAACATATGCTGGAAATATGGAAAATATTGCAAAATTTACATCTGACAAAGAACATTTTGCTTTTTATAGATGTGATATAGCAAACAAAGATGAAATAGAAAATGTTTTTTCAGCAGAAAAACCAGATATAGTTATAAATTTTGCAGCAGAATCTCATGTAGATAGATCCCTTGAAAATCCAAGTCTATTTTTGAGAACAAACATTTTAGGAACACAGGTATTAATGGATGCCAGCTTAAAACACAATGTAAAGAGATTTCATCAAATTTCAACAGATGAAGTTTATGGAGATCTTCCGCTCGACAGACCAGACTTAAAATTCACAGAAGAGAACAAAATAAAAACATCTTCCCCCTACTCTGCCTCTAAGGCTTCAGCTGATTTGCTTGTTTCTGCCTATCACAGAACCTTTAAATTACCAGCAACTATATCAAGATGTTCAAACAATTATGGACCATATCATTTTCCAGAAAAACTTATACCATTGGTTATAAGTAGAGCCGTCTCTGATGAAAAAATCCCTGTTTACGGCAAAGGCGAAAATGTAAGAGATTGGATATATGTTGAAGATCATTGTAGTGCAATTGATAAAATAATTCACATTGGAGAAGTTGGAAATGTCTATAATGTTGGAGGAAATAGTGAAAAAAGAAATATAGATGTTGTAAAAGAGATTATCAAACAACTTGGAAAAAATGAAGACCTCATAACTTTTGTCAAAGATAGACCTGGACACGATCTCAGATATGCAATAGATTCAACAAAAATACAAAAAGAACTCGGTTGGAAGCCAATGACTTCTTTTGAAGTTGGAATAGAAAAGACGATAAAATGGTATTTAGCAAATGAGCCTTGGTGGAAAAATATAATCTCAGGCGAATATCAACAATATTATCAAAAGATGTATGCAAACAGAGATATAAGTGAATAACCGTGTCAAACGGAATTAAAAACAAAAATGCAAAATTTGATAGACAACAAAATCTCTTCAGAAGAGGAATAACTAAGTACACCAGCCCTGATTATGGAAAATCAGAGCTGGTTTATATAAGTTTATAGTCAATTACATGACTTTACTTCTTCACACCATAAATGGCAAAAAGTGGCACTGGATCATAATTACAATTTTTATCTTTATGAACAAGAGGTGAAATATCTTCATCAAATTTAACATCAAATCCTAATGTTTTTAAAAATTCTATATCCCAATAAGGTCTTCTATGTGAACTAATACGAAGGTTATCCTTTATATTATTACATTCGATAAAAAGTTCATCAGCTATATTTGAATGGACATTTGCAGTGTCACCTTTTTTTGAGAAAGTCATCTCACCATAATCTGAATCAAAATTTAATAATAATCCACCAACTTTTAAAACTCTATACCATTCTTTATATGCTTTCATAACATCTGGTAATGTCCAAGTCAAATTGCGAGCTATAACTACATCAAATGTGCAATCTTTAAAATCCAAATTTTGAGCATTCATCTTCTTAAATTCAGCTGAAATATTAAATTCTTTGGCATTTTTTTTTGCTTCCTCAATCATTTTAGAAGAAATATCTATGCCAGTTATTTTATGATCAAGTTTTGAAAGTAAAATGGCAAAAAATCCTGTACCAGTTCCAACATCTAAAATATTCAAATTTTCTTTTTGAGGCAAATGCTCTTTTATAATTTTCAACCAAAGCGAAGAATCAATTCCATAGAGTTCTAAATGACGAACACGATTAAAATCACTGCTTCTCTTATCCCAATAAGATTCAATTCTTGAATTTAAATTTTCATTATTAAAAAAATCTGCAGACATCAGTTTTCTTGTATAGATAGATTTTGGAGCGTTGATAATATCATTAACAGCCCCTTCCTCTACTATTTTCCCTCCATACATAACAATAACTCTATCACTAATTTTTGGCAAAATAGACAAATCATGTGTGATAAATAAACAGGCGATGCTTTCTGTTTTGCAAAGTCTTCTTATTAATTGCGTAATTTGCCCTTGAACAGTAACATCTAAAGCACTTGTTGCTTCATCACAAATCAAAAGTTTTGGATTTATAGAAATAGCTCTCGCAATAGCAATTCTCTGACATTCCCCCCCGCTCACTTCATGTGGATAACGCTCAGCATAATCAGGAGATAATCCAACTTTTAAAAGTAGTTCCGAAATACATTCTTTTATTGAATCTTTTCTCCAACCATTATTTTTTAGTGGTTCTGCAATACTCCAACCAAATTTTTTGCGAGGATTAAACGAATTTTCAGGCATTTGAAAAATCATTTGCATATTTTTATAAACTTTTTTTAATTCTTTTCCCTTTGCACTTGTTATGTCATCACCACAAAATAAAATTTGCCCATCATCAACATCTATAAATCTTGAAATTAACCTAACTAATGTACTTTTTCCACAACCACTCTGCCCTACTATTCCCAAACATTCCCCTTCTTTTAAAGAAAAACTTATATCATCTAAAACCTTCTTTTCACCAAAAGATTTTTTCAAATTCTTTACTTCAAGCATCTATTTCTCCGTCTATCTTTTATTGCCAACCACAAGGTAATATCTATTTTACAACAGGACGATAAAAAAAGCAAATAAAAAACTCCTGCAAAATTATTTTCTGCAAGAGTTAATTTATTTTCGTGAAAACAAATAATAATCATAATCATTATTAATTTTTTTTGTTATGAGTTGTAAGTTTTAAAACTTACAACTCATAACGCTGTTAATTTTTCAAAATTAACAGCGTTAAGAGATCTTATGATAAGAAATAGCAAAAAATATTTGCTCCTCATTTTGTGCCTATTCATTCTCGGCATATTTACCTCTGCCTGTGGTGGCGGTGGAAAATCTACACCACCAAGTTATCCATTTATTCCCATACCTGCTCCGACTGTATCACCCACCCCTGAGCCAACACCTACACCTGAAAAATATCAGCTTGAACTTTCACAAACTGAATTTACAGTTAATGTAGGTGAAACAGACAATATTATTGTTACACTAAATGGTGACGACATAACAGAAACAGCTACTTATACTGTTGACCAAGAAGCCATAGCTTCTGTTGAAAAAGGACTTATTACTGGACTTTCAGCAGGATTTGCAACTGTTACTGTACATGCTGATGAAGCGGAAGCTGACAAGACATTCACAGTAAATGTCATCGATCCAAGTTTACCAACTCTCGAACTAAGCCAAACAGAATTTAATCTTTTTGTTGATGATGAAGATACAGTAACTGTTTTCTTAAATGGCGAAGACGTTACAGAGCAAGTCGCCTATGAATCTGACGATGAATCTGTCGCAACTGCAGAAAAAGGAGTAGTCAAAACAAAATATACTGAAGGAACAGCAAATGTTACAGTTTCACTCGAAGGGGCAAACAGTGCGACTTTTAAAGTAAATGTAACAGATAATTCAGAAGAAGTTGAACTTGATGAAGATGTACTCGAAGAACTGGGATATAAAAGAGTTAAAAATGGAGACAATTATGATATAAAAAGAATAGCGGATGGTGAAATTATAACAAATCTTGAAATCCCTGCTATTTATACTTATGATGGCGACAAATACAAGATAACTAGCATTATAGATATTTTTGTGAATTGCACTTCATTAGAAAGTGTTACTATTCCAAATAGTGTAACTTATATTGGAGAAGAAGCTTTTCGTAATTGTACTAATTCTAATTTAAGCATTGACATTCCAAGTAGTGTAACTGATATTATCGATGACGCCTTTGAAAATGTCAACAATATAAACATAAGCGAGACCCAAAAAGATTTAGATGATTATCCTTGAGGAGCTTTGCATGTAAATGGTGAAGAAGTAGAAGAATCATAAAAAATAAAAGAAAAATTAGCTTTTTTCTAAAATAAAATAAAAAAATCTGTAAATTCGTACAATTTACAGACTTTTTTTATACACTTGATTTTTTTTATATTTCTAAAGATTGAAAAGTTTTTCTGCGATTTGAACTGCGTTCAATGCCGCCCCTTTTCTGATATTGTCAGCAGAAATCCACATTTCAATTCCATTTTCACAAGAAATGTCTTTTCTGATTCGTCCTACTTCAACAAAATCTGTATGAGCAACACTCAAAGTCATTGGATAAAGTGATTCTTTTAAATTATCGACTAATTTAACACCTTTTGCATTTGACATCATTTTTTTTACTTCTTCTGCAGTTATTGGCTTAACTGTTTCAATATTTATTGACTCACAGTGTCCAAATTCTGTTGGAACTCTGACTGTAGTTGCCGTAATTTTTATATTTTGATCACCCATTATTTTTTTTGTTTCATTTATCATTTTCATCTCTTCTGAAGAATAACCATTTTCACCAAAAGAACCAATCTGTGGAATCAAATTAAATGCTATTTGATGTGGATAACAAACAGGTTTTTCAATCTCTTTTCCATCAAGAACAGCCTTTGCCTGATTTTTCAATTCTTTAAGTGCATTTTTACCTGTTCCTGAAACAGATTGATAAGTTGAAACAACTATTCTTTTTATACCGACTGCATCATAGATAGGCTTTAAAGCAACAACCATTTGAATTGTAGAACAATTTGGATTTGCAATTATTCCCTTATGTTTGAAAATATCATCTGGATTGACTTCTGGAACGACAAGTGGAACACCTTCATTCATTCTGAAAAAAGCACTGTTATCAATGACAACACAACCTGCTTTTACAGCTTTTTTTGCATATTCTTCACTTGCTATTTCACCACCAGCAAAAAGAGCTACATCCATATTCTCAAAAGTTTCTAAATCAGCGTCTTTTACAGTCAATTTAAGATCGCCAACTTCAACAATTTTTCCTGCACTTTTTGAAGTTGCAAGAGCAGTTAAATTTTCATAAGGAAAATTTCTCTCAACAAGAACTTTTAACATCTCGCCACCGACAAGACCAGTAGCACCTAAAACACAAACATTATATTTTTTCATAACTTTTTTCCTCTTCTTCTCCCTCTTCCGTCCTAAGATAAGGGTGGTTCAACCTACATCACAATTTTCAAAAATACTAATACAATTTTAACTCATTGTGTTAGTTAATTTTAAAAAATAAGTAAATAAAAAATTACTGATAACTATCCAATATATACCTTTATACTATCACTTTGTCATTACTATTTTCTACGCTTCCTTGCAATGACAACACCACTAAATAGAGACTTTATTGGGTAGGTTGTGAAATATCAATTAACTATCACAACTTGATTACATAACAGCCTCAAGTCCAATTGTAAGACCTTTTGGAAGCCTATTAATATTTCTAAGAGCAACCAAAACACCTGACATAAAACAAATTCTCGATGTTGAATCATGCCTTATTGTCATATACTCGCCTTCTTTTCCAAAAATAACTTCTTGATGTGCAACCATACCTGGCAATCTAACAGAATGAATATGAATACCATTTTCTTCTGCTCCTCTTGCCCCTTTCATCGTTTCTTTTTTAGTTTCAGGAGACAAGAAAGATTCTCTATTTTCAAGCATACCTTTTAAAGTTTTTATAGAAGTTCCAGAAGGAGCATCCATTTTTTTCTCGTGATGAAGCTCTATTATTTCAGCAGAATCAAAATAAAGAGATGCCTCTTTTGCAAATCTCATCATCAAAACAGCACCTATTGAAAAATTAGGAACGATCAAAACTTTTGTTTTATCCTTTGCAATTTCTTTTATCTCTTCCAAATCTTTATCTGAATGACCTGTTGCTCCAACTATACAATCAACATTCATTTCAATAGCTTTTTTAATTATTTCAGCAGATATTGATGAATTTGTAAAATCAACAATACAATCACAATTTGATAAGACTTCCTCTAAATTGGAAGATATTTTAACTCCACAACTTTTACAGCCTGCATTTTCACCTGCATCTATACCTGCAGAATCTTCCCTATCAAATGCACCTGTCAAAATAAAATCTTCTGCATTTAGAATGGTTTTAACTACTTCTTTTCCCATTCTTCCATTTGCACCACAAACTACTACTCTCATAAATTCTCCCCTTTCTCTTCTGTCTGTTCTTCCTCTCGTATTTTTTTAGACATAAACAATTTGAATTAGCAAAAATAGAGTTTACTAACACGCCCAAACAAAAATTAATTTCCGCATTATTTAATCATCGTTAAATTTTTCATCTGTAAAAATCAATGGATAATCTGGAAATATAATTTCTTGAGAAGAAACACAATAGCCCAAACAGAATAATCCAACATAATATGTAAAAAACGCCAATATAACAACTCCCAAAAACCAAATAAGCAATTTTAATATAAAAAGTGAAATATATTCAAAGGATATAAAAAATAGTGCAACTGTCCCAGTCAATACAATAACATTGGCAAAAATATAGATTGTCCCAAGAATTAAAATAGGAACAATTAGCTTTACAGAAAAAATGTTTTTTGAAAGCTCAAAAATACTTTTTGAATTTACTTCTTGATATTTTCCTGACATAAAAATAGGTATTACAAAAGCACGATTTAAAATAATATATAAATTAAATAATGAAAAAACAACACAGAAAATTATGGCAATTAAAACATTTCCAAATTCAGAAGATGAAAGATTAGTAAAATATAATGTCCAAATCAAAAAAGGAAGAGATATAACAAATTTAATAGCAAAACATATTAATTCCCAATTATAATATTTCTTAAAATAATCTGTTTTTTCAGCATATAATTCTTTAATTTTTAAATTTTTATCTGGATTCAAAAATGTTTTCAAAACAACATTATAAATTTTACAATGAAAAAATATGTAAAGGACAGATATAATTGCCGATAAAACAACTAACATACAAAGTTGAAAAGCATTTATTGTTGTAATAAATCCCCAAAATGGAGACAAGATACAAGGAGTAAATAAATCAATTATGGGATAAATAAATAAATTAATAGCCTGAAATGGCAAAGGTAAATCTGCATTAGTTTTTTCAAATATAGGATTTATAAAAGAAAATATATCAATTCCTGGGATTATCCAAGCAATTTCAAAAAATAATCCAAAAATTAAAATATCCCAAAAGGACTTTTTTTGTTCTCTTATTTTTTTTAAATAAAGCCAAATTTTTTTCATAAAATTAAACTCTTATTAAATATCTCATTTGATAGTTGATTAATATTTTAAAATAACCCCAAATAGCTACTATTTAGAGGCGATGTCATTGTGAGGAAGCTGTGCGACCGTGGCAATTCTCAAGTGCTTTTTTATAAACTAACAAAACGAGTTAATTTACGAAAATTATATATAAAAAAATACTTTTTTCACAGCCCCCTAATT
>JBGUKW010000263.1:0-4308 GCA_045114665.1 Candidatus Xenobia bacterium | reverse complement strand
CAAAATTCATCTTGAAAAACAGGCTTTATTTTTTCTTCAAATTCTGTTCGAGTTTCATTTTCATTAAAATAATCTCTTCTTGCATTTGGTACAAGTCCTTTATTTACAGCGAAGAGTTCACCTATAAAATATCCATAGCCTCGTGTCTCTTTATAAAAATCCTTTAATACAGTAGCATCATCCCCTATTTGGATATTTTCTTTTCTCAATCTTATTCCACGCATTTTATTATATTTAGCTGGAATTGACTTTTCAAATCTACTTAAGCCAAACCACATCCAAGCAAAATCTTCTTTATCATTTGAAAAAATCTTAAAATCAATGTCAATAAGCTCATCATAAGGATTATCGCTATCATCTTTAAATTGAGTGCTGTATGGTTTATAAATTTGCTCACCATTGACCTTAATTTTATATTCATCTATATTGAAATTATGTTCTTTAGCAAATTTTTTAATTTTATCTGCATATAGTTTAAAACGCAATGTATAAGGAATTGGAGCAACTTCTTCTAAATAGCCTTTTATTGTTTCTTTTTCCAAAAGTTCTGAACTTTCATTAGAAACATTTTTTAATTCAACAAGGAAAAAATGATCATCTATGTCATTTGAATTTTTTTTATAAAATTTTGTAGCTAATTCCATAACTTCATCTGCAGACATCTTGTTTTCAATATCATTTAAAATATTTCTTATTTCTTTAGCTTCAATCTCACAAGTCGAAATAATATTTTCTCCTTTAATCTTAGAAGAAAATATCAATTTATCACAATATGCAATGCCTGCTAATCGACCAATTCCTCTAAAACCCTTGTTACATTTGACATCTTTAGTTGAATCAGCAATGCAACACATTATTTGTTCAAAATTTTTGCTATCTATGCCAATACCATTATCTTTTATTTTTATATTTCTTTTAGAATTGTCTATATCAATGCTAATTTCCGCTTCATTTTTAGATATAATTTCCTTTTCAAGTGCTTCATCAATAGAATCAGCACTATTTTGAATATATTCTCTGTAAATAATTTTTCTATCTTTATACATTCCTGTCGTGAGATTTTCAATTATATTTTTTCCAAATTTAAATTTTTCAGACATTTTTCTAACCCTTTGATTTATTTAAATTGTTTATAAAGTGGCTTTGGAAATTTTATATTTAAAAGCGAATGAAAAAGAGGATTTTGCAATATATATTCCCCTTGCCTCAATCTCGATATGATGTGTTTGTAGATATTTGGAATAAAACTATAGTCTTTTTGGGCTAATTCGATTGAGTTAGTTCTACCATAGGCAAAAGTTGAACAATTTCCAGTTACTCTCGAATGTATTCCACTACGAAATTGCTCAGCACCAAAAAGAACAATGCCAAGAGATCTTCCTCTCTCTGTTATATCCAAAATTTGATTTAATATAGGGGAATTTTTAGATGATTCCTTTGAGGCATATTTATTTAACTCATCAATAAATATGATTATTTTAGAAGGGCGATCTGAATCGATAGAAAATTCTTGTTCGAGTTGTAAATTATATAATTTTCTTATTGTATCGCCAAAAACGAAACACTGCAAATCATCATTTAATTTTGCAATATCAATAACATGAATTTCATTTTTTTTGATTTCTGACATTTTGTCTGAAATTCTTATAGCATTATTATTATAAGTTTTTTTCTCGTCAAAAATATTATTGTTATATATGGATTTTCGAATAATTCTCTCAAATTTTCGCCAACTTAATATATTTATTTCTTTGTCAACAAAATTATTTTTAGCTTTTCCATAATCATTTACTGTCTTTAAAAATTCTTTCCAACAAGTACAATTTCCAAACTCTCCACCGTTCTGGACTATTTTATTTAAAATAGAATCCATAGTACCTGTAGAATCATCAATTTTCGAAAAAAACAAATCTATATTTTCTTTATCTTCTTTAAAATTATAACAGTAAAAATCAGCTTTGTTAGAACATATATTTTTTGTAACAGAATCTTTATCTAAAAATGTATTCCAAGCAGTTGAATCAGAATAAGGGTAATAATAATGTACATTCTGAAAAGGTTTTGTACTCATTCCAAGTTCTTCATAGAGACTATAAGTTTCTGATTTTTCTTTTTCGTTTTTATTAAAATCATTTTTCTGATCTATTGCTAAGAGGTCTTTTCCCTTTACATTAAAAATAACAAATGCAACATTATCAGTAGAATCTGTAGAATTTTCTAAACACTTATCTTGAATAGATTTTATCAAAAACATTGCATAAGATGTTTTTGAAGCAAGTCCTGAAATACCAGATATATTTAAATGAGCTCCCTCTGGACCAATTAAATAATTTGAATCCAAATTTACAGTTATTTTTACAACATCTTCACTATCTCTTCCCTGATACATTTCTATAAAACCACAAGGAATCGGATTTTTAATAGAATCTAAACCAAGAGCTTTTTCTATCTCCTCTTTATCAGCAGTAAAAACTTTTGAAGCATTTACAACTGGAATAAATATATTTTTTGAATTACCTATTATTTTTGCCTTAACATAATTCATTCCAATTCTATCGGTTAAATACTCTACATTTGTTTCTCCAAAATCGTTAGATATAAATTCAGAAAGAAAACTTGTAGAATCTGTTATATGTGATATTTCCTCTACAACTCCATAAGTAATACTGTCATTGACATTCTTAACCTTTACAATGTCAAAAGGATTAAGAATCAAATCGGATTTTGTCCAAAAATAAAACTCTTCCATAGTAGAAGGAGCTTTTTCTGTAGCTAAAATTTTACCTATTACTTTTCCCATTTTATAACCCTATTAAAAAAGATTCATAAATAATTCACTACTTATAAATTTTGATTTGATATATTGTTCTGTCAAATAGATTGGATAAAGATGATTTGCCCATCTGCTATCATTTCCATGACATACTGGATTTCGTTCATTTATAATATTTGCAGTCAAAAAATTTACTTCTTCAGAATCTAACCCTTTTTCATTTTCACTATCTGTTACAAGGATTTTTTCAATTTTCAAGATTCCACTAAATACACTGCTAGTATATTTTGTTTCTCTTATACGAACAAACCACACAGCAAAATTGACATCTCCTACTCTATCTGAATGATAAAGACTAACAGGTGTTCTATGATAAAGTGGCAATTCAGCGATTTTATCTGAATTATTTTTATTATGTTTATCTACATAATTTTCTAAATTAAAACTTTTAGAAATGCCAAGAGCATATCTGTAATTTTCTTTAAATTTACGCAGTTCTTTTGATGATTTCGATGTTATCGGATATTCAATACTTCCGTCCTTTAATAACATACTATCCTTTGATAATAATTCATTATCTGCAAGATCAGCAACCATTTTTTTTTCTTGCTCAATCATAAAATCTTGGATAACACTAATTGACATCGTCTCAAATTTATCGCTATCTTTAAAATTTATACCATTTTTAGGATAAGAAAGTATTTTTGAAAATTGAACTTTTTTGGAATAATTATTGTAATCTCTGTAACTGTTCAATTTTTTACAGAGTTCCTCGAATTCATCATCATTTTCAATCCAATCACTTTTTCCAGCAACTTTTGGAAGTGCTATAACAATATCGTATTTTAGACCAATCTTATTTTTATAATTAAGCGGATAAATTTTTCTGTTTTTTCTCTCACAACAAGCTACACAAATTTGTCCTGCTGTTATCGGATAAATTTTATCTAAATACAAAACATCATCAATTTTAAAAACATGTCGCGAACCATCTAAAAAATAAACAAATGGCGATTCTGATTTTTTTAAACAGTCATCCGCAAGAGTTTTTAAATAAATAGAATGTTCTTTATGAGAACTTTCTGCATATTTCTTCCAAGTTATTTTTTCAGAGGTTGCAAAATAATTATCAGTCAAATCAATTTCATGTTTGGCTGTCTTATAACTCTTGCCATTTGTTTCTGATAAAATCGTTTCTAATATCTTTCCCATTTATCCCAAAATTAAATCCTATATTTTAACTTTATTATTATAAAAAATATTTTAAACAAAAATATTAAAAAAGTATTACAATTATTAAATAAAATAAAAATTATTTTTTTAAAAAATTATATTAAAAATCAATAAAACTCTAATTAACATGATAAATTAAAAATAAATATCTTTTTAAGATTCAAAAAAAAAAAAAAATACTTTTTAAGAGATTCCAATCATGGACGATTTTAGAAATTAAAGACAACTAAATTGAATCGATCGGCTATATCATAGAATGAGCTCGTGATCTATTTAATAAATTACTAAATTTAAATTAAGTG
>JBGUKW010000262.1:0-7174 GCA_045114665.1 Candidatus Xenobia bacterium | reverse complement strand
TCCTCTGTATAATCTATATGAGTATATTTTAACACTTTTTACTATATTTATCTATATTTTTAAGAGCTTAAGTTTTCCTCCTTATATCTTTTTTATATAATAGTTTAATATTATAATTTGTTGTGTTATTTTATAATTCCTGTATAATATAAGATAAATTATCTCTATAGGCTATGTGTATTTTCTAAAAAGTCTGTAAATAAAAAGGCTCGGTACTTAGTTAATAGCACCAGCCTTTTAGTTTACTCACACATTTACATCATTTTTAGTGCGAAGTTGGAGAATTTGTAGATGTTTCGACCATCAACAGACAGCCAGCCGTCACATATAATTACTTTGTCATCATTTGATTTTGATGTTACCCAAACTCTGACTGTTACCAAATTATCTTTTGGAATGACTTGACCTCTGTATGTCCACAAATGTTTACATTCACATAATGGAGATATAAAGCCTTCTGATGTTTCTGCTTCTTTACTCCAGAATTTTATTGACATGTATTTCATCAATGAAATCATAGATTCAAGACCTAATGAGCCAGGGATTACTGGATCCTGATAGAAATGAGCTTTAAAGAACCAATCTGAAGGTCTTACTTTCATAGTTCCTTCAATATAACCCAATCCCTTTGGACCGCCATGTGGTGCAAAAACTGTTATATTATCTATCATTTTTAACATAGATTTTGGCAATATTCTATGTTCTGGATATATAATATTTCGTTCTGCCTCTTTGTCGTTGCCTACAGGTGGAATTTTTGCGTCCAATATACCTATTTGATTTTTTAGTGCCTCTTTTGAGAAGAAGCCAAAATATGTCCAACCTTTATATACACTTCCTATTTCATCATAGACATCAAAGAAGTAATTTTGAATGACCATTCCTGCCGATTTTGAGACTGTTTCAAGTTTTACATCTGTATGTAATATCTTTGTGTTTTTGTTTACAGGTCTTTCAAGATGACCATAACCACCTAAATTTCTAAATGACAGATCAAAATTTTCGGTAAGTGCAGAACCGACATAGGCAGCAAGCCAACCGCAAGGCTGAAGTGCAACTTCAAGAAGTACAGAAAATGGCATTAATGATGAAGAACTCTGTTCAAAATACCATTCATTACCATTCATATCATATTGTGCAGAGGCAGATGCAGGAGTTTTCATTACCCATTGTTCACCAGATACTTTTACAATTCTGTCAAGGAATTTATAAGGATCACCTGGTAGTCTTGCTATTATCCTATCTTTGTCAAATACTGCATATTTACTTCCAAATGCTTCTGAAGGATTGCCAACAGCAAATGCAGTTATTGAGGCATTGTCAAAAACTGCATTTTGTGGAGTTTTGCCAACATTGCCAATATTTCTCCATATCTTTTCCAAGCGTTCTTTAGAAGAGCCTTTTAATTGAATTGACATGTTCAGCATTTCGACAATAGGTTTTCCGTCTGCAAACATCAAGGCATCTGCTATTGCATAAGGATATGGGTTATAGCCAATTTCTTTTATTGAGATTCTAAAAGATGATTTTTTAGTTGATTCAATAACCTGACCTCTACATTTTAGAGAGCTTGAAACTCCTTGTATTGGCTCCCAAACAGTATCTTTGGCTGAATCAATCCAACCCGCTCTCATTAAGAAAATTCTGAGTGTGTGCATGCAACATTCATACATCAATGTACCTGGCATGACATTGTCATCTGAGAAATGGCAGGTCAAGAACCAGTCATCAGGATGTATATCGAGTTCTGATTCGATAGAACCAATTCCAAATCTGCCACCTGTAGGATTTAAATTAATAACCCTATCGAGAAGTTTCATGTATTTATGTTTTGGCAATGTCAATGGCTCATCACAGTCCATATAGTCAAAAGACGATCCGAAGCATGCCGAGATCTTGCCTTTTCTCAATTCGGCTATTTCGGTGTCTGCATAGGATTCTTCATACATTGGGACAAATGGTTTAAATCCGTCTTTTATCAATCCTTTTTCAGGGCGTAAGTCAAGGGCTGTGTGGATAATGCCTTTTCCTTCATCAAGTTGTTTTTGTGTGAAGAAGCCAGCACAGCCATTTGTCATTGACATCAATTTTTTAGTGCCAACAAAACTTTCAAAATTGAAGTAGAACAGCCAGACCGATCCCTGTGTAAAGAAGCGTTCTATATTTATTTCATATCTTATTGTTTCACCGACTTTTGGAAGGTGGTCATGAAATTGAATTGAGGCATTTAACAATCTATAGACAGCTAATCCCTTTGTCTTTTTGTCAATGCCAAGCCAACCAGATAAAAAGAGATCAGATTGACCAGCTTCAACGGCTATACAAGTAGGAATTATGCCATTGTCCAAATACCAAGCATTTTCTTTTATGTCATGTTCAGTAACTGTAGAACCTGATTTTAGAGAAAGTGGTTCACCCGCAACACTTAAGATTCTATCTGCAAGCATTAATGGCTCATCAGGAAGTCTTACTCTTGTAGGATATTGGTCTATTTCCTCAAACATTTTACCCAAAACTTTACCAATAGACCCTGTGGCAAACTCCATGCATGCCTCTCTATCCATAAATATCTTTTTGTCACTTGAGTTCTTATTTCTGCGATCTATTTCATCTCTGCTACTTGTTTGGTAATTGCCATCTACAAAGTTTTTCTCTTGGCTCACATTTTTATTTCTGCAATTTACTTTGTCTATACTAACTTCGTAATTTGTGCCATTTACATTATTTTCTTTTTGGCTCTCTTGTTTATCTCTGCGATCGACTTTGTCTATACTAATTTCGTAGTCTCTGTCTTCTACTTTTTGAGCGACTTTGCCAAGTGTTATATTTTGTGAAATTTTTGTTGGGCAATCGAGAACAAGAGAAATCAAATCTTGTGAGAAGTTCAAAAATTCGCCATGAGCTTCTGCAGTCTTTTGTTCCATTTCAAATATTTTTCTTAGTACATCGTTTGTTGTATCTGCTGTTTTAATTTCAATTCGTGGCATTTTTTCTTTGCTCTCTTGCTTGTATATTCTACCTAATTCGTTTTGACTTACTTCTTTGTTTCTAAAATTTATAAAGTTTTCTCCATGCTCGTTTTTAATATTTTGTGATATTACAGGCTTATTTTCTTTTTCTCCGCTTAATTTCTTGTCTCTTTGATCTATTGTTTTGCTGGAATTTATCTTTTTTAAATATTCAGAACTTTTTTCACTAAAAGCTCTTTTTGAGAGAGAAATTTTCATCAGATTTGATTTTTTAGTTTCTTTGAAATCTCTGTCAAACAGATTTAGTTTTTCAAAATCTATTCCATTTACAAATAGAACAGCACACATATTTAAGAATGTCTCTATTTCAGAAAATCCAGCTTTTGTCGCATATACAGCAAAGTGAGGTTTTTCTGACAAAATGGAATCTATCATTCTTGTACATGAACAATTTGGACCGACTTCTATAAATGCTCTTATTCCGTCTTTCCAAGCCTGTTCTATAATTGCAGGGAAATCTATTGTATAAGATGCCTGTTTTAATATTGTGTCAGCTATATTATCTGATGTTATATCATAACTTTTCTTTAATGCCGTGCTGTAAAAAGTTATATTATTGGGATTTTCTGCAGGGAAGTAGTGAAGATCTCTGTATTTCTGGGCAACAGGTTTTAAAACTTCACAGTGGACAGAAGTTACGCCTTCGATAGGAATTATCGTACATTTTAGCTCTTCTGCACATTTCTCTACTTGTTTTCTCTCTCCGCCAATAACACAATCTTCATAAGTATTTATTATGAGGAGATATACTCTGTTATATTTTTCTATAACTTTTTGAGCTTTCTTGTAATTACAAGCGATGACAGCTGTAAGCCAATCGACTTTTTCATTTTCAGGTATATTCCAAACTTTTTTGGCTGAATTATATTCTCCAGCCAAGTCATCTATAAATAGAGATGATGAATTTAATCTATCCATCATTTCATCTCTTGAATGCCATATTCTAAGAGCTGTTATTCCTGCCATTTCACCGAGTGAATAGCCTATAGAGGCATTTGGTTTTATTCCCAAATTTGCCACACAATCAGAGGCTATAGAAGACATGGCTGTCTGACCTTGAAGAAGTGCAGGATGATTGTTTGAAACATCATCTAAATTTTCTTTTGTCCAAAAATAGTTTGGAAGAATTTGATCTTTAAGTCTCAAATTTTCTTCATGTTCCTTATACATGACATTTGGAAATCTTAGAGCGAGCTCTTTTCCCATTCCTGCATAATGGTTGCCTGAACCTGGAAATACAAATGCTATTTTTCCTTTTTCGGCAAATTTTCCATTGTTATATGTCAGACCTTCTATCTGATTGGGAAAAGAATTTGCTATTTTCTTAAATTCTGCAAAGTCTTTTGCTAAAATACTTGCTCTGAATAAATCTTTGTCAGTTTCTTTTTCTCTGTTTTTTTCAAGATATAGTGCTGATTGTGAAAAAGTTAAATCTGTTTCTGACAAAAATTTAAGTGCAGAATTTATATCTTTTTTCAGTTCTTCCTCAGTAGTTGAGGCAAAGAAGAATATCTCTTTTTCTTGAAAATTATGTAGATGTTCAGGCTTACATGGTGGCTCTGAAATATCTACTTTTATTCCTCTATTTGTTATTGATGAAAAAGAGATTGCAGAATCTGTTATTTTGCCTTCAATTCTATTTGAAAGTCTATATGTTTTACTTACAGGCTCAAATCTGTCTTTTATGAAAAGACATTTTTCAGCAAGTTCCAAATCACCATTTTTGCAGTTACTCTCTTTTTCGTCTCTGCAATCTATGAAGTCTTGGTTAACTTCTTTATAACTGTCATTTACAAAGCTTTTTTCTTGTCTCTCTTTTTCTTTTGCTGATATTTTAGAGATATTGTCAATTACTGCATATATTTTGTTTTTATCTCTTATTGCGTCATCATATCTTTTCAAGACAAAACAAACAGATGTATCAAAGAATTTGTCATTTCTTTTTGACATCATATTTTTACAGAAAGTAAATCTATCATCAGAGGCAATATCTGTACAGCCTGCAATGACTACATCTGTTTCAAAATTTATAAGTGAGTCAAAAGCGAGTGAAACTGCTTCTAATCCGCCATTTTCAGATTCAGAAACAGTGTGTGAATTTTTGCCAAAGCCAAATTCTCTTGCTATTCTGCTTGCTGTTATGCTTCCCAAAGCACCCATTGTTCTATTTGCATTTAATGGCTCTGAAAAGATTTTGTCCCCAGTTCTCCATGAAACATAGAAATCTGTTGTTGAAAAATCAAAATTGATTCCGATAAAAACTCCGCCTTTGGCATATTCTTCTTTTTTGATGTCAGCGTCAGCCATTGCAGAAATTGCAGAAAGAAGCATTGCCTTTTGTTGTGGAAGTGATTCATCAAGCTCTTTTGGAGGGATTTTTATTTTTCCAAATGGAATTTTTGTGTCTTCAAATGTCCTTTTTGAAGGATATTTGCCTTTAGCTCTCATTTTTTCAAACTCATAGGCATTATTTACATTGCCAACTCTCACATCAATTCCGACTACTGCGACTTTTTTATCATTTTTTTGTGGATTGAGAGCTTTTTTATTTTCATAAAGTTCTTTTTTATATTCTTCAATTATTACATGTGCATTTATTCCACCAAAGCCAAATGCACTTACAGCCACTCTTTTTGTTTTTGAATCCCATTTTTCAGCTTTTGTTGGAACAAAAAAAGGGGAATTTTCTATATCTATTGATGGTGTTGAATAATTTGCAATAGGTGGTAAAATGCCATTTTGCATTGAAAGTAAAACTTTGACAAGACCAGCTCCACCTGCTCCTGTCAAAAGGTGTCCTATGTTGGATTTTACGCTTCCAAGAGCAGATTTTTTATTTTCTCTCTCGCAGTTAAAATCAGAAAACAATTTGCAAAGGCTTCCAAATTCAACTTTATCACCTGCGGGTGTTCCTGTTGCATGACATTCAAATAAATCTATGTCAGAAGGCAGAAGATTTGCCTGTTCATAAGCCTCTTTCATTGCTCTTAATTGACCTTCTTGTGAAGGCATTAAAAGGCTCCCCTCTCTGTCATTTGAAAGACCAACTGCTTTTATAACTCCGTATATTTTGTCTCCGTCTTTTATTGCATCTTCAACTCTTTTTAAACAGAGGATTCCTGCACCTTCACCAGTAACAAGTCCTTTGCCTTTTTTGTCAAATGGAGCACATATTCCGTCTGTAGAAAGTGCGGATAACTGTGTAAATCCTATTGATGTGTACATGCAATCAGGTCTTGAAACTCCACCTGCAAGCATTATATCGGCTTTTCCTTCAACAAGGCGATCGCATGCGAGTTTTACTGCATAGAGTGAAGAAGCACATGCTGCGTCAAGTGTGAATGATTCGCCTTCTGCTCCTATTGTTTTTGCCAAAAATGAAGCTGTGTGTGAATTTACAAGTGAATTTATTGGATTTGTAGAAATATTTTTGCAATCAGATAAAGCCAAATCAAAAGAAATTTGTTCTGATGTCTCTGTAGGAAGTGCTATGCTTCCCAAAATAACACCTACTTTTTCAGCAGATATTGATGATGAATTGCATTCTTTAAATGCTATTTTTCCTGCTATTGCTGTTATTTTAAATACTGGATCGAGATTGTCATCTTCAATTTCATATTTAGAACATAATTTTTGTATTGTATCTTCAGATATAAATGCTCCTATATCTGTAAATGCTTTGTTTGGTGTTTTTACTTTAGATATTACAGAAGATGAATCCAAAATCCACCTATCTTTAGGGGCATGTTTAAATGCAGATTTGCCATTTTCTATCATATCCCAAAAATCTTTGAGGTCTTCACATTCTGGGAAAAGTCCACCAATTCCAACTATTGCTATGTCGTAACTACTCTTTTTCATGTCTATTTTTTGTAATCCTTTTTAAAATAAATCGCTATGAGTGCCAGTTGCAGAGGCTGTTAATATTAATTCTTCGTTATTTATTGTATAAATCAAAAGCCAATCTGTTTGTATATGACATTCTCTAAAACCTATATAGTCTCCATTTAAAGCATGATCTTTGTATTTAATGTCAAGTTTTTTTTCTTCTAATAAATCTTGTATTACTTTTTCTAATAAAGACATGTCTAAACCACGCTTTTTCATTTTTTTATAATCTTTTCTAAATTGTGAAGTTGTCTTTA
>JBGUKW010000261.1:0-2263 GCA_045114665.1 Candidatus Xenobia bacterium | reverse complement strand
AGGAACCTGAGTAGGTACTGGTAATGGTTCTTTTGTAGGTTCTACTGTAGGCACAGCTGTAGGTATTACAGTTGGAGTAGCCGTTGGTGTTACAGTTGGAGTAGCCGTTGGTGTTACAGTTGGAGCAGCTGTTGGTGTTGTAGTTGGAGCAGCTGTTGGTGTTGTAGTTGGAATAGGAGTAGCTTCTGTATATTGAATAGTATTTTCTTCTCCTTCCCCAAGTCTATTTTCAGCAGAAACATGGAATGTATAGGTTTCCCCTGGTTTAATAGTTCCTTCTGGTAATTTAATATTTTTTGTTTTTTCATCCACTTCAGTTTTAAACACCTTATCTCCTTTTGAATCCGTTATTGTGATATAATATTTGTTAATAAAGATAACATCATCTGTTTTTCCGTCATTTCCAAGCCCCTCATCATCAGGAGTGTCCCATGAGAAAATATTTTTATCTTTATCATACTTTAAATCCAAAGGTTTGCTTGGAATAGAAGCAAGAATTAATTCGCCAAATTTATAGTCAGAATAAGTTACATCATTTTCACTTGTTCCATCTTTTTTTATGTAACTTCTAATTAAATCCCCTTCCTGATAAGCAGTTTCTTCGGTTGTGCTTAATACCTGAGGAGTAATATTATAAACAGTTCCTTTATCTAATTCAGACAAAGCCCCCATACTTACAGTCAACACATTGTTTTTAAAAGTTCCCTCTGCGGCTGGTGCTTTTCCACTAATATATTTAGTATCATCTCCGGGACGAGCATATAACTTTTCTTCTGTATTTAAATCATAATAAGTATCCTGAGCAAGTCCGATTGTTTTTTTAACAGCAAGAATATCGCTCATTTTCTTTCCAGTAGATACTTCTACTCCATTTTCAAGGATATCTTTTAAGTCTGATATATAATTTGCACAGACTTTATTTGAATTGACTGTAGAATTAAATGCGACTTTCCGTTTTAGATTGCAAAGCATATTTGTGTCAACAGGTCTTCCATTTATTGCAATATCATAAACAGAATCATAATAAGGTATCAAGGTATCAATAAGACTCAACCAATATTTACCGCCAACTTTGCCTGCTATTTTTTCACCATCTTTTGTTGTTTTTGTATAATTATAAATTTCCTGTTTATATTCTGTTTCATCAGGATTTGCAAGAGTATAGTTATCTTCCAATTCGATACCTGACATATTAAATACTGTCTTATTGCCAATCTTTGTTTTAATTACGGTACCTCGTTTATCAGCATGGTCAAAAGGTAATATGAGATTATTTTTACTGTTGATATCAGCATAGTATTTTCTCTCATAACTACTGCCATCCGTATCGTAAAAGATTGCGTTATCTTTTTCATAAAATTTTTTATCATCAATAGTGTTAGAATCAGCAAGTTTTAGAATAACAGCTTTATTTGTTTTAAGTACACTACTTGTAGAAACATGTTTAGAATCATTTTTTACCATATTAACAGGAAAGCTTAACTTTTTTCCATTATCATAATTAATATTTATTGTTAATTTTGCGTTTTTCGCAATATCAGAAAAGATACGGGCAGCTTCAACTTTTTTATTATCACAAATAATAGAAAAGGAGCCATAGCTTTTATCATTTTCCACTACTTCTTCATAATCACCGGCACCAGGTTTTACCTGTGAATAATCCGAACAACTGTAGTTGCCACATCCTTCGCCTACATATTTGTAATCTGTTACCTCCATATACAGTTGAGTATTTTCATAAGAAGTATCATCGTCGCAATCCCGAAAAGTATCCATTTTTTTGTCTTTATACGACAAAACACCATATTTTTCATTAGAAATTTTCTTTTCATCATCAGAAGTCACGTAGCAATCGTCATCTTCATCATAATGATAAGATGAAACTATATCTTTTGTATAAATTCCGTTATCGTCTTTTACGTATTTTCCATTTACTTTACTAAATCTTTCGGTATCATTTGTTATGGGAACATAAAAATAATTCTGACGATAAGAGCCTTTATTATAATTATAATAAAAAGAAGAATCATCTATTCCAATTTTGTAATCACCTTTACCATCCCCTACATATTGATAATAACCATCTGCGGTAAGAATATAATCTCCTGAAGTAACTTTAATCATGTCGCCTTTTATATAATCGCCTTTTTCGTTAGGCAAATAACTTATTTTTCTGTAAGTTTCAAGCAATGGGTTATCACCATCTTCTTTTTCTAACATTTTTACCCATAAAGATTTTGATGAAGTTGCTGGGGCAATATTT
>JBGUKW010000260.1:0-2086 GCA_045114665.1 Candidatus Xenobia bacterium | reverse complement strand
TGCAAAAAGATATGAATCCTATGGTTGGAAAGTATATAATGCAGATGGACACAACAAAGAAGAAATCAAAAAAGTTATAGAAGAAGCTATTAACTATAAAGGTTCTCCAAAGATCATAATCTTCAAAACACATATTGCTTTTGGAGCTCCAACAAAACAGGATACAGCAGGTTCCCACGGTTCTCCACTTGGTGATGATGAAATAAAAGAGATGAAAAAGAAATTTGGACTTCCAGAAGACAAAACTTTCTATGTACCTGAAGAAGTTTCAAAATTCTGTTCAAAAAAAATAGAAGAAAAGAAAAAAGCCCATGAAGAATGGAAAAAATTATTTGCAAATTGGGCTGAAAAATACCCTGAAAAAGCAAAAGAACTAAAAATCTATATAGAAAAAGAAATCCCTATAAATTTAATTGATAAACTTTTAGAGACAGTAACAGACAAAAAAGAGCCTACAAGATTTTATTCTGGATATGCACTTCAAAAAATTGCAGAAATACTCCCCTATGTAGTTGGAGGAAGTGCTGATTTAGGTTCTTCAAATAGAACGATAATACACAATTCAGAATTCATATCATCAAAAAATTTTACGGGAAGAAATATTCATTTCGGTGTAAGAGAACATGCAATGAGTGCGATTATGAATGGAATGGCACTTTATGGCCTATTTGTTCCTTATGGTGGAAATATTTTGGTATTCAGCGATTATATGAGAGGTGCTATAAGACTTTCTGCACTCATGGGGATACAAGTCATATATGTATTTACCCATGACAGCTTCTTTGTTGGAGAAGATGGTCCAACACATCAAGCAATAGAACAAATTGCCTCACTCAGAATAATACCAAATTTGACAGTAATAAGACCTGCGGACTCCTTTGAAACAGTTGTAGCTTGGGAAATGGCACTAAAAAATAAAACTGGTCCAACAGCTTTTATATTGTCTCGTCAGGGAGTTCCATTGCTTCACAATGAAAAAACAAAAAAAGATGTTGAATCAGTGAAAAAAGGCGGTTATGTGATAAGCAATGAAGAAAAGGAAGCAAAATTTGTATTGCTTGCAACAGGTTCTGAAGTTCATATAGCCATTGAAGCCCAAGAGATATTAAAAGAAGAAGGAATTGATGTAAGAGTAGTTTCAATGCCTGTTCCTGAAATATTTGAAGAACAACCTAAAGAGTACAGAAATGAAGTAATTCCAAAAGGTATTCCAGTAGTGGCAATAGAAGCGACAAAAACGAGAGACTGGGATAGATTTGTAAGAGGAAATGGAATGGTAATAGGTATGACCTCATTTGGTCATTCAGCTCCTGATAGAGTTCTAAAAGAAAAATTTGGATTTACAGGAAAAGCCATTGCGGAAAAAATTAAATCATTAAAATAATTCTAAAGAAAGAGGACAAATTATGGATTTGTTATCATCAACATTACGAACATTGTCTGCAGATATGGTTCAAAAAGCAAAATCAGGACATCCTGGTATGCCTTTGGGAATTGCAGATGTCGCCTCCGTTCTTTGGAGCGATCATTTATCATTCGATCCAGAAGAGCCTAATTGGCTAAATAGAGACAGATTTATCCTATCTGCAGGACATGCTTCTCCACTTCTCTATTCTCTTCTTCATCTATTCGGATATAAAGTAAGTTTGGAAGAACTCCAAAACTATGGACAATTTGACTATAAAACAGCAGGACATCCTGAATATGGTTCACTTCCTGGAATTGAATGCACAACTGGTCCACTCGGTCAGGGTATAGGAATGGCTTGTGGAATGGCACTTGCTGAAAAAATGGCACAAGCAAGGTTCAATACAGAAGATTTTAAGATAATAGATCACAATATATTTGCCATTTGTGGTGATGGCTGTATAATGGAAGGAATCAGTGCAGAAGCCTCTTCTCTCGCAGGTCATCTAAAATTGGACAACCTCATTTTATTGTATGACAGCAATAACATCACAATAGAGGGAAATACAGATATAACTTTCAGTGATGACACTGCAAAAAGATATGAATCCTATGGTTGGAAAGTATATAATGCAGATGGACACAACAAAGAAGAAATCAAAAAAGTTATAGAAGAAGC
>JBGUKW010000259.1:0-16219 GCA_045114665.1 Candidatus Xenobia bacterium | reverse complement strand
GGTTTGGCACCTCGATGTCGGCTCATCGCATCCTGGGGCTGTAGTAGGTCCCAAGGGTTGGGCTGTTCGCCCATTAAAGCGGTACGTGAGCTGGGTTCAGAACGTCGTGAGACAGTTCGGTCCCTATCTGCTGTGGGCGTAAGATACTTGCGGGGTTCCGTTCCTAGTACGAGAGGACCGGGATGGACAGACCTCTTGTGTACCGGTTGTAATGCCATTTGCAGTGCCGGGTAGCTACGTCTGGTGTGGATAAACGCTGAAAGCATCTAAGTGTGAACCCCTCCTCAAGATCAGGTATCTGTTGTGACGCAAGTCATATAAAGACTCCCTATAGACTATAGGGTAGATAGGTCAGCCGTGTAAGTATAGTAATGTATTGAGCGTACTGACACTAATAGTCGTAAGTTTATTGAAATTATGTATCTTCTCATTCTTTAACGATATATATTTTTTCTCCTTGCTTGCAAGGAGCGGAATACTAAGTATTTGATTCTAATTTGCGAACAGATTTGAGTTTGGCTTATTTATTTGATTTAGATAAAATTTTAAATTAGAAAACTAATTTGAAGATATTGAGGGTAAAATTTAATCGCATAGATTAAAAGTGCTTGTCGATATTGACGAATTAAAAATATAAAAGTATCTCGGTGGCAATAACGAAGAGGATCACCTGTTCCCATTCCGAACACAGCAGTTAAGCTCTTCAGTGTCGATGGTACTGCTCGGGTAGCTGAGTGGGAGAGTAGAACGTCGCCGAGATTTTATTTTATAAAAAAAATAAAAAAAATGATTTTATATATTGCATATTTTTTATTTTTGTGTTATACTATTTAAACAATTAAATCTCTGAATTTTTGCGGAGTGGGTTTTTTCTCACTCTTTTTTTTTGGGAGTGTTTTTTAAAATGTTGTCACCAGATAAATTAAAAAGAGTTCAGTCCATTGCTAAAAAAACAGCTGAATTTTGTGGTGTTGAACTTGTAAAAGCTGATTATGTAAAGCAAGGAGCAAGAAATATTTTAGATATTATTATATCTAAAGAAGGTGGTATTTCCACTGATGACTGCGAAAAATTCAGTAAGGGAATATCAAAAAAACTCGATGAAATAGATATTATAAAAGAACCTTATTTTTTAGAAGTTTCTTCACCTGGAATTTCAGATTGTGAGCAATTTCCAGAATTGGGTTGATTTTTGTTCTTATATTTAAAATGTCAATGCTTATGTTTTTTAAACATTGAAAAACATAAGTTTTTTTTAGGTTTAAAAATATAGTCCTTATTGGAGGAAATTTTCGTGAATTCTGATTTTATTACTGCATTAAAGCAGATAGAAAAAGAGCGTGAAATACCGCTTGAAGTTATTTGTAGTGCTATTGAAGATGCATTGACTTCAGCCTACAAAAGAAATTATGTTAATAGTCAAGAAGTAACAGTTATTATAAATAGGGTTACTGGAGCTATTGAAGCTAAAGCCCCTAAGACAGTTGTAGAAAAAGTTAAAAATTCAATGTTTGAGATTTCTCTTTCTGATGCAATAAAAATTAATAAAGATGCTGTTATAGGTCAAACTGTTAGTGTTATTGTAACTCCTTCAGATTTTGGTAGAATTGCAGCTCAGACAGCTAAACAAGTTATAGTTCAACGCATAAGAGAAGCAGAGAGAGATGTAATTTTTGAGGAATTTACTAAAAAAGAAAATACTCTTGTTACTTGTAATGTTCAAAGATTTGATTCTGAACAAAAGACTTACTATGTTGACTTAGGAAAATTAGAAGGAGTATTGACTGCTGAAGAACAAGTTGAATCAGAACATTTTAAATATGGTGATAGATTTAAAGCTCTTATATTGAGGGCTGAAAAAACTCAAAAAGGACTTCAGATCGTTCTTTCAAGGTCTAATCCAGAGTTTGTTGCTAAACTTTTTGAATATGAAGTTCCTGAAATAAAATCAGGAGTTATTGTAGTAAGAGGAGTGGTAAGAGAACCTGGAAATCGTTCAAAAATTGCTGTCGAGTCAAAAGATCCTAAAATTGATCCAGTAGGAGCATGTGTTGGTCCAAAAGGTTCAAGAGTTCAAGCTGTTGTTGAAGAACTGAAAAATGAAAAAATAGATATAGTTGCTTGGAATCCAAATCAAGAAGTATTTATTGCCAATTCTTTAAACCCTTCAAGAGTTTTAAAGGTTGTACTGGATTCATTTAATAAATCTGCCATTGTAGTTGTTCCAGATCAACAACTTTCTCTTGCAATAGGTAAAGAGGGACAAAATGTTAGATTGGCAGTTCGCTTGACAGGTTGGAAAATAGATATATTGAGTGAAAGTCAATATATGTCCAAAAAAGAAGAAATAGATGCAAAGGCTTTTGAAGCTGCTAAAGTTAAAGTTCTCAATGACATGGAAACAGACAAAAAAGAAATAATAGATGAAGATATTAGAGATGGAGAATAATATTTCAGTTGTTAGACATATACCAGTTAGAATGTGTATAGTTTGCAGAAAAAGAAAAACTAAGGATTTTCTTTTGAGATTTTATTTTGATTCTAATAAAAAATTGAATATTTCAACAAATTATGGGAAAGGAGTTTATTTATGCAGAGATTTGGAATGTATCAACAAACTCTTTTCTGTAAAATCATATAAAAAGACATATTTTGATACTATGACTAAAGAAACTTATGAAAAAATAATGAAATATGTAGATTTTTTACAAAATATGTCGAATAGTAAAGAAAAGAATGATGAAATGGGGTCATTGTGATGGAAATTTATTGACCGTTAACCGTAGGACATGCGGGGTTGCCTAAAGCTGCTTTCTGCAGACGGAAGGAATTTCAGTAAAAGACCATGATACTGAGATAATGTCTAATAAATTTAAAATTATATTTTCGGTTTTTATTTAAACCGTTTAAAGGATGTGTGATAATGGCAAAAATTAGGGTTTATGAATTGGCAAAACAGCTTTCTGTCAGCAGTAAAGAAGTAATGGATGTTTTAAAAGATTTAGGAGCCGATGTTCGTTCTCATCAGAGTGGAATTGATGATTCAGTAGCACGTAAAGCGGTCTCTGTTATTATGAAAAGAGCGTTTAAAGGGGAAGAGGTTCTAAAGGCAGTACCTTCTAAACCTGTTGATAAAACTGAAAAATCAGATGTTAAAGTGGAAAAAAAGGAAATAAAACAAGATAACATAAAAACAGTTTCTATTTCTCCTAAAGAACAAATAAAAGAACATATTAAACCAGAACAAAAAATTGAAAAGCAACCTGTTAAAATGGAGCAGAAAGTTGAAAAACAAGAAAATGTTGTAAAGGTTGACTCTAAAGTAGAACCACAACAGAAAAAAGTTGAACAGTTTCAACCACAAAAAGAATCTTCTGCACAGAAAAAGGTTGAAATTACTTCTAAAGTTAGTGAAGAAAAAGTTAAAGTAGAACAACCATTGAAAGAAAATAAACAGTCTGTTAAAAATGTTGAGAAGATTGATACTGTGAAAGAAAATATTAAGGAAAAAAAGATTAATGATTCTGAAGTAAAAAAAGTTCAAAACTTTGTTAAAAAAGATAGTTTAGGTACTCAACAAAGTCAAGGACAAAATAAGGATGGACAGAATCGCAATTTCCGTAAAGATAGAGACGGAAAAGACGGTTTGGGTTCTCAACAAGGTCAAGGGCAAAATAAGGATGGACAAAATCGCAGTTTCCGCAGAGATAGAGATGGAAAAGACGGTTTGGGCGGTCAACAAGGTCAAGGACAAAATAGAGATGGACAAAACCGCAATTTCCGCAGAGATAGAGATGGAAAAGATGGTTTTGGCAATAAACAAGGACAAAATAAAGATGGACAAAGTCGTGGAATGGGTGGAATGAAATTTGATGCTTCCATGTTCCAAGACAAAGATAAACCTGAAAAACCAGCAAAAAGTAGTTCAAGAAATCAAAAACAACAAAAAAATTACGGTATGGATATGTCTTTACTTGGAAAACCAAGTCAGATTAACCAGAAACAACAAAGACAGCGTAATGAAAAGAAGGATAAAGATTTTGAAGAATTAGCTCCAAAGAAAGTTATTCAAAAAACTGTAAAGAAAGCAACACCTAAGAAAAATGTTGTAAAAACAGTTATAGAAGAAGTAAAACCTGAAGTTTTTGAAATAGCATTTCCTATAACAATTGGAGAATTGGCATCTATTTTGTCTTTAAAATCTTCTGATATATTGATGAAACTTCTTCAAAATGGAAGAATGTTAGCTGTAAATCATTCACTTGACAAGGATTTGATTTTCAGTATTCTTGATTTATTTGAGATTCCACATGAAAAAGTTGAATTTAAGGAAGATGTCGTTTCTGAAGAAGATGAAGAAGATGATCCAAGATTTATGATTGCACGTCCTCCTGTTGTTACAATTTTGGGACATGTCGATCATGGAAAAACATCACTTTTAGATGCAATTAGAAAATCAAATGTAACAGCAGGTGAAGCAGGTGGAATTACACAGAAAATCGGTGCTTATGTTGTTGAACATGATTCTAAGAAAATTGTTTTCCTCGATACTCCAGGTCATGAAGCATTTACTGCTATGAGAGCAAGAGGTGCTCAAGTAACTGATATAGCTGTTTTGGTAGTTGCTGCTGATGATGGTGTAATGCCTCAGACAATAGAAGCTATAAACCATGCAAAAGCTGCTAAAGTTCCTATCATTGTTGCAATAAATAAAATAGACAAGCCTGGCTCAAATCCAGAGAGAGTTAAACAACAACTTTCAGAACATGGTTTAATCCCTGAAGATTGGGGAGGAGATGTTATTTGTGTTCCAGTTTCTGCAAAGGCAAAAATGGGAATAGATGATCTTCTCGAAATGATTACACTTGTTGCTGATATTCAAGAATTGAAAGCAAATCCAAGAAGAAGAGCTTATGGAGTTATTCTTGAATCAAGACTTGATAAGGGCTTAGGTTGTATGGCAACTGTCCTTGTTCAAAAGGGTACTTTGAAACCTGGTGATTCTGTAATTGCTGGTTTAACAAGTGGTAAAGTCAGGGTTTTGATAAATGAGAGAGGCGAAAGAGTTAAAAAAGCAACTCCTTCAATTCCTGTTGAAATTGTCGGTCTTACAGAACTTCCAAATGCTGGAGATATTTTGAGAGTTGTTAAAGACGACAAAATGGCAAGACAAATTTCTGACGAGAGGCAGATAAGAGATAGAGAGAGACATCTTGTATCTGGTCCAAGAACTACACTTCAAGACATATTTAAAACTATGTCAGAAGGTGAAAAGAAACAGCTTGATGTTCTCATTAAGGCCGATAGCAATGGTTCTGTTGAAGCAATAAAACATTCACTTGCAAAACTTCCAGATGATGAAGTAAAAGTAAATGTAATTCATGGAGCTGTTGGAGTTATTAGCGAATCTGATGTACTTCTTGCACGAGCTTCAAATTCTCTAATTATTGGCTTTAATATAAAAATGGAAGCTAATATCAAAAAACTTGCAGACCAAGAAAAAGTTGCAATCAGAAATTATGATGTTATTTACAGAATGATTGAAGATATTCAGTCTGCAATGAAGGGAATGTTAGAGCCAGAATATGAATCTGTTTTGACAGGTACTGCAGAAGTAAGACAGTTGTTCAAGGCTTCAAAAGTAGGAGTTATTGCAGGAAGTTATGTTTCAAGTGGAAAGGTAATGAGAAACTCTGATTTGAAGATTTACAGAAATAAGAAATTGATTCATGAAGGCAAGATTGAATCACTTAAACGCTTCAAAGATGATGTAAGAGAAGTTATAGAAGGGTTTGAGTGTGGTATAACTGTTGAAAACTTCAATGATATTCAGGTTGGAGATACAATAGAAGCATATATTATGAAGGAAAAGGTCAGATAATTTTATGGGAAGTTTTCGCTTAGAGAAAGTAGGACATCTTATAAGAGAACTTGTGAGTGAAGTAATAAGAGAATTAAAAGATCCTCGCATAGGTTTTGCAGGAATAAATGAAGTAAAAATTTCTCCAGATCTTCGACATGCAAAAATATATATAAGTGTATTTGGTTCAGATAAAGAAAAAAATGATACATTAGAGGGCTTAAACAGTGCAAAGGGGTATATAAAAAGAAAAATAGCTCCTGAGTTGAGTTTAAGACAAATTCCTGATTTGTCATTTGCTCTTGATGAATCTATCGAGAATGGTGTTAGAATTTCTCAATTGATAGATAAAGCTCGAGCAGAAGATAAAAAATTGGCTTTATCTGCAGGACGAGCAGAAGAAGAAACTGAAGAAGAGGAAATAGAAGAATAAAAATAATAATGGGGCTGTGGCTTTATTGCCAACAGCCCCATTTAATAGGTGAATTATGGAAAATAAAGATTTAGAATCATTAAAAAGAATTGGTGATGTATTGAAAAAATCAAAGTCTGTTATTTTGATTCCACATGTAAATATTGATGGAGATGATTTAGGATCGATGACAGCACTTTCTTTAGGGTTAAATTCTCTTGGAATAAAAACTGTCTGTATGTCCCATGATTTAATTCCAGATAATTTAAAATTTTTAAGGAATGTTGACAAATTTGTATTTTCTCTTCCAGATGAAATTTTTGATACACTTGTTTTTATGGAATGTACAAATTTGAAACGAGTTCCTGAGAATATTATTCCAAAAAATATAGCAAAGACTGTTATTAATATAGACCACCATGTTGGAAATACTCTTGTAGCTGATGAGTCATTTATTGATATTTCTGCTTCGGCTGTGGGAGAGATGATTTTTGATCTTTTAAATTTAATGGAAATTAATATAGATAGTGAAATGGCTACAGCTCTTTATCTTTCTATAATTTCAGATACAGGTGGTTTTAGATATTCAAATACAACAGAAAAAACATTTGATATTGCAAGACAGCTTTTAATGCTTGGGGCTGATACAAGCCTTGCCTCAAAAAAAGCATTTTTGAGTAATAAGTTGGAGTTTGTAAGACTTTCAGGTTATTTGATGACAAATTTAAAAAGTGAATGTGGCGGAAAATTTATTTGGAGTCATTTGACTTTTGAAAAAATGCAGGAATTTGGACTTTCTAAAAAAGATTTGGGAAGATTGCCTGAAACTTTAAACATGATCGATGGATGTATTGTTTTTTGTCTTTTTACTGAAAAGGAAGATGGAACAATTTCTGTGAGTTTGAGGTCTTCTTCAAATGATCACCCAATAAGAGATTATGCTCTTGCCTATGGTGGTGGAGGTCATCTTTTGGCTTCAGGTTGCACACTTGAATCAAAAGATTTAATTATGGAACTGGTTGAAAAAATTAAGAGAGATTTATAAAGAGGGAAATTAAATGGCTATAAGTTTGAGAAAAGGTCAAAAAGTTAGTTTGACAAAAAATAACCCTTCCTTAAAAAAGATAATGGTCGGATTGGGGTGGCATGCAAATGATTCTTATTCGAGCTATGATTTTGATCTCGATGCCTCTGTTTTATTATGTGATGAAAATGGTATTTGCAGGGATAAATCTGATTTTGTGTACTTTGGAAATTTACAACATCCTTCTGGTTCCGTAATTCACATGGGAGATAATTTAGTCGGTTCCTATGATTATGAACAAAATGATGATGAACAGATAATGGTTGATTTGTCTAAGATTCCACATCAAGTTCAAAAAATAGTATTTGGTGTTACAATTTATAAAGCAGAAGAGAGAGGACAAAATTTTGGACAAGTGTCCAATGCTTTTATTAGATTGGTGGATCAAAGTACAAATAAAGAGATTATAAGATATGATTTGACAGAAGATTTTTATAATGAAACTGCTGTCGTTGTAGGTGAAATATATAAATATAAAAGTGAGTGGAAATTCAATGCCATAGGAAGTGGATTTATGGGAGGCATTAGTGAATTTCTTTCACATTATGGGCTTAGTTTTGGACAAGGCTTAGATTCAAGGACTGTTGGGGAAGTTTTAGTCTTAAAATTAGTACATATTTTTAGAGAAACTAATGATGTTGAATTACTTAGTATTTTGAGAAATCTCAGTGAAGCAGATTTGGATTCAGTTGTCGTTAATCTTTCCCAAACATTGAAAATTTTGTCAAATACTTAATACCTTATTTTAGTCGAAAAGTAGCCCATTTCTGAAGGGTAAAAAGCTATAATGTAGAACTATTAATATTTAATGTTTTTTGTACAATTATTTTTTGGAGTCATTTACAATGCCTGAACTTAAAAAGATTGAAAAAGTCAGCGATTTTTTTCTCAATTTAAAAGATAGAGAAGAAAAGGGAGTATTTTTTTACAGGATAAGTGGATATAATTCTGGGATACATGCTTTTATTAGAAAATATTATGAATCATGTATGATTTCAGGAGTAATTGTTGAAGGTGGAATTCAAAATCCTGATCAGAAAAATTTGGCTTATTACAATGAAATTATGGGCTCAGCTTTTGAAATGGACCAAAAATTTATATATAAAAGTATAAATAAGTGGCTCCCACGATTGAGTTTAAGTCAACAACAAAGTATCTCTGATTCTATTTATAATCTTTTGCTTTCTCTTCAAAAAGTAGGCAAAAATGTAAATATGCTTAAAAATATCTATATTAAATTTATGTGTTGGTTATACTATAAATTTGAGAGGATACTTATAAAACTTGGTGATGACAAAGTTCCAAAGATGTTGATAGAAGGAGACATAAGTAATTATGCTTTAATGCTTGTTTCTGTTCTTTCAAATGCTGGTTGTGATGTTGTCCTTTTGTTATATAATGGTAATTCTGCATATTTAAAATTAGACCCTAATTCAGAATATTCAAATGAACTTGTTGCAAAGGGGTTGGAGCCATTTCCTGCTGATTTTAGTCTAAAAGTAATTAAAGATGAAATAAAACAGGAAAAATTGGGTGAAAGAATTTATGGTAAAAAACCTAATTTTGCAAATTGTACTAATACTTGGACTGTCGATTGTGATCTCACAGATATAAAGAAAAATTATAATGAAAGAGGATATGACCCCAATTTCTTTTATAATTGTTTTTTGAGAGTTCGCGGTGTTCAAGAACAGGGAACTTATTCTTCAGAGCTTTTGATTTTAAAAACAGCACTTGAAACTGCAGGTAGAAAGATGGTCGTTATTGAAGACCAAATTCCTATTCCAAGCCCTGTTGAAATTTCATCAATAAATAGAAAGAATTATCCAAATGTAGAACATTTGGTTCTCGATCTCGCTTCAAATTTAAAATATCCTTCAAATATTGAGCTACAAAAATGGATTATAAAATCTTTCATTGACCTCTTAATAGAAGAGTCAAAAACAGAGGGAATGAATATAAATAAATTGACTAATAAAGCAGTTTATTTATTATGTTGGTTTAAAAGATATATGATGAATCTTTTTCCTAATTGGAAAATGCCTGAATTATCTTGTTTTATACATATGGGAGCCTGTAAAAATGAATATGAGGCCTTTTTCCTAAGATTTTTGGCTAAATTGCCAATAGATGTGGTTATATTGGTCCCGAATGTTGATGATATTTGTTTCCTTTCAGACCCTGTTTTGATTGAGAAAAAATATCCTTATACATTGGATATAAAACAATTTCCTCAATCCTCTTCAGATGTGAGAGTTTCAACTTATGCCCATAGTGCAGAAATGGAACTTGATTCTGCTTTGTCGATGCCTTCTTTTGACGAGGACAATTGCAAGAAAGCAAATACTGTAACACTTAGTACAACTTATGGAGAGATTCTTTCTATATGGAGGGAAGAACTGCAAGAAAGACCAAATTATAGTGTAGTAGGTGATACTGCAAATATTTCTGTTCTTTTTTCTAAAATTTCAGGTGTGAAGGACAGAAATGTTCAAGAATATTGGAATTATGTCAGAGAATTTGTAGATGACAATACTTTTTTGATTACAGAAGCTCCATTTATAAAATCAACTATTATGAATCCAATAAAAGTTTCTGCTACAAGTTTCTTGAGATCAGGACAATTGTTGCGAGATAAAATAAAAAGCCATCATGGGTATAGATATGGAATTTTAAAAGACGATATACAAGATTATATTTTTGACAAGATACAACTAATGTTAAATGAAAGAATTATTAAAGGGACTTTTCAAAATGGGACAGAATATAATGTTGTATCTACTGCATTGAATATGCCGAGAGATATTTTGAGACTGATACAAAAATTTGAACTTATTAAGAAAAGTCCGAAACTTGTATATGTAAGTGCTGGAGAAAAAATACCATCTCAAGAAGATAGTATAATGACTTCTTTTTTGAGTTATATGGGATTTGACATTATATTTTTTGTGCCTACTGGCTATCAAACTGTTGAAAAATATTTTAGTAAAAATATTGTTGATGAGCATCAAGCAGGCGATTTTATCTATGATATGAAGATTCCAAATTTGCGTGTAAAACCTACAAATTTGTTAAATTCTATAAAAGAAAGCATAAGAAATAGAATTTTTAATAGGCATAGATAAGTAAATAGAAAAATATAAAATTTAGGAAATAGAAAATAGAGGAGAAGGAGGAAAAATAATGGCTGTAAATTTGAGAAAAGGTCAAAAAGTTAGTTTGACAAAGGGAAATCCTTCATTAAAGAAAATAATGGTTGGATTAGGTTGGCAAGCAAACGATTTTCGTGGAGCAGATTTTGATCTAGATGCTTCTGCTTTTTTATGTGGTTCAAATGGAAAATGTCCAAGAGAAACAGATTTTGTTTTTTACGGAAATTTGGAGCATCCAAGTGGGGCTGTAAAACATATGGGAGATGATTTGACTGGTTCTTCAGATGGTGAACAAAATGATGATGAACAGATAATGATCGATTTAACACAGCTTCCAAATAATATTCAAAAGATTGCATTTACAGTAACGATTTATGAAGCTGATGAGAGAATGCAGAATTTTGGTCAAGTAACAAATGCCTTCATAAGAATAGTTGATGAAGTTTCTGGTAAGGAGCTTATCAGATATGATCTCGGTGAAGATTTCTCTATCGAGACAGCTATCGTTGTTGGTGAGTTGTATAAGATGAATGATGAGTGGAGATTCAACGCTATTGGAAGTGGTTTCAATGGCGGTTTAAAGGCACTTTGCGATCATTATGGCATAGATGCTGAATAAATATAAAAAGTTAAAATTCTAACGGATTTGAAAAAAAAGCCCCCCTCTTGGAATATACTCACTCCTAAATAAAAAATAGGAGAAAAAAATAGGGGGAAAAATAAATAGTTAAAGCTCTAACGAGTTTTTAAAAATAACCCCCAAAAAGGGGGGAAGGAGAAATAAAAATGGCAATTTCATTGAGAAAAGGCGAAAAAGTCGATTTGACAAAAAAGAATCCAGGACTAAAGAAGGTAGTTGTTGGACTAGGTTGGGATGTAAATCAATTTGATACAGGTGGAGCATTTGATCTCGATGCAGCAGCATTCCTTCTTGATGCAAATGGAAAAGTTGCAAAACAAGAAGATTTCGTATTCTATGGAAATTTAAAACATTCATCAGGTGCTGTAGAACACTTGGGAGACAATCTCACAGGTGGAGGAGATGGCGATGACGAGCAGATCAAAGTCGATTTGAGTTTAGTTCCAGCAGGTGTTGAAAAAATAGCATTTACAGTTACAATTTATGATGCAGAAAAGAGAATGCAAAATTTTGGTCAAGTTTCAAATGCTTTCATCAGAATATTTAATGAAGTTTCAGGTGAAGAATTGACAAGATATGATCTCGGAGAAGATTTCTCTATTGAAACAGCTGTTCTTTTTGGTGAACTCTACAGACACAATGGCGAATGGAAATTCAATGCTATTGGAAGTGGTTACCAAGGCGGACTTGCTGCACTTTGCCATAGTTTCGGAATTCAAACAACTGACTAAAAGGTCTTTTAAATTATGGCTATAAGACTGCAAAAAGGTAAAAAAGTACAATTAAAAAAATCGTCTTCAACAGGGATTGGACAGGTTAAGATAAATTTAAATTGGAATTCTACACCTTCAGGTTTTTGGCCTAATTTATGGCATTATCTTCTTGGGGTTGGTGGAATTGATCTCGATTTGGGTTGTATGTATGAATTGAAAAATGGTGATAAGGGGACTGTTCAAGCACTTGGAAATAAATTTGGTTCACTTAGAATGCCACCATATATTTCACTTGATGGTGATGATAGAACTGGAGAATCTGCAGAAGGCGAAAATCTCAGAATTGAGGGAAATCAAATTTCCAAGATAAAGAGAGTTCTTGTATATACTTTTATATATGAAGGAGTTGCTAACTGGAGAGATGCAGATGCTATCGTAACTATTACAAGCAAAAATTCAGAAGACCTAATTATTAAACCTGATTCTTTCGATTCCCAATATACTATGTTTGCTATTGCACTTATAGAAAATGTAAATGATGAGGCATTTTCTATTGAGAAAATAGCCCAATATTATAGAAACCATATAGAACTTGATTATGCTTTTCATTGGGGTCTTAATTGGAGACCTGGAAGGAAATAAGGGGGATTTTTAAATGTCTGTTAGTTTGAAAAAAGGTCAGAAAGTCAGTCTTTCTAAATCTGCACCTTCTGGACTTTCTAAAGTCATGATTGGTCTCGGTTGGGATCCTGTTAAACCTAAAGGTGGCGGTTTGTTGTCATTAATTTTTGGTGACAGCGAGCCAAATTTTGATTGCGATGCTTCAGTTTTTGTCCTCAGTAATGGAAAATTGAGAGGAAATAAAGATATTGTATATTATGGCAATTTACGTCATTCAAGTGGAGCTGTTGAACATAAGGGAGATAATCTGACAGGTGGAGGAGAAGGTGATGATGAGGAGATATTTATTGATTTCAACAAACTTCCTCCAGCTTATGATAGGCTTATAGTTGTTGTAAATATATATCAGGCAAAATCAAGAAATCAACATTTTGGAATGATAAAAAATGCTTTTATTAGAATTGTTGATGTTAAGAAAATGCAGGAGATGTGTAGATTTGATCTCTCAGATGATTATTCTGGAATGACAGCTATGATTTTTGGTGAGTTGTACAAAGAAAATGGAGAATGGCAATTTTCCGCTGTAGGAGAAGGTACGATAGATAACAGTATAAATAGTTTATCAGACCGTTATAAATAATCATATATTTTTTTGGGGTTTAGGAGAAGTCATTTTTTGATTTCTCCTAAATTTGTTATTTTAAAGAGGTGAATTTTTTTATGGCAGATAAAGATAAAAATGTCGATAAACTCGACGATAATTCAGTTGAGAAAAAAAAGAAAAAGAAAGTAAAAGATTCTTCGGAGAAAAAAAGTAACAGAGTAATTACAACAGAGGGATTGACTGACAAGCAGGTTGAGGAATCAAGAAAAGAACATGGTTCTAATGAAATTCCAGATTCTGAACCAACTACATTTTGGGAGGCATTCAAAGAAACTTTTGAAGACCCAATGATTAGAATTTTGCTTGCTATTGCTGTTATTATGATTGTATTATTTTTCCTTGGTTATTCTGAAATTTATGAGCCACTTGGAACTATAATTGCAGTTTTAATAGTTGCATTTGTTTCAGCAAAAACAAGTGTTGCAAGTGATACAAAATATCGTGAACTCAAAGACAGCACAGAAAAAGATAAATGTAAAGTTCACAGAAATGGTGTTGTAAGTGTAATAGAAGTTGATGATGTCGTAGTAGGTGATAAAGTTCTATTACAATCTGGTGATAAGATTCCTGCAGATGGTGTTTTGATTGATGGAAGCTTAAAAATAGACAACTCTGCATTAAATGGTGAAGCTGAAGAATGTCCTAAATGGGCAACAACCGATCCTAATTTTGAACCAAATTATGATTCAGGTGAAGTATTTGTTGATGAACACTCACTTTTCAGAGGAGCCGTTGTTTTTGACGGTGAGGGTATTTTAGATGTAAGAAAAGTCGGTTTAAAGACAATGGTTGGAAAAATGGCTGAGGAAATGCAGGAAGAAGAGCCAGATTCTCCACTTAAAGTCAAACTTGCCAAACTTGCCGATCAGATTTCTAAATTCGGATATATTTCAGCAATAGTAATTGCTGTTTTGTACATTGCTTACTTTATAACTCAAGCACATGGTTTTGAGGGATTTTTAGCTCTTGGTTGGAGTGCTATTGTCAAAAAAGTAGTTGAAGCTGTGTCTCTTGCAATTATAATTGTAGTTTGTGCTGTTCCTGAAGGTCTTCCTTTGATGATTTCTCTTGTACTTATGCAGAATACAAGTAAAATGCTTGACCACAATGTTCTTGTAAGAAAAGCCGTTGGTATTGAAACAGCTGGTTCATTAAATATTCTTTTCAGTGATAAGACAGGAACAATCACAAAAGGTGCTTTGGAAGTTGTAGATTTCTTCCTTGGTGATGGAAAAACTGTTCCTATAAAAGAAATGGTCAAGATTGAGAAAGTAAAAAATCTTGTCGATTTTGCAATTGGTAAAAATACACAGTCAATGTTTGATGGCAATCATAAAGTTATCGGTGGTAATGCCACAGACCAATCACTTATGAAATTCATAGGCGAAGATGTATATAGAAAACTTGCAAATGATGATGTAAATGTTGTTACTGTTCATCAGGGCTTCAATTCAGCAAATAAGTTCAGCCAAGCAAGAATTGATACACTTGGAAAGACTTTCTATAAAGGAGCTCCTGAAAGACTTCTTGCAAAAGCTAAAAAGTATCTTGATGAAAATGGAAATGTACAAGAACTCGACAAAGTAAAAGTTGATCAAAAAATAGACCAGTTGGCAACAAAGGCAATGAGAGTTTTGGCATTTGGTTATTCAGAAAGCAAACTTGAAGAAAATGTAATCAATGATGATCTCGTTATAATCGGTTTAGTTGGAATTAGAGATGATGTAAGACCTGAAGCAAAAGAGGCCATAAAAGAAGTACAAGAAGCTGGTATTCAAGTAGTCATGATTACTGGTGATAGACTTGAAACAGCTGTTGCTATTGCTAAAGACGCAGGTCTTATAAAGAGTAATGACGATATAGCACTTTCATCTGCAGAATTAAATAAGATGTCTGATGATGAAGTCAAGAAAATTGTTCCAAGAATCAGAGTTATCGCAAGAGCATTGCCAACAGATAAATCAAGAATGGTCAGAGTTTGCCAAGAGATGAATTTAGTTGTTGGTATGACTGGAGATGGTGTAAATGATTCTCCTGCATTGAAGAGAGCAGATGTTGGTTTTGCTATGGGTAGTGGAACTGAAGCAGCTAAAGAAGCTGGCGAAATCGTCATTATTGATGACAATTTCAAATCAATTAAAGATGCTATTTGGTATGGTCGTACGATTTACCACAATATTTTGAAATTCTGTAAATTCCAGCTTGTAATCAATGTTGCTGCTGTTGTAGTCAGTGCTATTGGTCCTTTCTTTGGAGTAGATGAACCTTTGAAAGTTACCCACTTGTTGTTTGTAAACCTCGTTATGGATGGTCTTGGTGCTATAATGCTTGGAAATGAGCCAGCACTTGAAAAATACATGAAAGAGAAACCAAGAAGAAGAGATGAAAATATTGTCAGTCTTGCAATGATGACACAAATCATTCTTATGGGACTTTGGTTGACAATAATTAGCTTCGTTTTCTTAAAAGTCGATTACTTCAAAGGACTTTGTGGTGGAACAGATGAGCAATTAAAAACAGCTTATTTCGTACTTTTCATTGTAGCTGCTTTGTTTAATGGCTTTAATGTCAGAGATGAAAAATTTGGCATTTTCAAAGGATTAAATGAAAATAAAGGCTTCTTAGTTGTTTTTGGAATAATAATTGCAGTTCAACTCATTCTTGTAAATATTGGAGCTTTGGGAGGTTTCTTTGCTGAAGTAGGAAAAGTATTTAGTTGTGTTCCATTTGCTCCTGCAGGATATGTTGCTGTATTCTTATTCGCCTTGACAATGATACCTGTTGATATGATGAGAAAGTTCATGTATTGTACAATGAAAGTTATTGACGAAAAGAAAAATTAGAATTATTATTTAACAATTTAATAATAAAAAGCACTCTTTTATTAAGAGTGCTTTTTTTAGGAGTGTAAAGTTATTTATTTGAACAATATTTCTTTTAGAAGGAGGCTTTTATATTTTTGATGAATTTTTTATATAAATTATTTTTAAATTCTGTAAAATTTTTTGCCATTGAGAAAATTAGTTCCCGAAAAGCACCATAATGCCACTAAATTTATTTATGGATAGTATGT
>JBGUKW010000258.1:0-5316 GCA_045114665.1 Candidatus Xenobia bacterium | reverse complement strand
CGCAGACTTTCGGCTCTTATACAAAAACCAATATATACACACATAAAGCCAAATACAAACCCTACAAGACTCATGAATGGAGATATAAAAGAAAGATCAAATAATCTCAAAACCGAAAACCAAAATAACAAAAATCCTTCAAGTCCACATATCCATATATTGTTTTTAAAAAATTTAACAACAACACAACTTTGTAAATATAGAAGAGCAGAAGAAAATGCAAATATAGATAAAAGAATATAAAACTGTGAAAAACTCAAAATACAGACTACAGCTATTATAAAATTGATAAAACACATTGCATTGAAAAGAAAAATATATTTTAAATCAACCAAATAATTTAAATAATCAAACTTTCCTTCAAATACACTTGTCAATCTGCTAAATGCAAATAAAGCAAATTTTTTAATATCACTTAAATATTCTTTTCTCCACTCTTTAAACCAACCAATAAGAGCTAAAAGAGATATAAAACATGATGAAAACACCGAAAATATAGTAGCTATAGGTGCATAATCTTCATTTAACAAAATATCAAAAAAACCAAATTTATAGGGAGGATTAGATATATATATATATTCTCCAATATAATCTATAAGAAAAATACATACGAATATTTCTACAGCATAAAAGACAATAAACCTATAAAATTTCGAACTATTGAAAATCAAATATAATATTATAGTATTTGTAACTATAAATAAGAAAAATACGAAAGCATCAGGAAGATGACTATAAAACAAATTATGGGAAAATAGCAATAAATCAATTACTAAAAAAGAATAAATACAGTAAATATATTCTTTCTCTTCTTTTTTATTGTCAAGAATTGCTGGAATTATCATAAAAATTGAAATACCGCCAATCATTGAATAATCGACTCCAAAAAGAATGGCAACAAAAATTCCTGCAGCCAATCCTGTCAAAAATAAAACTAATTGTTTGAATTTTGAATATTTATTTGCCAATAAAAATATACTTGCATTAAAAACAAAGTAAGCAAAACATGGATAAACCAACAGTTTTTTAGCTTTGAAAATATCCAAAATATCTATCTTTTTGACAATAAAATAAAAATTTAGAATATCAATTATAGAAAATAATAAAACAAAAAAAACAGAGCAGAAAATTGCAAAGCCATTTTTTTCTTTAATAAACAAATCACGAAGTATAAAATAGAAAGATATTAACAATAAAAGAGAACTTGTAGCAGTAGAAACATCTTTTTCCAAAGCAAATAATATCAAAGCAAATCCTGATATTAAATTCATGTAGTCAACAACTTTACATTCATTTAATGTCATATATTTCTTTGAAAAATAATCTATATAAAATCCTGTTAGAATTAAATAACAATATACAAGCCAATAATTATCAACTGTTTTATCAAAAACTATACCAATACCAGAAAATGAAGCAAATAAAGCACCTGCATAAGATATAGCTACAATGAAAAATTGTTTTGTATATTTATACGAATATATAAATGACCAACTCCAAAATCCAGCCAATATAAGCATAGAAGTTGAATCAATAAATTTAAATGCAAAATGCGATGCCAAAATAGCTACTAAATAAAGTCCTGAACCAGTTCCACTCAGAAAAAAAGACAATACATTTTTCTTACCTTTTAAAAGATTCTGGAATCCAACATAAGTCATTATGGTTGAAAATGTTAGAATTATAAGTAGTTTTACAACATTATTTTTTGCATAAATTGCAAGATAAGAAGAGCCACAGATTAAAATCAAAATTATAGAAGCCATTAAAAAGAATTTTTTAATAAATTCAATATAATTGTTTGGTTTTGTTTCTTTAGATTCTGAAAATCCTTTTTGAGATTTGCTATCCTGATAATGTATCTTTTCACTTTTATATTCCAAATTAGATGACTTATCAGAAGAAGATGAATCTTCAATTCTTTTAAAAGGGTCCTCTTCGAATTTTACTTGATCTTTTTTTATTGATTCTTTTATTTCATCAGTCTGAGTTTCTTCGCTACTATCTGATTTTTTATCGTCTGAGTCTTTTTCAAAAATTTCTTCATCATCTTCTTTTTCTATTTCATCCTCTACTGTTTCATTTTCAACATTAGAATCTTCTTTTTTCATTTCTGAAACAGAGTTTCCAACTTCCTTAACAGATTCTTCAACCTTTTTGACAACCTGTTCCAATTTTTCAGATTCTATGTTAGTATCTGACGATTTCAAGTTTGTTAAAATACTTTTTATCTCAGCAACCTGATTTTCTAAAGCCTCAAATCTTTCAAAAAAATCACTTGGCAATTTTCTTTCTTCTTTTTCCATATTTATTTCCTATCAATCTTCTTTCTTTTTTATCAAAACTATAGGAGTTTGTTCATTACCATTTCCTGCAGGATTACATTCAAGAGCTTTTGCAAGATATTTCTTTAAATCTCCAGTCTGTGCCAATATATCGAATTTATGAAGATCATTAGCATCAATAACAGCAGCGTCCATGCCTGTTTCTTTCTTAACTGCTTCCATCTCTTTTTGAGCATTTGCAGGACCCATGACAACATATTTATCAAATGGTGGAAGAGTACCTGTACAATCATCAATAACAGAAGCATCCTTTCCTACAACACGATAAAAATCCCCAGAGCGTCCTACTATTCTACCCAACATACCAATTACAACCGCAAGAATAATTCTCCAAGTTCCAACTTCGTCCATGGCCTTTCTCATGCTGTATGGAGAAGAAAGACTTGAATCTGGTAAAAAGAAATGACTTAAAAATGTAGCCAATCCTCCTGGATTTACATCATCAACATAATATACCCTACTCTGAATTATTGCCAATGCACTTTCTGCTATAGTGAAGATATTGTCTTTGTCAACTTTTATATATTTCTTTATAATATCAGACAACTTCTCACCAGGCATCAAAATATGAGTTCTTACAGGTGTTACAAGAGATTTTAAATCAGCTGGAGTTTCTTTTGTAAGTGGCTTGTCAGGAACTTCAAACATTGATGTTAAATTCAATGGTTTTTCTGCTTTCTTAAAATCAGCAAACTTTAAAGGAATCTGAGTTCTTTTAAACTGCATTAAACCTCTTCCATAATGTCTCATCAAAAGATCAACATTGAATGTTTCAAGGTCTTCTTCCTTGAATTTGCCTTCTATCGAAAGAAGAATTTTCAAAGTAGCAGTTTTATTTGGCTTTAAAACCAAACCCTCCCAATAGTCGTCAAATCTAACATTCCCCATGTTTATGATTCTACAGGAAATAATATTGTATCTAAAAATATCTCCTTTAGGTTGTAATCTTGCGTTTAGATCTATGATCAACCCATGTTGTTTTCCTGTATTTACAATAGGAACTTCAAAAGAAAGTTTCAAACCTCTTTCATCTTTTTCATACTCAAAATTTTGCAATTTTTTTACATCTGCAAAAATATTACAATCCCCATGTTTCCACTGCATTATCTTCCCTGCAAGGAAAAAGAGAAATATACAGAAAAAAATTGCAGATACGACAATTACTATAACATTCATAATTTTTATAAAACCTCTAAATTTATTAATTTTACAAAAAAAGATTTTCTAAAATAATTTCTTTTCACCTTCTTTAGAGGAAAATATTATATTATTCAAGAAATTTTAAAAATTATGTTTAAATTTGTAGCAAGTAATAACGGAAAATATTGTGCAATGCAGGAAGATAATAAAATTACCTGCACTCAAGATAATGAAACTAAGTGGACAATGGAATATCCCTATAAAGTTTTTAAAATATTATTTATTGGGGATAATGGTACCATTGTGGCCATTGCAGATGATTCTGTTATAAAAATATATCTAGATAAATATTCCACCCCTGAAGAAATAGAATGTCTTTCAAAAAAAAGTTTAATCGAATCAGATTCAATATTGACTAATTTAAACATAAATGCAAATGGTTCTCAACTTTGTTTCAGTACACAAAATAGAACTCACAACTTTGCAGAAGGTGTACAAACTTTTTTTACAATCCCTGGAGCAAAAAAGAGCTTAATAAAAGATAGATTGCACTTTTGCAGTCTATTAACCTCAGCCCAAAAAGATTATTATGAACATAAATCAGAATATTCAGAAGAATATAAATTTTTATGGGCTGTATCAAAAGATTTTTTTTGGCTTGCAATCGTAGAACCTGATAAAAAACTCGGTATTAGACAGACAAAAATTTCTCTTATAAATGTACAAGAATTCACCGTATATAGCGAAGAAACACTAAAATATAATGCCACAGCAAAAAGAATCTTTGTTGGTCTATCTGGAACAATAGCTGTAGAAGTCGAAGATGACAAAGGCAAAGCAACAATATTATTCAAACTTCAAGAAGCCCCAATAAGACTTGATATGAAGAAAGATCAACATCTAGATAATTTGGGAATGGATTATGTTGCATTTAGAAACTCAGAAGACGAAATAGTTATAAAAACATTTGACAACTATGTAAAATGTTATGCTCCTTTCAATTCATTAAATCAAATGGGAATTCCATGGTCTCTTCAATATATTGAAAAAAATGACATACTCTTATTGATGTATGACAAAGGGCAATTTTCAATAAATAGAACTTCTTTTGATTCTCTATCAACAGATTCAAAAAGATGGCAACTAATAAAAGAAAGATTTATAGAAGAAAAAGAACTAAATGAAGGACCACAAATTGTATATGCTCCAAATAGATTCAGTTTACATAAACAGGTAAGAAAGCCCAAAATAGTAACAGATCCTATAGGTCTCCAAAAAAGTAATAAGCAAAGTAGAGAAAGTGTATATGCTCCAAATCCCATATATAGAAAACCTACTTCAAATAGAAAACTCAGTTTAAGTTTAGGGGCAACTCCTAAAATAAATCTAAATAAACAAAATGAAAACATAAATTACTCAAGTATAGATGCTTTTTTTGGTGATACAAATACAGAAAATGAAAATAATCAACAAAATAATTATTATGATCCAAATCCACAATATGACTATGAATCATACATTGAACCAAAAAATCCAACAATTCCAACACCAATAAAACAACATAATGAGTATGAAAATAATGAGGGATTTAATTATTATTCAGCAATAACAAATGAAGAACAACCTCCTCAAAAACAGGAATACATGCATGACATGATAAGAAGAATTTCTGCTGAAAGAGGAAGAGCCATAAGAGTTATTGATCCACCGAACAAAATGCAGAGTATGCCTAATATGCAGGGTATGTCCAATATGCAGGGTATGCCAAATATGCAGGGTATGCCAAATATGCAGGGTATGTCAAATATGCAGGGTATGCCAAATATGCAGG
>JBGUKW010000257.1:0-3508 GCA_045114665.1 Candidatus Xenobia bacterium | reverse complement strand
TTAACTGCATCCCTTGCGTTTAATCCAATGAGTTATCAGCCTGCAACTTTACAAAAAACACATTTTGAAAAATATTGTTCTGTAGAAAAAACAAGTATCTCAAAAAATAAAGATGATTTAAAGGATGTTCTAGTTTGGAAGCCAATCAACCTAACAAAAGTGACAGTTTCGGAAAAACATAATTTAAAAGAAAACGATGTATCTAATGTAATTTCTTTTTTACAGGATAAAATAGGTTATCCATATAGTAAATCACTTAGAAATTCTGGAAATGCTTTTGACTGTAGTTCACTTGCTTATTATGCATGGGCGTCAAATGGTGTTGATATTTCCAGAAATGGTTCTTATACGGCTGCTGAAGAAGCAAAAAATGCGGAAGAAAAGGGGTGGAAGATTGCAGATACTATATCCTCTACCGATTTTTTAAAAGCAGGAGATTTACTTTTCTATCATTTCGATGCAAAAAATGGGCGATTTAAAAATATTGACCATGTAGCTACTTATATAGGGGATGGGATGGTCATTGATGCCTCTTTGTCTCATGGTTCCGTTGTAAAAAGAAATGTTTATGCACTGTCTAACATTGTTGAAGTCGCCCGCCCTATGCGTGGGGAAAATACATTAAAAACACGAGCAATTAAACAAAATGTTGTGACAACAAAAGCTTCTTTACTACAATCAGATTTAAAAGTATCAAAAAAATCTTATTCTATGGATTATGGATACTCTTTATTAAAAAATGATACAGAACAAGGCATTTATCAGGCTTTAGATGAAGAGTGCAAAGCTTTTTCTAAATCTAAAAAAAATGCTTCAGAAAAGAAAACTCCGGATGGAGATACTATATATTCCGGACCAACCATCCAGATAAATCAGGTTATATCAAAAGAACGATTGAAAAAAACTATTGTTTCTTTTTTGTATGATAATCCTGAATATTTTTGGACACTGGGATACAGCTATTTTTATAATGATGAACATAATTTTGCTACAAAAATTCTTCTGCATTGCGACGAACGGTATGCAAATGGAGAAAAAAGATATGTTGTCAAGGAAAAAATTGAAAATGCCGTCTGTGAATATATGAAGTTTGTTCCCGAAAAAGGGACGGAAGAGGAAAAAGAAATTGCTATACATGATGCAATAATAAATCATACTTCTTATGGAAAAGAAGATGAACGTTCTGCTCATACGATTGAGGGTGTCCTTATTGATAAGGTGGCTGTTTGCGAAGGATATGCAAAAACATTTTCTTTATTGTTAAAAAAAGCGGGAATAAAAAATAATTATGTAATCGGTTCCAGCCGAAATGTTACTCATGCATGGAATCAAGTATGCATAAATGATAAATGGTACAATGTTGATATAACTTGGAACGATATGTCCGATGATAACCGAAGTTATTTTAATCTCGGTGATAAAGACTTTTATGAAGACCATATTGCTGCAATCAATTCAGAAAAAATTGTGGTTGGAGGGTGGTCTTATGATTTAAAAAAATGCGAGAAAAAAGAAATTAAAGAAGATAATCCTGAATTCTCATTCAATTTATTAAAAGCAAATAAGTGTTTAGTAAGTATATTTGATGAAGATGGAAATTTATTAAATGAAAAAAATGCATTGAATAAAGGGGATAAAGTTTTTGTAAAAGTATTAACAGAAGAGACAAATAATCCTATTACAATATATATAAAAGATAATGGCGAAGTTAAAAAATGGGAAGGTGTTTGGTCTCAGGATTTAGTATTTCCTTTTACCGTGGACAAAAAACATGATATCGAAGTTTCTGCATATACACCAGTCCAAACAATCAAGACTAATCTTTCCGATATAGAAGCAGAGCTTGGGACTTCTTATCAAGCAAAAGCAACTGTTTTTCCAAAAACTGCTGATAACAAAACGATTACGTGGAAAACATCCAATTCGGATGTTGCAGAAATTTCTACGCAAGGAAAAATAAAAATTATAGGGGTTGGAAAAACCATGATTACAGCATACGCCGAAAATGGAATCGTGAAGGACAGTTTTACAATAAGTGTAAAAACTCCATGTATAAAAGGAAAGTCACGTTATAAATTAAATGAAAGAGGGACGTTTTCTGTTAACGGATATTCAAAAAAAATAATATGGAAAAGCTCAAATAAAAAAGTTGCAAGTATTTCCCAAAAAGGAAAACTGGTAGCTAAGAAAAAGGGAAAAACAATGATTACCGCAAAATGTGGAAAAATAACCATAAAGAAAAAAATAATCGTTAAAGTAACGTGCTAAGAACTCTTCGAACCTTTAGGTCCGTGAGATGAATTGAAACAGACATTAGTTTGTTGCATAATTAGTTTGGATTCTGATGCTCCCACACATAAAAGCGTGGGGTTCTTAGATTATACACGGGGTCATCTAGACCTATAGAATAGGATATAGCCGTGATTTTCAGAGTTTACCGTTTTTGGAGGTTCCGGACAAACTCCGTACTTCTCAAGCGGAAGGATGATTGTTTTTACAAAAAAAACCGAAAAAAAATTAACTTTTTCGGTTTTTCTTAAAAAAATATTTTTCTTCTACGGACCGCTTATATCCCACGCATTTATGCGTGGGTTTTACGCGGTATATTTATAAAAGGCTTTTTTTTATTTTTCAAAGAAACATTCTGGAATAAGGACTGTCTGATATTTTCCTTGTGAGCTGATGGAACCTATAGCTATATTTGTATATGCATTATAGGTTAAAAGTTCTTTTCCCTTTTTACTGGTTGTTAAAATGATTTTTTTATAATCATAATATATATTGTTATCCATATCTACTTTTTTTGTTCGGATGTATCCAAAAAAATATTTTTCTTTGCTTAAATTTCTATAGGAGTATGCTTTTATTAATGGCATTCCATCCGATTTTTTTCTGTATATATCCTGAATATTGACTTTTTTATTTGTTTCAATAACATAATCTATGTTTTTAAAATCTTTTTTTTCAATATAGTCATCTTTTGGTAAAAAGCATATTGCTATGGATGCAATTGTCAGCATGATTAAAAAAGATGATGTATATACATTAAATGTTGTTATGTTGTTTAGAAATTTATTCACATATTTATGTTTTAATCTGTAAATATTGGTATCTTTTCCCCAAGGGACCATCATAATGATAATGCTGAATAATGCTAAAATCGCCACATACAATCCATAAAATTCGATAGGTATTTTTATGGGCGTAGGTATTACAAATGGTAATATTCCTAAAACAAGTATTGTAATAAGCGGAATTGTTTTTAATAACACAACTTCTTTATCTAGTTCATATTTTTTATGTCGAAAAACAAAACTCATTGAAGCCACTTCCTTTCTTTTTTTTGGCAAATTTTATTTTATTTTCTACCTTTAATATGAGTTTTTTAAAGAAAAAAAAGTTGTGTAGCTAATTTTTCTTGTTTTTTTTGTACATTTCTACCAAAAATCAAAAAAATCTTATTTTTCTCGACCAAAAAATCCAAAAAACTCATATTAAGAGCGAGAAG
>JBGUKW010000256.1:0-9219 GCA_045114665.1 Candidatus Xenobia bacterium | reverse complement strand
GAAGAAGAAGAAAAAGCCGAAGAGAAAGAAAAAGCCGAAGAGGAAGAAAAAGCCGAAGAGGAATATGTAGAAGAAAAACCTGATTTTTCTTTTGGTTTCATTTATAATGCTTGTAAAGAGTTAATTGTAAATCCAACTCATTTTTTTAATTCAAGATTAGTAAAATTAGGTGAATCTATAAATTTCTTCTTTTATGCAATGTGTCTTTTTGCTTTTGTATATTCAGGAGGAAATGCTCTTTGGAGTATTGCAAATTCAACTTCTGCTTCAGTACCGATGGATTTAATTTTAAAGCATTTGATTTCAGATGTTGTGTTCTGTGCTGGAATTTCTGTTTTAATAATCATTATACCTTTGTTAATATATATGATTGCTATTTCAGTGTTTAAAGGTTTTGGAAAATTGATAGATGAATATGGAATTGTTTTCTATTCATTTGGTGCAGGATTATTTGTTTATTCAATTTTAATAATATTTTTATTGACTATGTTTTTGTGGTTTAATAAATTTTGTGGTGTATTTCTCTATGGAAATTTTAATTTTTGGTGTATTATCTCTGGAATATTTTGTATTATTATTGTTTTTAATATTTTATACAAAGGTCTTCGTGAGATTCAAGAGTTAAGTATGTTGGAAATTTATGTATCTTTAATTTTACCAACAGGTATGTTTGTGATGTTTTTCCATTATTTCCCAAAGATTTCTCTTTATATTCAAAGTATAATTCCTAAATTTAATATATGATTTTTTAATATATTTATATTAAAAGTTTAAAAATTTGCTACGAAATTATTTTTCGTAGCAAAAATTTTTATTAGCACAACATTTTGTTTATATTTACAAAGAAGAACTTATGACTGAAGAGGGGCTTATGACTGAAAGAAAATATGATTTGAATAGTTATATAAAAGAGTTTGAAGCAGTTGTTTTGAATTCTTTTGAAAAAGATGGTAAGAAAGTTATTGTTCTTGATGAGACAGCTTTTTTTCCTGAGGGGGGAGGACAGCCTTCAGATATTGGAAAAATTGGTGAAGCTAATATTGATTATGTTTTTGAAGAAGATAATATTGTATATCATTCTTCGGATAAGTTATTGGAAATTGGAATAAAAGTTAAATGTGAGATAGATTTCGAACATAGATTCCAAAATATGCAGATTCATACAGGTGAACATATTCTTTCAGGTATAATTCAAAAAAAATTCAACATTAAAAATGTTGGTTTTCATACAGGAAGTGATTTTAATACAATAGATTTGGAAAAAGAGCTAACAGATGAACAAGTAAAATTTGCTGAATTAGAAGCAAATGAAGCTGTTTGGAAAAATGAAAAAGTGAAATGTTATTTTCCTTCTAAAGATGAACTTGCAAATTTGAAGCCAAGAAAAATGCCTGTAACAGATAAACCTATTAAAATGGTAGAAGTTGGAACAATCGATCTTTGTGCATGTTGTGGAACACATGTTGCATATACAGCTGAAGTTGGAATAATTAAAATTATCCGACATGAGAGATATAAAGGTGGGACAAGGATAACTTTTTTGTGTGGCAAGCAAGCATTAAATGATTATGATAGCAAAAATGATGTTTTAAAAGAAGCCACTTCTCTTTTATCATTAAAATATGATGAGATCTTAAATGGAATAAATAAATTAAAAGCTGAATTGTCAGATGAAAAGGCTAAATATTCAGAGCTTTTGTCAAAATTTATTGTAAATGAAGCTAATATGCTATATGACAAAGCTAAAATTGTTGGCAAAAATCGTGTTATTGTAGAATTTGAAAATGAAATTTCTCTTAGAGATGTTGCAAAATTATCATCAAATATAACTGAAAAAAATGATTCTATTTCTGTTCTTTTAAAATTAGATGTCGATTCGATAAAATATGTAGTTTCTGCTTCAAAAGATTCTGATTTTAACTGTAGAGATTTTGTAAATAAATTGAATAAAGAATTTGATGGAAAAGGTGGGGGAAAGCCAACTTTTTGTCAAGGTTCTGTAAAAAGATGTAGTAAATCTTTGATTATTGATTGGATATTTCAAAATATTTAAAGGTGGCATTGATATGGATTATAAAAAAGATGTTATATTTATTATAGCAATTATCTATATTTTGGGTCTTTGTGTGTATTTTGGCTATAATTGGATTAATAAATTAAGTTCTAATAGTAATCCTATTTCATCTCAAAATGAATCAGACAAACAAAAGGAAGAATCATATAAAACAATTGAAGATCCTTGGACATTAAATGTAATTGCTCATGAATATATGGGATCACAAGAATATGATAAGGCTATGCCTTTTTTGTTAAAAGCAGCAGAAAAAAAACAAAAAAATGCAATTAATACTCTTGGATGTATTTATTTAGAGGGGCTTGGTGTTGCAAAGGACTATAAAAAAGCTATTGAATATTTTAAACAGTCGGTGGAATTAGGGCATAATAATGCACTATTTAATTTAGGATTGTGCTATTATAATGGTACAGGAGTAGAACAAGATTATGAAAAAGCTCTTGAATTGTTTGAAAAATCGGGTCTTCCTAATGCAGAAGAATTGATTAAGTATGCAAGAGAGGAAATTGAAAAAAAATTTGTATTGAATTATTTGAAAGAAGATATAAATAAATTAAATGATGATAAGCAACTTTTTTATATAGCTTCTCATTATTATAATGAAGAAAAATATGAAAAGGCTGTTGAATATTATACAAAATCTGCAAATTTGGGAAATGCAGAGGCACAAAATAATTTGGGAAATTTATATGAACAGGGGCTTGGAGTAAAAAAAGATTATAAAAAAGCATTTGAATTATATAAAAAATCGGCACAACAAGGAAATCATAAGGCATTAAATAGTCTTGGATATGTTTATTTAGCTAAAGAAGAATATAACAAGGCAGCTAAGATGTTTGAAAAATCTGCAAACAATGGGAATAATGATTCACGAGTAAATCTTGGTATTATGTATGAAAGAGGTTTAGGAGTGCAACGAGATTATGAAAAGGCTTTTAATTTTTATCGCCAATCAGCCGATCAGGGAAATCCTATAGCTTTAAATAATGTTGGAGTTATGTATAGAGATGGAAAATTTGTCCAGCAAAATTATCGCTTAGCTATGGTGTATTTTCAAGCAGCTTATCAAAAAGGAAATTATTTGGGTTGTGAAAATCTTGGTGATATGTATAGATATGGACTTGGGGTTAAACAAGATTATAGCATGGCAATTGATTTTTTTAAAATAGCTGCAGATAATGGTAATAAACATGCTATGATTAATCTTGGAGATATGTATTCCAAAGGTGAAGGCGTTGAAAAAAATTTAAAAGAAGCAGAGTATTGGTATAATAAAGCTAAATAATATTAGGGGAAGATTTTTATGAACAAAAATAAAAATAATTTTATATTAGTGCTTGCGGTTATTTATATTGTAGGAGTTTGTACATATTACTGTTTTAATGCTCTTAATAAATCAAATCCACAGTCTAAAATTAATATATTCACACAACAGGATGAATCATATAAAACTATTGAAGACCCTTGGCAACTTAATGGAATTGGATATGGCTATATATGTCAAAAAGATTATGAAAAAGCTAAACCTTTTTTGTTCAAGGCTGCTGAAAAAAATCAGGTAAATGCACTAAATAACCTTGGTTGGATGTATCAATATGGGTATGGATTTGAGCAAGATTATAAAAAAGCATGTGAATATTATGAGAGATCTGCAAAAGGTGGACATTATAAAGCTCAATGTAATCTTGCTTATATGTATGAACAGGGACTTGGAGTTCAAAAAGATTACAAAAAAGCTGTTGAATGGCATAAAAAAGCTGCTGAAGCAGGTTATGCTCCTTCACAAATACATCTTGGATATATGTATTACCATGGTCAGGGAGTACCTGTAGATTATGATATGGCATTGAAATTATATGTATTAGCTGCAGAACAAGGCGATGCTGATGCCATAAATAATATTGGTTGGATGTATCATGAAGGTCATGGAGTTGAAAAAAATTATGGTGAAGCTATTAAATTTTTTAAAACTGCAGCAGAAAGAGGGAATGTTAGAGCAATGAACAATCTTGGAAATATGTATTCCAAGGGTGAAGGTGTTGAAAAGGATTTGACACAAGCACAATATTGGTATGATAAAGCTGATAAAACTGATAAAAACAGTTAAAGTTATTGGGGGAGATTAATTTGTATAATTATTTAAAATTGATGTTTATTTTTTCGCTATTTTTTTGTTTTGTTTTTAGTACAGGTTGTTCTGATGGTAATAAAAATAGTGAAATTTCAAAATTGGAACAAGAAGCAAAAGCTGGGAAAGAAGATGCACAACATTCTCTTGGCATAATTTATTTAAATGGAGATAAAGTAAAGAAAGATTATAAAAAGGCATTTAAATATTTAACTTTGTCAGCTGAAAAAGGAAATGAAGACTCTCAGTTGCAACTTGGATATATGTATGATGAGGGATTAGGAATTACAAAAAATTCTAAAGAGGCTTTTAAGTGGTATAAAAAATCAGCTAATCAAGGTAATTCTATGGCAAAAAATAATTTAGGAGCAATGTACCTCAAAGGTCAAGGAGTTTCTAAAGATTATGAAAAAGCATTGAAATATTATAATTCTGCTTTTAAACAAGGTAATTATTTGGCTTGTCAGAATATTGCAAAGATGTATTACACTGGAGAAGGTGTTCAACAAGATTATAAAAAAGCTCTTGAATATTTTTTGAAGTCTGCTGAAAAAGGATATGAATATTCTCAATTACAAGTTGGTTACATTTATGATGAAGGACTTGCTGGAGAACAAGATTATAAAAAGGCTTTTGAATATTATACTAAATCAGCAGATAAAGGTCATTTTATGGCCCAGAATAATCTCGGTTGGATGTATTATAAAGGTAATGGAATAAAACAAGATTATAAAAAAGCTCTTGAATGGTTTACTAAATCAGCAGATAAAGGTTGTATTGAAGCAATGTATAATATTGCTGAAATGTATGAAAATGGCTATGGTGTAGAGAAGAATTTAAATAAAGCTAAAGAATGGGTAAGTAAGGCCGAAGAAGCTCATGATAATCTTCCGCATGATGAACATTCACATGAAGAACATTCACATTAGAATTTGATAATAGGTTTTAATTTTATGAAGAATTTATTTTTAATTGAAAAATATTTATCTGAAAATTGGAAATATTCGCAAGATGAAAGTGGAGATGGAATAATTTTTGATGTAAATACAGATTATAATCAACTTCGCATAAGTGGCACACCTTCGGAATTGATAGAACTTGCCGATTTATTGTTATCACTTGCTTTATCTGGTAAAAATGTTGGTCAGCATTGGCATTTAGATAATGTTAAATCAAATTTTGAAGTAGTTGTTGAAAGAAACGATTAACTGCCGATTTAATAAAATATAGTAGAAATTTTAGACAGACTTAAAAAGACAAATGGGAGAAAGAATTGGAAAAGTTTTTAAAAGGTCAAAAATTTATTGTTGATATAATTGGAATAACTTCTGAAGGTCAGGCTGTTGCTAAAATAGATGATTTTGTTGTTTTCATAAATGGTGGCTCTCCAAAAGATAAGGCTGAGATTATTTTAACAAAAGTCAGTAAAAATTATGCTGTTGGAAAAATAATTTCTCTTTTAAATCCTTCTGATTTGAGAGTTAATCCTAAATGTCCATATTTTGGAATTTGTGGAGGTTGCCAATTACAGCATATTTCTTATGATGAACAGTTAAAAATTAAGCAAAATAATATAGTTGAGCAGATAAAACGAATTGGTGGAATAGATTCAACAAATATAATCGAAAATATAATACCTTCAAAACCTTTTTATTATAGAAATAAAGTTCAATTTGTAGTTGAAAAACAAAAATTGGGGCTTTATTCTTTAAATTCTCATTCATTTGTAAATATAAAAAAGTGTGTTCTTCAGAGTGATCTTTCAAATAAAATTTTAGAATCTGCGGAAAAAATTTTAAATACTAAAACTTATGTTAAATTGAATTTTTTGAGGCATTTTTCTATAAGAACTTCTTCACTAAATGAAGTTTGTATAACTCTTGTTTCTTCTAAAAAATCGACACTATTAAAAAAGTTTGCTTCTGATCTTGTAAAAGAATTTTCAGAGATAAAATCAGTTTCGATAAATATAAACAGAGAAAATACAAATGTAATTTATGGAAAAGAAAGTGAAATTATATTTGGAGATGATTCTATCTGTGAAAAAATTTTTGATAAGTCAATAAGGATAAATTGTGAATCTTTTTTTCAAGTAAATTATAATTCTGCCTGTGAAATGGTAAAAACTGTAAAAAGTTTTTTGCCAGAAAAATCGGATTCTGTTTTTCTTGATTCTTACTGTGGAAGTGGCTTTTTTAGCCTTTTTGCTTCGGATATATTTAAAAAGACTGTAGGTATAGAAGAAAATATAATCTCAATTTCACAAGCTCTTAGAAATCTCAAAGAAAACAATATAAACAATGCTGAATTTGTCTGTTCTAAAATGGAAGATTATGTAAATAATATTGATATGTCAAATGTAAAATATGCTCTCGTCGATCCTCCTCGTAAGGGGCTTGATATTTCTGTTATTGAGCTGTTGACATCAAATGATATTGATCATATTGTCTATGTATCTTGTAACCCAGCGACACTTGCAAGAGATTTGAAAATATTTTCTGAAAAGGGATTTCCTCCTGTTAAAATACAGCCAATAGATATGTTTCCACAAACAGCACATGTTGAAACAGTCGTTAAATTAGAAAGACTATAGGATTTTAATTATATGGATTTATCTGAGAATTATAAACAGAATGGCTATGAAATCGTTTTAGAAAATAATAATACTGATCAAAGTGAATATCAAGATACACTTCTGCCTTTTGCCGATGAAGAAAAATTACCTAAGGAAAGTTCTAGTTTCCAGAAAAAAGTAGATAACCTCAGAGATAAAGCGAAAGATTCAATTCCCCAAAAAATAAGGGATATGCAAGAACTTTATGTTTTTAATAATGGATTTAGAAAAAATTTCTATATTCAGGGTAAATTTATGGAAGATTATGAGGACGACAAACCTTGGAATGGCAATTTTCTGCATTATTTTCCATCGTATAATGATTTGGATATTGAACAATTACGAGGCTATTTTACCTGGCGTACTCATGTTAGAAGAGGAGAATATTTACCCACAAGCACTTCATTTGCATATATCTATGTATATGAGCTTTTAAATGGAATAGGAACAGTATCTGTTGAAGAAAGTTTGAAAAAACTAAAGGAATTTAAGAAAGAATTTATTGATTCAGGTATTGGTGATGCCAATATGAAATTAAATGTCAATAGATGGATGATGGAATTAGCAGTTGCCAGTGGATTTTCTCCAGATGTTGTTCGACAATATACAGATCCAGAAATATTGGCATTTGATAAGGCATTGCTCGCACTTAAAAAGCCAAATGAATATAGTGATGATGAAATATTTAATGCTTTTGTAAAATTTGGTGGAAAGAAAATAACATTATCGCCAGTTTTACAAGATAACGAATCCGAAGGAAAACGACTTTTTGTACGGATTTGGAAATATGCACTTGAAAATTTTAACAAGAATGGCAGAAGACTATTTGCAGTTTGTTTTGGAGGATTTCGTTATTATGATTGGTATCCTATGGGCAATGCTATTTATTATAGAGAGAAGGAACCAGATTCTTTGATTTGTGAATTGAATGAGTGTCATAAGTATGTATGTAAAAAGGGAAAGTGGAAGATACAGTGGTATTATGAAGAGTTTTTCAATAAAAAATGTTTTAAAGGATTATTGCATGAAGCAGATAGGCTTTTACGAATATATTTAAAAGTTGGTCGTCCATTAAAAGAAATCTATGATGAGGCTTGGGCTACTCCTTTTATACAGGCTATAATAGATGCAGATAAACAGAAAAAATTGGAGGCTTCAAAGCCAAAAATTAATATTTGTTATGACAATCTCGAACAAATTCGCCAAAATGCCATTATTACTCGTGATAGTTTGTTGACAGAAGAAGAAAAATTTGAGGAAATCAAAAAGGAAGAAGTTAAACAATTTGATTCTGTTGTTGATGTTTCTAATAAAAATATGTCTTTGACATTAGATAAAGAGCAAGTGCAAATTTTGAATATGATTTTAAATGGGGATTCAGTTAAAGAAACTCTTAGAATTTTGAATAAAATGCCTCAAGTTTTTGCTGATTCTCTTAATGATGTTCTTTTTGAAGAAATTGGCGATATAGCTGTTGAATGTAATGGTGATGATATTGTTTTAATAGAGGAGTATAGGGAAGATTTAGAGCGGATAATTGGAGGAAAGAGTGGAAATTAATTTTTTAGTTTTTGCTATGTCACTTTTTATTTAGTGTAGAGTCAACTACCAACGACCTAAAGTAATTGGGTTCCCGAGCCTAATAATTTTATGAAAGATAAAAAATATTGCTTTTTTGTTGTTAATATTGTATAATTATAAAAAATAAGTTTGTTTTAAGAAAGAATTATGGATACAGAAAATACAAAAATTGAAAATAATGAAATAGCTGTAGAAATTAAAGAACGAAAAAGAAAAACTTGGGAAGAATTAACTTTTCAAGATGATTATTTGTTCAAGAGGGTCATGTGCGAAATAGATATCTGTACAAGGGTTCTTGAAACACTTTTGAACATCAAAATAATTAAAGTTGAATACATACAAAAAGAAGTAATTTTTAAAGAAAATTATGATAATAAGGGTATTAGGCTTGATGTATATTTAGAAGATTCAAATGGTGTAATATATGATATTGAAATGCAAGTTCAAGCCTTAAAAGAAGAAGAGTTTGCGAAAAGACTCAGATATTATCAGGCATTAATTGATGCTTCGATTTTGTATGTTGGACAAGATTATGAACAGCTTAAAAAATTATATATAATTTTTATATGCCCATTTAAACTTTTTGGTGGAGAGCAACAGATTTATACATTTAAAAATTATTGCAGGGAAAATAAAGAAATTGAATTAAAAGATGATGTTACAAAAATTCTTGTATCAACAAAAGGTAAAAAAGATAAAAATGTAAATGCTGATTTAGAGGCTCTGTTTGCTTATATTAACGGAAATAAAGTTGATAATCCCTTGGTTAACATGATTGATGATCGAGTAAAATTTATAAAAAATCAAGAGGAGGAGAGAACA
>JBGUKW010000255.1:0-7680 GCA_045114665.1 Candidatus Xenobia bacterium | reverse complement strand
ACATTTTTCGAGGCTCTATTGTACTAACAGCTAAGAATGTTATTTTTGATTCTATTGTGTTGAAAACATTATTTGAATCTTCTGGTATTCCCTTTGAATTGGAACTATTTTCAAAATCACTTCCCAAATGGATCCATTCTATTTTGAAATCATTTATTCTATCTGGTCTATTTTCTTTTATATATTCTTTTAAATCTTTTGCAATGGCTTGTGAGTCACATATTGAGCCATTTGCATAATCAAGTACACTATTTATATACATTGGAAATACTTCTACCATACCGTTATGGCATGTTTCGGGATTTATTATTGGAATTAAATCATATATAAAGTTTATTATTTTTACTCCCTTTTTTTTTAGAAATCGTAAATAATCTCTCTTTCCCATACACTGTTCTATTGACAATTCAGGAAAAAATAATATATCGCCTTTTGTAAATTCTATTACTTCTTCATTTTCTTTTTCTTCACTTTCAGCAATTTTTGAACAATATCTAAAACCATATTTTTCAAATTCATTTTGTGGAGAGTGGACTGGTATTACTTTATATTTACTTAAATTAGGAAGAAAGTTTAAAATTTTTTTACAAACTCTTTGTATTCCCGTTCCTGCATCATTTATTGCTAAAAGAGATAAATCTACAAATATAAAATTTTCTCTTCTATCGTAGAGATATTCTGCTGTTCTTTGTGCTATAATTTTTAGAGTATTTTCTTTATAATCTTTATGTATAACTTTTTCTAATTTTTTTAAAGCATTTTTTTTATTTAATTTTTTCTGAAAAATATTATCTATTGAATTTAATATCAAATTTATATCTTGTTTTTTATTTGCTTTTTTTGCAAATTTTGGAGACGATATTATATTGAATATCTCTTTACCAATTTTTGTAAGTAATACAAAATCTTGAATTATTTCTTCATTTTTATTTTGTCTATTTTGATTGTCTATAGTATTACATATTTTTTTTTCTAAATATGGGCATATACTTATTATTTTTTTTATAGTGTTCAAAATAAAGGGATGTTTTGAAACAAATTTGTGAGATATTGTTATTATTTTATTTATAATATTCATTTTTTTATTGATTCCAATTTTTTATTTAACATTGAAATACTTTCTTTCCAAGTTAAATATTTTATATTGTTTGATTTTGGGTGTTTATTTTCTTTATACAATTTTAGCCATTCTTCTATGGCATTTGCTAAGTTTTTGCCTTCAAATCCAGTAAAGTAAAAAGCATTCTCTCCTGCTATCTCTCTAAATACTGGAATATCTCTTATAATTAAAGGCTTTTTATGATATGTTGCCTCAATTATTCCAAGTCCAAATCCTTCAGCTTTTGAGGCCATTATTAAGGCTGAAGATTTATCATAAATTTTGTTTAGATATTCATCATTTATAGTAGATAATTTAAATAATCGTTTATTTATTTCTCTGTGATTTTCTATTTTTTTGACTAATTTCTCTGTATTCCATCCATTTTTGCCTACGATAACAAGATTTATATCTTGGTTTTTATCCCAAAGTATGTTAAAAGCATTTAGTATTTGGTCATACATTTTTCGAGGCTCTATTGTACTTACCGCCAAAAATGTCATTCTCGATTCCATTGCTTGAAATACAGATTTTGCTTCTTCTGGTATCCTATTAGAATTTGAGCTATTTTCAAAATCACTTCCCAAATGAATCCATTCTATTTTGAAATTCTCAATTCTATCAGGTCTATTTTCTTTTATATATTCTTTTAAATTATCTGCTGTTGCCTTTGAATTACATATAGCTCCATCTGCACAATTTAAAATAGAAGTTATATACATTGGAAATAGTTCTACCATACCGTTTTGGCATGTTTCGGGATTTATTATTGGAATTAAATCATGTATGAAATAAATTATTTTTATTCCTTTTTGTTTTAAGAACATTAAGTATTCTTCTTTATCAATAGTTTGTTCTATTGATAATTCTGGAAAAAATATTATATCATTAGATATAAATTCAATATATTCTTCGTCTTTTTTTTGCTCATCTTCTGTTAATTTTGCAGAATTTTTGAATCCATAAGTTTTTTTATCTGAGTATATTGGAATACATGTTTTTTTTGAAATTTTAGGTAATAATTTTAGTACATTTTTTGAAACTCTTTGAATACCTGTTTTTGCATCTTTTTTAGTTAATTCAGAAAGTTCTAAAAAAATATAATTATCTTTTCTATCATATAGATATTCAGCTGTTCTTTGAGCAATATTTTTTAATATAATCTCATCGTATTCTGAAGAAATTATATTTGACAATTCTTGTAAAGCTGTTTGTTTGTCTATTTTTTTATTTAAAAATAAATCATCTATTGATATTAATATTGATTTTATATCTTGCTTGTTTTTTGCTTTTTTTTCGAAGTTTGGTGAAGATATTATATCGAATATTTCTTGTCCTGTTTTAGACAGTAATAATTCTTTACTTGTTTTCTCTGTTATTTTTTTTATATTTTCCCTATCTATAGTTTTACATATTTTTTCTTCTAAATATGGACATAGACTTATAATTTTTTTTATTGAATTTAAAATAAAATGGTTTTTATTAGCTATTTTATTTGCTTTTGCTATGAATTTATTTATTAAAGACATTATTATATTATTTTTTTGCATTTTCTTATATATTTTCTTTAAATTCCTTCTTTAAATGTTCAATTTTTCCTTTCTCTATTATTTTTTTATTTTTATAAAGGGATATCTCTTTATATGTTTAAAAATATTTTACTAAGTTTTGAATTTTATAATTTTTATTTTGATGAAATGGATAACTTAAAATATAAATATATTGATTTAGCTGAAGAGCAAATTATTATAAAACAACTTGAATTAATTTCTGACAAAAATAATACAATAATTTCATTGCAAAGGCAAAATAATGATTTAAGACAGGCATTTGATAATATACAAAATTCTTGGTCTTATAAGATAGGTAGAATGATTACAACAATTATATGTTCTCCAATTACTATTTTAAAACAAATAATTAAATTTTCTGCTACAGTGGCTTCGCATTTTCCTTGGTTTACTAAGTTTATAAAAAAGGTCATACACCTTGTTCCTCCTCTCGAAGCAAAAGTTTTGTCTATTATTGCTCCTTCTTCGGTAAATAATATTGTAAATAATCATAAAGAAGAATTGATTTTTACTGAGGAAGGACAGAAAATTTATGATGAATTGATGATGAGGATAGAAAAACAGAAATAGGAGAAAAAATGAAGAAGATTCTTTTAGACATTCAAGCACTTGAAGGAGAATCATCTTTTCGTGGAATTGGAAGGTGGACTTTGAATCATTCTTTGGAATTATTGAAAAATAAGCCAAATGATGTTGAAGTTTTTTTATTGTTGAATGATTCATCTGATAATATTTCTGAAATAAAAAATAAATATCCAAATGAAAAAATAATTACATATTCTCTTCCTATTTCATTGAAAAATAATCAAAAAAATTGGTTTGATTTTAATTTGGTGAAAAAAAATAGAATAAGAGTTTCAGAACTTTTGAGAGAATATACTATTTCTTGTTTGAATCCTGATTTTGTTTTGGTTTATAGTTATTTTGATTCTTATTTTAGTTTATCATCCCTAAATGAGTATTCATATATTCCAACGGGGATTATTTTATATGATTTTATTCCAATGCACTATAAAGATGAATATCTTTCTGGTTGGCGCGAAGAATGGTATAATAGAAAAATATCTTTTTTAAAAGATGATTTTTTGTGTCTTTCTATTTCAGATTTTGTTGGAGAAGAAGCTAAAAATATTATAAAAAATTGTGAAAATATTTTTTCTGTTGATACTGCTACATCTGATTTTTGGAAAAAAATTGAGATTTCAGATGATGAAAAAAAATCTTTTTTGAAAAAATATGGAATAGAAAAACCTTTTATTTTATATTCGGGTGGAATCGATCACAGAAAAAATGTAAGAAAACTCATTGAGTCATTTGCAAAATGTAATATAAGTTCACTTGATGTTAGCCTTTTTATTGTATGTGGAAAAGATGAGTCAGGGGCTAATGCTTTAAAAGACTATTCAAAAAAATTTGGGTTATCTGAAAAAGAGATTGATTTTGCTACTTTTGTTTCAGATGAAGATTTGAGAATTTTTTACAATCTTTGTAAATTATTTGTATTCCCTTCCCTTGATGAAGGTTTTGGATTAACACCCCTTGAAGCTATGTCCTGTTCTGCTCCAGTAATTGCTTCAAATAGTGCATCTATCCCACAAGTTGTAGGATATAGTGAAGCACTTTTTGAGCCAACTTCTATTTCTTCTATTGCGGAAAAAATAAAAAAAGCAATAGAAGAACCTGATTTTTACAATAAATTATTAGAAAATTCAAAAGTGCAATCCAGAAAATTTACTTGGAAAAATACAGCAGATAAAACTTGGAAATATATTGAAAATTATTTGACCGATGAAAGATTAAATAAAAAGAAGCTATGTACACAAGAAAAATTTCTTGATATTGCTTCTTCACTTTTAAAAAAGGAAAAAGACAAAACTTTTATAAGAGAAGTTGCAGAATCTGTCGCCTTCAATTCAAAATTGGCTATCGCTTTTAGTGATTCTTACTAAAATTTAAATGAGCAACTTTTGTGCGATGCAGTGAAACGAACGAAATCATGAGCTTGCGAATGTCTGTAGTGAGTGTATTGCACCTAAAAAGTTGCGAAAGAAGATAACAAAGTATTTAATTTTTTCACAGCCCCAAAAATACTATGATTGATAAAATATATAATCTACTAATTTCTTTTGCAAATAAAAATAAAGAGTTTATAAAGCGTATTCTTCCTGCTTCATTGATTAATTCTGCATCTGTGTTAATTCAGAAAAAGGCATTTTCGTGGAATTATTCTGGAAATTATGATCCTTCTAAATTTGAAAATGGGGTAAATTTATTTGGTTTTTTATCTTCTAATTCAGGAGTAGGGCAGGGAAGTAGAATTATTGCAAAAGGTCTTCATAAATCCAATATTCCATTTGATTTGATTGATTTGAAAACAGAATATTCAAATGAAAAAAATTGTCCTGATTTTTTTGCAGATCATATTTCTGATAATCCAAAATATGGAATTAATATTGTTCATGTCAATCCAAGAGATTTTTTTATACATCTTTCTTCTTTTCCAAAAAGTTTTTGGCAGAATCACTATAATATATGTATTTGGCTATGGGAACTTGAAGATTATCCTGATGTTTGGGATGACTATTTTTTGTTTCCTGATGAAATATGGACTCCTTCTGTTTTTAATTCAAAAGCTATTGAAAAAAAAACTAAAGTAGCTGTAAATACAATACCTTATGGTATTTCTGTCGATTATGATGATAAATTTGACAGAAATTATTTTGGGATTCCACAAGATAAATTTGTATTTTTTGTAGCTTATGATTTTAATAGTGGAGCTATGAGAAAAAATCCCTATGGAGCTGTTGAAGCATATAAAAGAGCTTTTAAAAATTCAGATAATACAATTCTGTTATTAAAAATAGGAAATGCTAAAAAAGAAGAAATTGACAAATTAAAAGATAGTCTTTCAGATAGAGAAGATATAATATTTTTTGAAAAATCGTTGCCAAAAATAGAATTTAATTCTCTATTGAGATCTTGTGATGTTTTTGTTTCTTTACACAGAAGTGAAGGATTTGGGCTTGTTCCTGCAGAGGCAATGTATTTGGGTATTCCTTCTATTGCTACTGGCTATTCTGCCAATTTGGATTTTATGAACTCAGAAAATTCTTGTCTTGTAGATTATGATTTAATACCTGTTGAGGACAATATTATTTATTTGCCACTTTTTGAAGGAAAATTAATTCCTAAATGGGCTGATCCAAATATTGAACAGGCTTCAGAATATATGACAAAATTATATAAAGACAAAGATTTTTATAAAAAAATTTCTGAAAATGCAAAAAAAAGCATTAGAAAAAATTTTTCTATAGAAAACACAGCTGAACAAATTTTAAATAGATATAACTCTATCATAAAAAAATAACTCCATCATTAAAATGATAGAGTTATTTTGAAAATGTTATTCTTTAGGATGTGTTGGTAAACTCTATTTTTGCCTATTTAACTTGTTAGTTTAAAAACACGCTCTAATTTACGAATTATTATTATTTTACTTTACAGGCTTTTATGCCATGATTGATTTCTTCTTTGTTAAATCCCTTATTTGTAAGAGTTTTAACAATCTGTTCTTTTTTTATGTTTGGATTTTTATCCAACATTACTTTAACATAATTTTCAGCTTGTTTATTCCAATCAGCTCCACAATTCTCTACACCATAAGATACTTGTTCAGGAGTAAATTTCCATTGTCTTTCAATAGATTTTGAAAGTTCTTTTTTAGAATATGAAAAATTTACTTTTGTTTCAAGTTCAAGGCACATTTTAGCAGCTTTTACTGCTTCTTCATTCCAATTAGCCCCACAATTTTCTGCACCATATTCAGCTTCTTCAGCACTAAATTTTTTATTTTCTTCAAGATATTCTTTAATGCTGTAAAAAGAATGTGCTGTAAGAGTAAAATTTTTGTTACTTACATAGTCTTTAGCTATTTTTACTGCCGCCTCTTTTCTTCTTTGCTCCTCTTTTAACTGTCTTTTTGTTTTTTTAGGAGGTTGTATAGGTTTATCTTCTGTTGATGTTAGAGGTTCTATTGTTTCGTCAAGTTCTGTAGATGGCTGTTCTGGCGGTGTTTCGGTAACAGGCGGTGTTGTGCTCTCTGGTGTTGTTAGTGGTGCTGGAACAGTCGTTGTTGTAGGAGGCATTGGAGTTTGTTGTATTCGATTAGGTTTTTGATATAAGAAAATAATCAAACAAACTATTGTTATTAATAAAACTGTTATTATGGTTATTATAATTAAATTTTTTTTCATATTTGTTTTATTTTATTTCCAATTTGCATGATCTATTGCATATTTAGCTTGTGCAGGAGTGAATTTTAGATTTTCCATCATAAATTTTTCGGCTTGCTCTTTTGTATCACTTTTAAATAGCGAGCTGTTTAGCTTAATATAGCTATTTGCAACTTTTACAGCCTGTTTATTCCAGTCGTCTTCTGTTACTGTTTTTAAAGCATTTTCGATGTCTTCAGGAGTGTATTTATGTTGTTCCATATTTTCTTTCAATGTTTCATAAGAATCTGCAGATAGACTATTTAATCTTGCCTTTACATGCTTTTTGGCTTGTTCTAACCAATCTATTTGGGCATTTTCAACAGCATATATTGCCTCTTCTTCTGTAAATAGACCATATTTCATAAGTGTTTCTTTTAGATCCAGTTTAGATTGTGCAATAGAATAATTTGGACTTGTGACTGATTTAGCTCTTTTTATAGCTTGTTCTTTCCAGTCTGCTGTGCAGTATTGAAGAGCATAGGCAATTTCATCATCTGTAAATGATTTTTCTTTTAATTCTTTTTCAAGTTTTTTCTTTGAAATTCCATGTGCTTTTTTACATTCATTTTCTGCATTTTTGTATGCCTGTAAATAGAAATCTATTCCACTGTTTTCAGCACCATATATTGCTTGTTCTTCTGTAAAATCTTTTCTTCTAAGTTTTTTTATCAGCTCTGCTTTTGAGATTGAAGACTTACTTGATTGCTCATTTATAATTTTTTGTGCTTCATATATG
>JBGUKW010000254.1:0-3522 GCA_045114665.1 Candidatus Xenobia bacterium | reverse complement strand
TGATACACCTGTTACCATTAAAAATTTTACTTGACTGCAACCTTTTAAAACACTGTAAAATGAACGAAGAGTTTCTCGCATTTCATTTGCTTTTTCTAAATTGTTTAGATTGTCTGTCATTGGTTTATCATATTCATCAATGAGAACTACTACAGGTCCAAAACGCTCATATAATTCATTTATTAAATCAAGAAAAACATCATCAGCATTATCTTGAACAACTATATCGAGTTTATATTTTTTTATATAATATCTAACAAGATAATTTATGATTGAGTGTTTTAACTCTTTTTTATTTTCATAAGAAGCTAAAACACTCATATCTATTTTTATAACTGGATTTGGATTTTTAGCTTGCTCTTTTACCCATTCCTCAGCATAAAGACCCTTAAATAATTCAGCTTTACCTTGAAACATTGCCTCCAATGTTGATAAAGTAAGGGATTTTCCAAAACGACGAGGACGAGATAAAAAATAAACTCCTTTTTTTCTAACAAGATTAAATAAATGTTTAGTTTTATCTACATAAACAAAATCTTCATTTCGAATATCTTCAAATGTTTGAATACCTATTGGTAAGTCTTGCATATATGTTTTCTCCCATTTTTTTTCTCCTTAATTTCATTAAGGAGCTTATTTTTCTAATGAAAATTTAAGGAGCCTTAATGTTCCTCTTAATATTTTCTCTCCAATTTTTTTCTCCTTTGTTTATGAAATACACTATTTGGAATAAGGCGTGTTGGTAGACTCCATAAAAAAGTCTGCAACTTCTTCAGGTGTATATTCTTTATGCCTTATAATCCACCATTTTACAGTGTCGGCAAAAGCACAAACAAAAAAATTTGAAACATAATCATCAGGGGCTTTATGATTCATTTTTTTTATAAATGGTGAAAACATATCTAAAAGATAGTTTTTAAAATATTTCATAAAAATATTTCCACATTTACAATAAAACAACCCTTTTAAATTACTGCTATGTTCTTTCAAATTATACAAAATATGTATTAGTTCATCTCTTATTGAAAAATCGTTACTAAATTCTTTCTTGGTATCTTTTTCAAAAACATGATTGAAAATATCTAAACACATTTCTTTTAACAGAAAATCCTTTGTTTCAAAATGTGAATAAAAAGTGCTTCTTCCTACATTTGCCTCATCTATGATTTCTTGAACAGTCAAATCACAAAAATTTTTCTTATCAAGAAGATTTCTAAAAGCAGTCAAAATAATTTTTCTTGTTTTTTGTTGTCTTCTATCCATAAAAACTCCGTACAAATTTTAAAAAATGTTCAATAAGTTACAAATAAATAATTTTGATTGTTGAAATATACTTTAAATTAAATATAATAAAATTAATGAACAACTTGTATTATAACATATAAATTGTACATATTTTCAAAAAAAATGTCAACAAGGGAAAAAATGGAAAAAATGATAAAAAAAATAAACGACTTTTTAATAAGTCTTCCAATGACAATTATAGGCGGAATATTCCTAATTGCAAGTTTTATATTACTGAAAAATAATATTAAAATATTAATTGATCCTGCTTGGATAACAATAATTATATGTGGATTACCTATTCTCTACAAAGCAATAAAAAAAATAATTTTTAACAAAGGAATAAAAAAAATATCTTCTGCGTTATTAATTACGATAGCCTTAATTTCGTCAATAGCTATTGGTGATCTATTTGCAGGTGGTGAAGTTGCATTTATTATGGCAATAGGTGGAATTTTAGAAGATATGACAACTGAACGAGCAAAAAAAGGATTAAAAAAATTGATAAATCTTTCACCAACACAAGGACGAAAAATAACAGACAATAAAGAAGAAATAATTCCTGCAGATAAAATAAAAAAAGACGATATTTTGCGTATTTTACCTGGTGAAAAAATTCCAGTTGATGGCATAATCATAAATGGTGAAACTTCAATAGATCAATCAATAATGACAGGAGAATCAATCCCTGTTGATAAAATCGTCAATGATGAAGTATTTGCTGGAACAATAAACAAATTTGGGTCAATAGATATAAAAGCAGTAAAAGTTGGCGAAGATTCATCAATTCAAAAATTAATTACATTGGTAAAAGAAGCAGAAAATAAACAAGCCTCAATACATAGAATTGCAGATAAAGTGGCAAGTTGGTTAGTTCCTTTATCAATGATAACTGCAATTATAGTTGGAATTACAACAAATGATATTGTAAGAGCAGTTACTATTTTAGTTGTATTTTGCCCTTGTGCATTAGTTCTCGCAACACCTACTGCTATTATGGCAGGGATAGGACAAGCTACAAAACACGGAGTAATTATCAAATCAGGTGAAGCACTTGAAAAAATGGGAAAAATAAATACAATAGCATTTGATAAAACAGGAACATTGACACAAGGAAAAATTGAAGTAAGTGATATTATTTCAATAAATGACAAGATAAATAAACAAGAACTTTTAAATTTAGTGGCAAGTGCAGAATCAAAAAGCGAACACCCATTGGGAAAGGCTATAGTATCTTATGCTATCAAAAATAAGATTGAAATTAAAGAATGTAAAAATTTCACAATGAAAAGCGGCAAAGGCATTTATGCAGAAATCGAAAACAGAAAAATTTACTGCGGAAATGAAAAATTTTTACAAGAAAACAGAATAAATCTTGATGAAAATATTCAAAACAAATTGCAAAAACTTCAAAATAATGGCAAGGCCTCAGTAATTATTGCAGAAAATATGCAATGTATAGGAATTATAGCACTTTCAGATATTTTGCGTAAAGAAACAAAAGATATTATAAACGAATTATCCAAGTTAAATATTTCTACAATACTTTTAACAGGTGATAATCAAAATACAGCAAATTATTTTGCTCAAAAGATAGGCATAAAAAATGTAAAAGCAAATTTATTACCTGAAGAAAAAGTCAAAATCATTTCAGATATTCAAAAAGAAGGCAAAAAAATTTGTATGATTGGAGATGGGATAAATGACGCTCCTTCTCTAAAACAAGCCGATGTTGGAATTTCAATGGGTGTTATTGGCAGTGATATTTCTGTTGAAGCCAGTGATATTGCACTTATGAGAGATGATATAACAAAAATTCCATATCTAAAAAAATTAGCAAATGCAACAGTAAAAACAATACATTTCAGTATCACACTTGCAATGTTGATAAATTTTGTTGCTATTATATTTTCTGCAATGGGTATTTTAAATCCGACAGCAGGAGCTTTAGTTCACAATGCAGGTTCTTGTTTTGTAATATTGATAGCAACATTATTGTACGAAAAAAAATTCGACTAAAAAAATGCAAATAAAAAAAGGCTGTGAAAAAAATACTTTTTTCACAGCCTTTTTTATATAATCTTCGTAAATTAACTCGTTGTGCTGAATGCAAAAAAACAAGTAAATAAAAGTTGCTATAAACTATCCAATATATATGCCTGTATACTGCCACTTTGTCATTGCGAGGGAGCTGTGCGACCGTGGCAATCTAAGCCTGTAAATTATTATTTACTTAAA
>JBGUKW010000253.1:0-4117 GCA_045114665.1 Candidatus Xenobia bacterium | reverse complement strand
GGTATAGTGATATTTTAGATACAAAAGAAGGAAAAATTTCACAAATTAAAAATAAAATATATGATATTTTAGAAAAAACAAAAGATAAGACAGAAATTTTTATGACAACAGGTTGTAAGGCTTGTAATAGACCGTATTACAATGAGAGACCTAGTCAAATTCCATATAATTATCCTTACAAGCCTACTGAAGAAGAGATTCAAAAAGCAATAGAAGAGGCTTTGACAGACAAGACAACTGAAGACTGAACTGGAGATAAAAGACATGCAGACAGATTTAAACAATATTTACAAATTTATAACAGAAAATTCAACAAAAATTGCAGAAGATGTTACAAATTTTAATTTCAGAGAAGTAAAAAATTATCAAAATAGTAAAATCACATCTGATGATTCTGTAAATGATACAAAAAAATTCATTGACTATATTGCAGAATGTATAAAAATGGTTGAACCAAATACAAAAGCAATGAAAGAATATTTTGATTTTATAGAAAATGTTGCTGAAAAGAGAGTTCAATCAAATATAAACGCAATGGATTTATTGGAAGCCATTATACAGACAAGAACTGTAGTTTGGGAATGGATTGAGACAAAAGCTCCTGCAATCTCAAATCCAAAGGCATTTTTCTTGATAGAAAAAAGAATAAATACAATGATAGATAAATTTTCAATAGATGTTACAAAGAAATTCCTCGACAAACAAAATCTATTGATAAAAGAGCAGGAAAATTCATTGAAAATTTGGGAAGAAGTTGTCAGAAGAACTTCACATCTCGATCTCAAGATTCCATGCACAGGTGAATTTGTATTGATAGCAAGAGCTCAGGCTGAAGCAATAGCTTCAAGACTCAGTATGACTTCTGAAGAAATTCAGGATTTTGTACTTGTCATAGGAGAAGCATGCGACAATGCAATAGAACATGGAGTTTCTGAAAAAGGCGTTGACATCAGATATGTAATAATGCCAAATGAAATAGTTGTCAAAATAACTGACTATGGAAAAGGATTTGATCCTACAGGAAAAGGTGAAGAAATTCCAGATTTATTCTCTGAAAGAGGAAGAGGAATATTCTTGATGAAGACTCTTTCAACATCTGTAAATATCGACAGCAAAATAGGAGATGGAACAACTGTTACAATTCACAAACAGAGAAATAATGCTCCAATATTGCAACCAATTTGTTGCAACTAAAACTATATAACAAACGATACAAAAAGTGGGCTGTTATAATAACAGCCCACTTTTTTATTTTAGAAAATTATTTAGCAAAAAAATCTGCAATTTCTGTCATTTTTTCACTCTGTTTTACATGGAATGGACATCTTTTATTGCAATGACCACATTTTATACAATCAGAAGCTTTCTTATCAAGTGTTTTATAATGTTCAACAGCCAAAGAATCTCCAACTTTTGCCAAATCATAATATTTGTTTATAAGTCCAATATCCAATCCTGCAGGACAAGGCTTACAGTGATTACAATAAACACATTTTCCCTCTGCCTCTATAGGTGCAAATGTTCCTATTATTGAATAATCAAGTTCTTCATCTGTTTTATCATAATATGCCAAAAGTTTTTCCAAATCATTCATATCTTTTACACCTGGCAAAACTGTCAAAATTCCAGGTTTGTCAAGAATATATTTCAAGCATTGATATATAGTTAAGGCTTTTTTAAATGGAGATGTTGAAGAATTGAGAAGTTGACCACCTGAGAAAGGCTTCATAACAGAAATACCTACCCCCTCTTTCTCACAACGCTTAAATATTGCATTACGCTCATCAACACCGCCTTTTGCATAATCTCCCTTTTGATAGTCATAGGCAATATTTACAGAAAACATCAAAACATCAACTAAACCTGTATCCAAAATGGTCTGTATGACTGAAGGAGTATGAGAGGAAAGACCGATATGTTTGACAACTCCACTTTCTTTTAATTCCAAAATATAATTTAAGATTCCATTTTCTTGATATTTTTTCCAATCGGAATGTTCATCTTGGCAATGGATAAATCCATAATCAATATAATCTGTGTGAAGTTCATTTAATTGTTTATCAATAGATTTTTTGACTGTATCAAGATTTAATGTCCAACCATAAGTACCTCTTGAATAATCAGCTCCAAAATGAATCTGATAAAAGATATTATTGCGAACATCTTTAAATGCTTCTCCATACATTGGAAAACTTGAGCCATCCCCTGCTGCCAAATCATAATAATTTATGCCATTTTCATAAGCTCTTCTAAGAACTTTGACAGCATTTTCCATTCCTGCTTCATAAATATATGCAGAACCAAAACCAATTTCACTTATTTTATCGCCTGTTCTTTTGTGAATTCTGTATTTCATAATGTCTCCCATTTATCCAAGTTTAGCAGTTACAACTTCAAGCATATCTCTAATTTTAATATGTTGAGGACAGACTTCTTCACATTGACCACATTTTATACATTCTGATGCTTTTTTTCTTCCATGCATTCCAACAAGCCAGCCTTCTTGCTCTTTTGCAACCTTTAAATCATTGTACAATGTCAAATAATTTAATGCAGTGAAAGAACCTGAAATTCCGATCTCCATTGGACATACTTTTGCACAATAATTGCAAGTTGTACAAGGAATAATAGGAATCTTTTTGAGTTCTTCCTGAGCTTTTTCAATAACTTTTGATTGTTCCTCAGAAAGACCAGTAAAATCCTTCATAAATGAGAGGTTATCTTTCATCTGCTCAATATTACTCATACCAGATAAAACAACCATAACACCTTCAAGATTTGCCGAAAATCTTATAGCCCAAGAAGCACAAGAAGAATTTGGTTCTGCATCTTTTAGAACATTTTCAACAGATTTTGGAGGCTTTGCCAAAAGTCCACCTTTTACAGGTTCCATTACAATAACAGGCTTTCCGTATTTTTGAGCCATTTCATATACTTTTCTTGATTGTATGGCTGGATTATCCCAGTCTGCATAATTTATCTGAAGTTGTACAAATTCTGCTTCAGGGTGAGCTTTCAAAATCTCTTCGAGTTCTTCAGGTGTTGAATGGAAAGAAAAACCAACATGTTTTATAAGTCCTTCTTTCTTCTTTTCAAGTACAAAATTCCACATATCAAAATCATCAAAATAATGAGTTCTTCCTTCTCCCAAATTGTGAAGAAGATAAAAATCAAAATAACCTGCACCTGTCTGATTTAGTGAAGTTTCAAATTGTCGTATTGCGTCTTCCCTATTTTTGCAAGCAATCCAAGCAGCATTTTTTGTCGCAAGTTTAAATTTTTCTCTTGGATATCTTTCAACCAAAGCCTGTCTAATAGCATCTTCACTACCAGGATATGCCCAAGCTGTATCAAAATATGTAAATCCAGCCTCTAAAAACATATCAACCATTTTTTGGGTCTGTTCTACATCAATTTTTTCTATTCCCTCAATCTTAGGAAGTCGCATTAAACCAAATCCAAATTTCTTTATATCTTCACCAAAAAATCCCATAAAGCCCCTCCATTTTCTTGTAATAATTATTTCTTTACTTTAGACAAAAATTTTTCCTGCTTAAAGTAACTACAGGGTAGAAAAATAAATTCTGTTAGGTGATTTGAAAACATCAATTTTGGCAAGAGGAGATCTCAAAGGTCGATTACCCCTGAATTTAAACAAATAAAAATATTTTCCTTGCTTTTTTGTTATTTAACATGATATAATATAAAAAAGAGGAAAAAAATAATGGCTATTATCGACATATCAAATTTAAGACTAATCGACGATGTTTTATTTGCTGTTTGCTGTCAAGAAAATATTCCTTGTACAGAAATTATTATCCAAACAGCATTAAATAATTTTAATATAAAAATTGAAAGTGTTAAAATTCAATATCATATAAAAAGTTTGCAAGAACATTCTGTTTACCTCGATGTTTTGGCAATAGACACAAAAACAAATCAATATTTTAATATTGAAGTTCAAAGAAGCGATGAAGGTGCAGATGTAAAGCGTGCAAGATTTCATTGCAGTATAATAGATTCTAATTTGTTGAAAACTTCTACACCTTATTCAAAATTGCCAACTCTTTATGTTATTTTTATTACAGAAAATGACATATTTGGAAGAGGCTTACCA
>JBGUKW010000252.1:0-5237 GCA_045114665.1 Candidatus Xenobia bacterium | reverse complement strand
GCCACTTTGTCATTGCGAGGGAGCTGTGCGACCGTGGCAATCTAAGCCTGTAAATTATTATTTACTTAAAAATTGAGTCGATCGCCTCGATTTAGAACGCTGTAATCAATCTGCTTAAATAAATTACTAAATTTAAATTAAACGGTTGAGATTGCCACTTTAATATTATGAACACAATTTCTTAATATTTTTTCATTATTTCCTTTATTTACACTTAAATTCACTAATTTTTACTATTACATCTTTTACTTCTAAAATATTTATTGATATCTATAAAGCCATAAAGGCTTTATTCTTTTGTTTAGTAAATATTTTTCAAAAAAGACCATTTTTAATGGATCGCACAAATTCACTTGATGTCCATAATCCATAAGTGCAAAAGCGAGTATAACTATTAATATATTGCCTTTTTATATCATCCCATCTATGAATGTTCCAAACGATTTTTCTAATATAACCTTTTTCATCCTGAAAGAATAAACAAATATGTTTTTTATAATATTCAAAATTTATTTGAACTTTATCAAATGTCCTTTTGGGATATTTCCAAGCCCACTTATCCTTCTCATATTCATAGCACTTCCTCACCTTATTTCCATAAATATCCTCTCCTCTATCAGCACATTCCTCTCTAAAATCAAATAACCAAATTACCTTTTTGCAACACTTAATGTAAAACTTTGTTCTTTCATAAAAGATATCTGCTGAAATTGAACTATGTTGGAACTCTATAACATAATTTTTATAGAATACATCTGCAATATGCCTTTCTTCATTTCTTATAAAAGCATATTCTCTATTCTCTTCTGGAAAGTAACCTTGCCAATTTCTATGCCATTCAGACATAATATTCGATGATTCATAAAAACTATCACAATGTTTTCCGTTTTGATGTGCAAAATGCGTTACTTTTATAGAACCATTTTTCAAAACTAAATTTTTATGGCAACACGGACAATAAAATGCACTATCAACCCAAATGGCATTTTCAGCAGATATTCTTTTTCCATTGCGTTCATCTATTGCAATAAACATACAGTTTACTCCATGTTAATAATCATTATTATAATTTACTGTATTATATAAATTAATTCGGTGATTAAATAATTTGATTTATTTTTATTTACAAATTAATAAATATAGTGATTTGCCAAAAACAATAGAAGTTTAAAAATTCATAAACTTTTTAGCAAACTGAAATTTTCCAAAATATGTTATAGTTTTCTTAAAACAAAAATATAAAAGCTGTAATGATAAATTCTCAATAATAACTTCATTAGATGATAGTTCAAGATTTACACAATTATTAGGATTTAATACAAGATAAAGATTTATTCCTAATAAATATTCTGGATTTTCAAGATTAAATTTTTTATAAATATCTATTGCTTGTTTCCTATCTAAATACTTAGTTATCATATATCTTTCTATCACAAATTTATGTTTAATAAGGGTAGAAGTATCATTCAATATTTCTTTAGAAAACTTTACTATTTGTATAAAATAATCAATATTATTTAAATTTTGAAAAAAAATCTTTTCACTTTTCATTTATTCTATCTCTTTTAATAAAAAAATTAATATATTCCAAGCTCTTCATCTTTGACATAATCACTCAAAAATGGAACTCTATCAAAAGAATTAGTATATCTAAAGTCTTTAATATTATTACTATATTTAATTTTTGAATCCTTAAAGTTACTTTTAAAATCTTCTATATTAGAAAAACCAAATAATTTTGAAATTTCTTCTAAATCACTTTTAGAAAAAAGCCTTATAGAAAACTTTCTAAACATTGGAAAGTTCCAAGAAGGATTTCCATAAATATATAATATTGGAAACCATATATGATATGTTTTTATCAGATTACCAAAAACAGAATAAAAAGCTAATACTTTTTGTTGATAATCTTCTGTTCCCCAAGCGTAAGATATGAAAACTTTAGGGTGTTTAGTTTCTTCCATAAAACATCCCAAAAAGATATGTATTTCTATTAAAAACTGTATCTACTTTTAGTACATAACTAAAAGTAGATACAGTTTTTAAATAAGAGATATTCAAAGTAATTACAATAGACATTTCACTAATTTATGACTTATGAATTATAATGTGTATATACTCCCATTATAGTTTATAAGACTGGAAGATTTTTATTATCACGCAAGCAAAAGAGTTCGTCGAGCCCTCACTACTTGTTTTTTATTCATATATTCAAAAAATAACTCAAAAAAATTGGCTAATTGAAATTTTACAAATACATTCTAACAAAAAAGGAGAGAATCAAAGAAATTCTCCCCTTTTTATTATTTATAATTTTTGTTAAATATAATTATTCGCCAAATATATATTATTTTTATATCTCGACTTGCAACTTGTTTAGTTCGTCGAGGATTGCGACTGTGCGGACTGCTATATTAATTACATTTTTAGCTAATTCGAAGATATAGCGTGGATTGCCGTACTCTCTCGCATAGTCATTTGGATCGTTGATTCGTCCCGTCTTTGGGTCAGTTGTTACCTTATACATTTTTTCAATCCACCAAGTGCAAGTGCTTCCGTTTATCTGCCATTTTTCAACTTCAGGCGGAATGTCGAGGGTTTCTTCTTCGAAAATATCCCCATTTTTCTTATAAAAGAAAAGTTTTGTTTTGTCGTCAGATTGTCTTACTTTTGAGATCTCGTATTTCTCGTACTCGTCCTCCACTGTCCCTGCAGGTCGAACAGCAGAATCTCCCAAAGAAGCCGAAGCAGAGTCAATGCAACGAACGGAATCATGAGCGGAGCGAAGGTCTGAAGTGAGTGTATTGACTCTGTTCGAGCTTCTAAGCTCATTTTCAACATTTGCCTCTGGCTCAAAATTGAGATGTAAATTTGCGAGTTCTCGACCTGCTTTGCTTATCTTTTCAAAAGTTACATAATCTTCAACGAGTGGAATTTTTGGCAGTTCGTTTTTTAGATTATTTGCAAATTTCTTTCTATAGCTTTCAAGATGAAGGAAGCCGTAAACATAATAGAAAATGTCCTCTTTTGTTACTTGGTTGTTGAGATTGCCTGTATTGACAAAGCCGTTAGATTGCCACGGTCGCAAGCTCCCTCGCAATGACAACGGCTCGATATTGCCACTTTCATTTGATATTTGAGGAGAATATAATTCTTTTGCTCGTTTTAGAATCCAGTCGCTTATACCGTCTCTTTTTATGTACTGTTCATTAGCAGTAGTGGAGTTATTCCCACTGTCTGATTCGGCAAATAAATCAAGTTCCCCTTGCCTCTTTTCTTGCTTTTCATACCAATAGAGAGGGAATCCCTGCCCATTAAAATTCAACTGATAATCAAAATATTTGTCAGATATTATACAAGAAAAATCACTTTTGTTTCCAGTTCCTGAAACAGAAAATACTTTATTTTCTAAATTATCATTTGGAAAAAATGAAGAAATTTGACCATTTCTATGGATTAATCTTGATTCATTTTGCAAATTTTGAATACAAAATGGTCTGTAAAGTGATTTTCTCTCAATAGAATCCGAAATAGATATTTTTTCATTTGTCTTTATTCGCGTTAAAATAGTATCATTAAAATTTAATTTATTTTCTTCCGTATTTACAAAATTTTTTAATTCTACATTTTTATCTGAATTTTGATAGCGTTCTCTCTCAAAATTGTAAAAATCGAGTGCTTCTGAAAAATAATTGTGTAATCTCTCTTTTGAAAAATTGTAGAATAATGAATCTTGGGCTGGTTCTAATCCAAGTGAATAAGTTGTGAAAAAACTTTTTGCTTTTGGATCAAATTTTTTATTTGGATAAAGTGAAATAAAATTGTCAAAAGAATCATCTCTTTTATTTAGCCAAGAAAAATGATTATCAGGTGTTATTTCGATTAAATCAAGATTTACAAAAGATTTTTCTTCTGCAATTTTCGCCAATTTTTCTTTTTCATTTAGATAATCGCCAATATCACAATATTTTATTTGACAATCTTCATTTTTGCCATTTTTAATCAAAAGAGCAATCACAACTGATGTTCTTGAACCTTGACCAAAAACATTTCCGCCCTCTTTTTGTCTTACTTCACCTTTTCCTCTTGCATTACCTCTTAGATTGTAAATGTAAATTTTGTCAAAATCTTTTTCAAGACATTTTCTAAATCCACTTGTTGAAGCACTTTCAATCCAATCCCCATTTGTTATAAAACAAATTATACCTTTATCTTTTATTCTGTCTGTTGCATATCTAAATGCTTTTATATATGAATCATAAATTTTATTTTTATTGCTTAAATTAGATTCTTTTACATAAGTATTTTGTATTTTTTCATCAAGTTTTGGATAGCTCTGATTTTGGGCATTGTCATTAGCTGATTTCTGTCCAACAGAGTAAGGTGGATTTCCAATTATAACAGTTATATTGTCTTTTCTCTGCTTCTTAGCTTGTTCTGCATTTTGATAAAAATGTTCACTCATACCGCTGAAATCGTTTTCTTCTGAATCTTGGAGTTCATAACTCAAAAAAGTATCTTGCAAGCAAAGTTTTTTAAATGGCAAATATTCACCTGTTAGATCTTGATAAGTCTGCTCAATATTTATTCCTGCAATGTAATAAGCAAGCAAAATGATCTCGTTTGCGTTCAGTTCTTCTGTAAATTTTCTTCTTAATACATCTTTATTTTTTCGTGATAGAACAGAAATTTTTTCAATCAAGCGAGTTATAAAAGTTCCTGTTCCTGTGAATGGGTCTAAAATCTTGATCCCTTCGTCTGCAAGAGATTTGCCAAACTCCTCTTTTAAAATATCATCAACAGAGTTGATCATAAAATCAACTGCTTCAATCGGTGTATAAACGATTCCAAGCTGTTCCTGAACCCTTGGAAATGCAGTTTTAAAAAATTTGCCGTACAAATCCTTGATTATATTCTGTCTCTCGATTTTCTTTTTTGCAGGGCTTAACTGGCTATCAGGTCTTGTTACATGTGAAACATCATCTTTTATCGTGTCGTAAAATTCCTGAAGCTGTTTATAAATCTTATCAGGCTCATCTTCTTCAAGTTTTTTGATGACCTTTTGCAAATCTTTTGAAATAACATTATTTGCTACGAAGTCTTTTACTTGGCTCTCTTGTGTGTTTCTGCTATCTTCTTTATTTTTATTATCTTCATTATCCCTGCCGTCTTGTTCGTTAAACTTTCCAAAAATAGCCTCAAAAATAGGTTTTGTGATGAGTTGTTGGGTCAACATC
>JBGUKW010000251.1:0-5009 GCA_045114665.1 Candidatus Xenobia bacterium | reverse complement strand
TATTATAATATTTTTAGTTTGTCAATATATTTTTATTGTTTTTTCAAAAAAATAACGGACTTTCATCTCGGATACAAGTAACCGAGATGAAAGTCCGTTTTCTTAAAAAATTAATTTTTTAATGGTTTTAAAAAGAACTCTCCATTTTGAAGACCTATGGTTTTTAAATTAAAATCATTAACAGTAACTTCTATATTATGAAGTAATATAGACAATGCCCTATTCCAAGTGAATTGTTTGGCAGTTTCAAGACCTGTATTTCTTATTTTTTCTCTTAATTGTGAATTTTGTAATATATCACATATTGCATTTTTTAATTCTTCAGGGTTTTCCGAATTAGTTCTTATTGAATTTTTATTGTTTATAGCATAATCTTCGCCTGTACAGCCAAGAATTGGAAGACCTTTTTTAGCCATTACTTCGAGACCAACTATTCCAAATGGTTCATAAGTTGAATTTGCAAAAACGAGATCAGCTGTTCCGTATAGAAGCATCAAAAATTCCTCAGGGATAAAGAAATCCATTTCAATAATATCGAAATGTGAATATTTTTTGAAAGTAGATATGATTGATGACAATGTTGGATTTTTTATATTTACGGTAACATATTTTAAGCCGAGTTCGAGTATTTTATATATAACTTCTGTACGATACGGTTGAGCCCCCCCTCTCATCAAAAAGTGAGGTCTCAATCCCTCTTTTTTTAATAGTGAAATTGTTTCTATTGCACAAATCCAATTTTTATCTGAATCATAGCGTGCTACTTTTTGGACGATTATCCCATCAAAGCAATTTTTAATTGCTTCTTTTGCTGTTAAATCAGGTTCACCTATTATACGCTGTGGTATTCCATTTGGAATTGGTATTGAATCAACAGAGTAATTATCTTTCATTCTCTTTTTCATAAATTTACTCACTGTCGTAATTGTGCATATTTCAGACAATTTTTTAATATCAACACCATTTAAACCATATTCATTATTAACATTCCAATATATAACGCAGTAATCTCTGAGATCTTTTTTGCGTAATAATTCATCAAGTATTATAACACTTTCTGACATCTGCCAATCTTCTGCCAAAATAGCTGTTAAAATACCTTTTTGGGCATTTGGAATAACAATTTCGTCGATAATTTCTTGTGGAACGATTTTATTCCACTCCTCTATTTTTTCTTTTTCTCTGTCATAAATTCCAGAAGATTCACTGCTTATATTTTTGCATTTTCTGTGATATGTGATATTTCCGATAGTAGTATTTTCTGGAAGATATGGATCGCCAACAAAAAAAGTGTGAACCTTGTAATTTTCTTCACTTATTACTTTAGCCAGTTCCATTATTCGAGTACCAAGACCACCAACAAGCGAATATTTATCTGGTCCTTCGAATGACATCAGTACAAAAACTACATTTTCTTTTGAAAACAAATTCGACATATTTTAACCCCATTTTTAGTGCGTTTGAGAATGATTTATCAAAATATATTTTCTTTTTATATATCTTTTTCCTTTTATCTTTTTATATTGCTTTTTTTAAATAAAATATAAATTAACGACTTGTGCTAGTTGATTCAAAAAAAAAATAAGTAAATAAAAAGTTTTGTCAAAACTATCAAATATATACCCTGTACACTGCCACTTTGTCATTGCGAGGCTTTAGAAAATAGCAAAAGATAAAGGATTTACTATTGTAGAATGTAAGATAGGAGATATGTATCACATATACTGTTTTACTCTATTGTTCTAAATTTTAAAAGAAGATAAAAATAAAAAAAATTATCGGTTTGTCATACAAAAAAGCCTGCGAATTTGACTATTCACAGGCTTTTTAACATTTTATTTTTGATTTTCTTTTTGGTATTCTTTAATTGCTGTTACCAAGTTTTCAAAATTTATATCTGTATAAATAACTTCTATAATCTTTTTAAGGTCTTCTGGCTTTAAAATTGGATTTTCTCTGACTATCTCATAAAATAGCATTACTATCTCTTTTAAATATTGTTTACTATCACTTACTTTATGTTTTTCTAAAGATTTAAAAAATTTATATGCTGTTGAATCTTTAAAAGTCAAAAGATATTCGATTGTTTCAATTTGTGCATCTTTTGCTTCTATAGAAAATACATCTCTTGTATCGACAACTCTTCCGTTAAATATGACATAAGGCGTTTCTGTTAGTTCTTCTTCGTCGAAAAGTGTAAATAATGACTTTTTATCAGTTGTAAAAAATGTGTGCATTTTTTCATCAACAGTGGAGTTAATCATTATTTCTTCATCAGGATTTCTTCCAAACTCGAGCAATTCAAAAATATATTTTTTAAAATCTAATTCTTGAGGAGCACATTCAAAAGTTACTTTATTTGTTGACAATATTTCTTCTAAAATTTTGTCATTACTCAAAGAAAGAGAATATTCACCTAAAAACAATGGATAAGCTGAACAAGCTGATTCTGCAAATCTGATTTTATTGTCTTCTGTAACAAGTGCAACTAAATTTACAAGACTTTCATAGTCATTATTATAATCTTCAGTAGTTCTCAAAATTTTTGCAGGTGAATTAAAATATTTATTAGGAATTTCTATTGACTCAACAAATAACAAATCATTTCTTATTATTATTGAATTATCTTCACTTTTTCCAATATCTTTTTTAGTTTCTATTTCATAATTATCATTGTTATTATAATTATTGTCATTTTCAAATTCATCATATTCATCTTCTTCGATGAACAGATATTTTTCTTTTTTATGATATTCTTTTGAGTAAAATTCTGAAATAGGAATTGTTATTATTTCTCCATTAGAATCTCGCATTTTTAAAGAAGCATCTGCAACCAATAAAACAGGAGCAATTATGCTATTTTGAGGATCAAACAAATTTCCACCTATTGTAGCCCTATTTCTTGTCGGTCTAAAAGGGATTTTTAATGTTGATTCTACGAGAATTTCAAATTCGTCATTTATATAGTCATTTTCTGTGATTTCTGTAAGTGTAACTGTTGAGCCTATTATCAAAATTTCTTCTTCATATTTATAGTTAATTTCTTTTAGTTCCTCTATTTTTTTTATATCAACTATAAAATTTGGATAAGTCCCTTTTACTTGCAAATCACCTATCAAAGATGTACCACCAGCCAGAATTTCTACAGTATCATTAGTTTTTTCTTTTTCAGCCAAAAAATTATATAATTCTTCTTTTGAATTTGGAGTAAAAAATTTCATGTTCTATTCCCTATTTGTTATATTCAAAGACATCATTTGCTTTCATAATGACAACTTTTGTGTTGCTATCTTTTTCTACTTTTTGCTTGAAATCTTCGGGGTCTTGTGCTATTAGTGGGAATGTGTTATAGTGCATTGGAATTACAATTTTTGGATTTACAAGTTTTGTTGCAACTATAGCATCTTCGGGACCCATTGTGTATTTGTCGCCTATTGGGCAGAGAAGTACATCGACTGGAGTTTGTTTTGCGATCAATTCCATATCACCAAAAAGACCTGTATCTCCTGTGTGATATACTGTTATTCCGTCAATGTTAAAAATAAAGCCACAGGGATTGCCAGTTGCTGTGCCATCTGGAGTTGAATTGCCATGGAAAGCTGTTACATATTTGATGAAACCAAAATCAAATTTTATCTTTCCGCCAATATGTCCATCTATAGTCTTACAGCCTTTTTTTGCAAAATAATTAGCAAGCTCAAAAACAGCCATTATCGGAATATCATTCTTTTTCGCTATTTTTTCTGAATCGCCAATATGGTCTCCGTGTCCATGCGAAACTGCTATCAATGTAGGTTTCTTATCTGCCATTTTTGGAGAAATCATCATTGGATCAACAAGTATTCTATTGTTGTTTGATTCGAGTAAAAAAGAAGAGTGTCCACCATAATAAATTTTCATACAACTGCCCCCTTTATTTTTTAAACAACTTCTAAATATTTTCTTTATTTATTTTTAATATCCCTTTTATAAAAAAGACTGAAATTATAAAAAAATATTAAATGTATTTGAATAGATAATAAAGAATAGATATATGTAATTTTTGAAAATTAGTTTAAAAATGACAGATTCTGTCAATATATATATGTTATAATGTAATAAAATATAGAAAAATTGGAGGAAAAATGGATATTATAAAAAAAGGTGTTGACATTGAAAAAATTGTAAAACAAGCGAGTAAACTTCAACTTGTAAAAATTAAAAGAGAAGAATTTTTAGAAAAAGAGTTAAAAAAATATTGTTCTGAAGAGACTATCCAAAAGGCTATAGAAACAACTCCAAGAATACCAATAAGTATAAAAATTCCACAAACAAACATTAAAAAAATTTTGGCAAAAATAACATTGTCTTTAGTTATCGGTATTTGTTTCCTATAGTGAAAGTGCATTTTTCATTTTCTCCTCTGTTTTTTTTTATTATTGTTTTAGCAACGACATCGCCCCTAAATATAGGCTGTTTTGGGTAGTTTACCAACCACACTATGGAATTACTATTATTTGCTCCATTGTTTAGCCTTCCCTTAGGCTCTTCTTTCTTAACCTCTTGGATATATTCATCCTTGAAAAATCTAACAGGAGCCGTTATTTTTGTCAATTTTTTACAGCCTGAAAATGAATTAAGACCGAGGTTTGCAACTTTTTCAGGAATAGTCAAATTATTTAGTGATTCACATTCAAAAAATGCCATTGAACCTATTTCTGTAACTGAATCAGGAAGCGTGATATTCACCAAAGATTTACAACCACAGAAAGTATTTTTTTCTATTTTTGTTACTCCATCTGGAAGCGTTACTTTAGATAGTGAAGCACAATCCTCAAAAGCACTCTCTCCTATTTTTTTCACTGTATCAGGTATATTTACAATAGTTAATGATTTACAACCGCAAAAAATTTTTTGTGATATTTCTGTAACACCATTTGGAATTGTAATCACTGTAAGTAAGTTGCAATTTTCAAAAGCACTTGATCCGATAAATTTTACAGAATCAGGAATATTTACTTGCTTTAAAG
>JBGUKW010000250.1:0-11115 GCA_045114665.1 Candidatus Xenobia bacterium | reverse complement strand
AAAAAAAAGAAAGAAGCAGTAAGAAATATCCGTGAGGATTTCAATTTCTCGATGTGAGTATATTTAATCACATTTTGAGTAGCAGATGAGAAAAAAAAATAAGTGGAATATAGAGAAATTGGCAAAACAGGAATAAAAATATCTCTTGTTTCATTTGGAACATTGACAATGTCTCATGTCCAAAAAAATATGTCTCCCAAAGAAGGTTCTGAATTAATTGAAAAAGCCATAGATTCAGGAATTAACTATTTTGACTCAGCTGAAATATATGATACATACAGACATATAGGATATAAAAAACTTCCAGATGAAATAATGATTGGTGCAAAATCTTATGCCTATGAATATGATCAAATGCAACAATCAATAGAAAAAGCTCTAAAAGAAACAAAAAGAGACAAAATAGATATATTTATGTTACATCAACAGGAAAGCGAACTAACTCTACAAGGACATAAGCCAGCAATAGATTGCATGTTAAAGGCAAAAGAAAAAGGGTTAATAAAACTAACTGGAGTTTCTACACATCACATCGAATGCGTAAAAGCACTTGTAGAACATGATGAAATAGATATAATTTTTGCAATATTCAACTATAGAGGTCTCGGAATAATAGATGGTACAGCTCTTGAAATGCAAAGAGCTCTTGAAACAGCTTATAAAAAAGGCAAAGGCATTTTTATAATGAAAGGGCTGGGAGGTGGTCATTGCTTTAGAGAACCACAAAAAGCATTTAATTTTTTAAGACAATTTCCATTTATTTCATCTGTTGTGATAGGAATGCAAAACGAAGATGAAATAAAATATAATATATCAATGATGCAAGGGTTAGAAATTCCAACAGAGCTATCAAAAAAATTATCAAACAGAAAAAGATATCTAAATATAGAACATGATGGTTGCCAAAAATGTGGAAATTGTGTTAGAAGATGTGATCAAAAAGCTCTTTCTCTAACAGAAAATGGAATAATTGTAAATAGAGAAAAATGTATATTATGTGGATATTGTGCTTCAGTATGTCCAGATTTTTGTTTAGAAGTAATTTAATTTATTTTTTTAAAGGATAATAAATATATATTTTTGAATATATTTTTAAGAATATTTTTATAAGGAAATAAAAACACATGATTAAATTTAGTCCTCCAATGGTTGCTTTAGCAAATATTGCTGAAATGTGGATGAATGATAAATCATTCACACAACAATTACAATTAGTTCTCAATGATGCAATAGCACTAAATGCTTCAGAAAAAGAAATGTTGAAATTTGATTTACAAGGTATGAAAAAAATCAATGTCATACTAAATGCTGAAGCTGAAGCCGAAGAACAATATAGAAAGATAGATGAACTTTTAGGGGAATTAAAAAATATAATCGACAGTGGCAAATCATCTCCTGTTGTAGATGATTTATTAAATGGCATTGAAGAAGCTCTTATCTTAAAAGAAAGAGCAATATCTGCAATGAAACAAGAAGATATTAAACTAAGACTTTCAAGATATCCTGTTGTAAATGACTATCTACAAGCATGTTTAAATGTTTATGGGGGAAGTGAAACAGATGATATTCTTCCATACAGACAACAACTTATGATTGGATTTGTAGAAGATACAGAAGAGGAATTCAATGATTATCTTGAGATAAGACCTCAAGCCTCTCAATGGCAACCCCATTTTATAAATTATATGGCAAATATAAAAGAAGGTATTGGCGGAATTCAAGTATTTTTGGAAGAACATAACAGTCAAAATTTGATAGCTGGTGCTGCTATGATTCAAGAAAATGCTAAAACTCTACATGATTACCTAAAAGATATGCATGAAAAAGTTGATTCTCTTTTTTCATTTTCTAAAATAGATGAACTCGAAAGACTTTGGATAAGAAGATACAGAGTTAAACAGGGAGATGTAAGAATAGAATCACCAGAACTTGAAATAGATGAAAATACAAATCTAAGTGAAGAAGAAATAGAAAAATTAGCATTAGAAATAGAAAATGGCGAAAATGACAATGAATATTACTTAGATGATGTCTTAAATGAAGTCAATAACCTTATTCAAAGACATGAATCAACAGTAGCAAATTTTGACAAAACATTTCTTCCTGAAAATGTAAAAGAATATTACAGAGATTCATTAAAACAACTTGTGGAATATGAAAGACAGTGTTTCACAAATTTAAATGATAGTGATGAAAGTTTAATTGCATTAAAAAATGCTGTTGAAAATTTTGAAAATACAATGGCAACAATTTTAGAATATGCAAGAACTCAATCTCTTGACATATCAAAAGCTGCAAATATAAATGAATACTGTGATATTATAGCAGGAGTTTATTTTGGAACAACACCTATCAGAATTTTAAGAAGAGTAAACAACTTTATGATTGAAAAATTCTCAGAAGTACAAGAACCAGCTCCTGAAACAGTAGAATTTATAAATCTTCAAGGTGAAGCATTGAGAATGGTAAATGATGCTCTTACATCAAATAATTTTTCTGCTCTTCCATTGGCAATGGAAAAAATGAAACAAGGTGTTTCTGGAATATTAAATATATGTAAAGAAAGAGAAGAAGCAGAAAAAAAAGCCAATGAAGCTAAAGAAGCAGGTAATACAATACTATGTATAAAATGTGGAACTGCAAATTCGATAGTAGCCTCACATTGCTCAAAATGTAATGCCTCTTTAGCATTTGCAAAAACAATGATGGCTCAAGAAAAACCTTCAGAGGGAAGTCTTCTAAATATAAGTCAAGACACCGCTGATTCAATGCCAAGTGAAAACATAAAAAGAATTGAAGAATTAATAAGCCAACTCATATTTGTTTCCAAAAATCCAAGTTCTCCTGCATTCCAAGAATTTACAGTTGGCGAAGTTGTCAATCCGATATTAGAAGAAGCCAAAAAAGTCTTGTCATTTATGAATTCAAGACCTAAAGATACAGAAGATGAAATAGATCCTGCTCCATTTATTGAAGCGACTAAAAAATTCATAAAAGGTCTTCAAAGTATAGCTGATTTTGATAATGATAGAGATACTGGAAGAGCTATTATGGGCAATGATTTAGTCCATGAAGCATTTGAAGAATTTAAACAAATTAAAATGATGGCACAACCAATGTAAATATTTTATTTCAACCTATCCCCTATTTTAAAACTCCTAAATAAAATTTAGGAGTTTTAAAATAGGGGATTTTTAATTAAGAAAAATAATTGATTTATGGATTTTTCAAAAATCTAATTCCTTCAGAAGTTTTATATGTTATGGTACCTTCTTCAAGTTTTGTAACTCCACTATTTAAAAGTTCTTTTACCATATCAGCATTTAACTCCGAAATCCCCACTTTTGACAAAGAATTTTTCCACAATGTAAATTTACAATCCTGTTGCCATTTAGAACAGTAAAAAGCCTTTGAATTTTCAAAAATATAGCCTTTTTTACAGACAGGACAAACACCAAGTGCTTTTTCAGGTATATTTTTCTTCACATTCTCAAAAACAAAATCTTGATTATTTTTATCCTTATTTGCGAGAATTTCTGATTCTTTTACAAGAAAATTTACAAATTTAATAATGCTTTGCATAAATCTCTCAGGTTGCATATTTCCCCTATATATGGATTCAAGACCTTTCTCCCATTTGCCAGTAGTCTCAGGAGATCTCAGTTCAGGAGGAATTATTGACATCAATTTCTTGCCTTTATCTGTAGGAACAAGAGATTTTCCAACTCTTTTCATATAACCTACAGAAATAAGCCTTTCTATTATGCCTGCCCTTGTTGCAGGTGTTCCAAGTCCACCTTCTTTTAATTTTTCCTTCAACTCTTCATTTTCTACAAATCTTCCTGCATGTTCCATTGCAGACAAAAGAGTAGCTTCTGTATATTGACTTGGTGGTTTTGTCTTTTTATCAACAGCCTTAGCCTCTTTTATTTTGACAATATCACCTTTAGACAAATCAGGCAAAATTTGCTCTTCATCATCTGCTTGATTTTTTTTGCCTTTTTTAGTCTTTGGTTTTGAATTGTTATTTTCCTGTCCTTCATAAAGGACTGTCCAGCCAGCTTGCTTTATTGTTTTTCCCTTTGATATAAAATTCTCATTTTCACAAGTTACAATAATCCTCGTTATAGTATAAATATTATATGGATAAAAAACACTTATGAATCTACGAGCAATCAAATCAAACACTTCTTTTTCTTCCTTTGAAAAATTAGTTGTATTTATATTTGAATTAGTTGGAATTATGGCATGATGGTCTGTAATTTTTGAATTGTCAACAATTCGTTTTGTTATAGGCAATTTCTCCAATGAAAAAACATAATTAAGAAATTTACTATAAGGCTCAAAATTTATTCTCTTTAAAATAATTGGAAGAACTTTTATCATGTCTTCACTCAAATAGCGACTATCTGTTCTTGGATATGTAACAGCTTTTCTCTTTTCATATAAATCTTGAACAATATTCAATGTCTTTTCAGCAGAAAATCCATATTTTTTATTTGCGTCTCTCTGTAATTCTGTCAAATCATATAAAAGAGGAGGTGGAATCTGTTTTTCTTCACTTTCAACTAGCGAAACGATACCATCTTTTTTTGAGACAGTAGCAACTATCTTATCAGCCTCATCTTTCAAAATTATCTTTGTATCTCTCACGCCATTTACTTCTCTGAACCAAACACCTAAAAAATTATCATAAATAACTTGCACTTCATAATATGTTTTTACATCGAAAGAATCTATTTCTTTCTGCCTGTCAACAATAATTCCAAGAGTAGGAGATTGAACACGCCCTATGCTCAAATTTGTATTATACATGACAGAAAAAGCCCTGCTTGCATTTATCCCAACAAGCCAATCAGCCTCTGATCTACATTTTGCAGATTCATACAATTTGTCATAATCTTTGCCGTCTTTCAAATTGGCAAATCCATTTTTTATGGCTTCATCTGTCATACTCGAAATCCAAAGCCTTTTAAAAGGTTTAGTGCATTTGGCGAGTTCATATATATATCTAAAAATCAATTCCCCTTCCCTACCAGAATCTGTCGCACATATAAGCAAATCTGTTTTAGGAGAATTGATAATATTTTTTATGATATTAAATTGTTCTTCTGTAGCCTTAGCAGGCTTTATGTTCATTTTACTTGGAATTATAGGAAGATCTCTAAAATACCATTTCTTGAATTTTTGATCATAATCTTCAGGTTCATATAAAACTGCCAAATGACCAACCGCCCAAGTAATAATATAGTTATTATCTCCTGCAATGAATCCATTTCCATTTTTTTTACAACCAAGTACACGAGCTATATCTCGTGCAACAGAAGGCTTTTCTGCTATAACAACTGTATTTCCCATAAAAATTTATCCTAAAATAAACAAAAATTGGAGGTGCGAAAAATAAATTCCACACCTCCATTAAAAACATCAATTTATAATCTATTGCAATACTCTATTATTGAGCATTTCCTCCGCCTGCCATTCCCATTGTTGAAGAAACAGCTGTAACAGCACTGCTCATTACATTATTAGCCATTCCCATGACTCCATTTGCTAAATTGCCAAACATGTTGTTTCCATTTCCATTATTATTTCCCATGCCTAAGCCATTCAACAAATTATTTTGCTGTTTGTTCTGAAGAGGATTTACACCTAAATTATTTCCAATGCCTGACATGCCTTCCATATCCATGCCATTATTTGAACCGCTACCCATAGAAGAAGCAGCACCTGCTGAAGAATATGCAGCACCATCATCAGAAATAAATTCGCCTAAGTTGACAGTTACTGAATCGCCATTATCCTGAACAGAAGCTCTTCCAATTTGTTGTACATCTGCATCATCGCCTACACCAGAGCCTGAACCACCAACACCGTTAACACCATTCATTCCTTGGTTCTGCTGTGCCTGCTGATTTTGCTGAGCTTGTTTGTTCTGCATAAGATTATTCATCTTCTTTAGAGCATTCTTTGTATTGTTGTTTGCAGCTTGTTTATTCTGCTGTACATTGTTATTTTGTTGCTGTCCAGGCTGTTGTGCCTGACCTGGTTGTTGTGCTTGTCCAGCACCACCAACTTGTCCGCCACCTTTTCCGCCTGCTTGTGGAGCTCCACCAGCTTTTCCTGCTCCGCCACCTTGTGATGCTGGAGCTACTGACTGACTTGCAGGAGCTGAACTTGCAGGAGCTGAAGATTGAACTGGAGATACACTATTTACTTGTGATGGTTGACTTACAGCTTGTGGCTGACTTACATTATTATTGTTGTTGTTTTGCTGAACAGGCTGTGGCTGATTTGCTGCACCAGCTGCATTTTCCTGATTCTTGTTATTTTGGACTTGATCATTGTTATTGCCCTGCTGTGCCTGCTGATTTTGCTGATTCTTCTGATTCTGCTGAGCCTGCTGATTTTTCTTTGCTTGCTGTGCCTGCTGAGCTTTATTCATTTGATTTTGTTTATTAAATGGGTTCTGTTGCTGTGCTTTTCCAGCTTGTCCAATTCCTGGCAATCCTTGTCCTTTAGCTTTACCTTGACCTGCCATGCCACCTTGTCCATTCATACCTTGCTCGCCCATTCCATTAGCTTGACCGTTACCACCTTGCAACATTCCCAAACCTTGACCTAAAGCTTGGCTATTTTCGCCTGCTATTTGAGCATTTGTATTTGCAATCTTTGCTTGTTTTGCAAGTTTATTTTCTGTCTCTTTGAGCTGATTTAACTGCTCTTCTTCTTTTTGAATCTTATCCTGAAGTTTTTGCATTTCTTGAAGATCATTCTGAAGCTGTTCTTGATCTTTCTGTAACTGCTCTTGGTCTTTTTGGAGCTGTTGCTGATCTTTTTGTAACTTCTGTTGATCCTGCTGAAGTGTCTTTTGATCTTGCTGTAATTTCTTCTGCCACTGTTGAAGTTGCTGTTGCTTTTGAGCTTTTTGCTGTTGAAGCTGAGCTTTCCTTGCCTGAAGTTGCTGTACCTGCATATCAAGTTGACATGCCTGTGCTTCCATTTGAGCTCCTATTGCAGCTGTATATGGATTTGACATCAAAGCTGCTGCTGTTGCGTGCATCTGTGAAGCAGCTGCTTGAGTTGTGGCTATTTGAGTTTGTGTCTGTGTAATCTGAGTTGTCAAGTTTTGAATTTGAGTATTCAAAGACTGTATATTCTGCTGATCTTTCTTAATAGCCTGTTCGTCTTTCTTGATATTCTCTTGGTCTTTCTTTATAGCCTTTTGATCTTCTTCAATAGCCTGTTTATCTTTTTCGATATTCTGCATATCTTCCATTATAGATTGCTGAACATCTTGTAAATCCTGCTCATCTTGTGCTTTTTCTTCTTCAATAGGCTTTTCTTGCTCCTGAACAGCTTCTTTCATTTGATTTGCTTGATCGGCTTTATTTTTAAATGTCTTCTGAGCCATATCCTGATTTATCTTCTCTGTTGACATTTTACTTTCGCCATCTTTGTCGCCCTGCTTTTGAGCTGTAATAGAACCACCACTCTGTGGAGCTCCTAAATTGCCAAGATTTACATTACCAACATTTCCTGTTGAATTTGCAGAATTTGTTTTATTAGCACGACCTGTTTTATTTAAACCATTTTGAGCTTTTAACTCTTCTGCACCTGTCAAATTTTGAGTTCTCTTAGTTGTAAGTTTTGCTTTTTCTTGTCCCTTGGCATTAAAAACATTATCTTTAGCTTTTATTGTTTTATTTAAAACATCATCTTTTTTCTGGAAATTTTGGTCTATCTTAGCAAGTCCAGCACCACTGGAGATTATTCCACCCCAATTACTTCCACCAAAATCACCTGAGCCAAAAGCACCTAATAAGTTACTGACATCCCATCCGCTTCTATCTGCAAAAGAGATATCTTCTTCTGATTCATTTATTGCTCCACCTACTGCATCTGATGCTTCATCAGAGAAATCAGAACCATCAGAAATAGAAGAAACAATAGAGCTTGCTTCAGAATCTGATGAATGTTGCAACTTATTTACAAGTTGAGTAGCCTTGGACATATCCATATTTTTCAATGAATCCATATTGCCACCAAACTTTTGCATGTATTGTTGCAAAATTTCCATTGAATTATTTGAACCAAAACCTTTTATATCCATATTTTTACCCCTTTTAATATTTATTCTAACATAGATTATATAACAAAGATTAAAAAATTTAAATATACTATAAGTTACAAATTTGTAAATTAAGAAAATAAATTGTTAACATTTTAAAAAAATAAAAACAAAGGAAAAAAATATATATGATTGAAATCCTATTATTAATATTAATAAAGGTATTAACAACATGAAAATAAATAAATCACACTTCTTTTTTATAATTTATTCAATATTATTTACAGTTCTTTTTACAAGTTCAATATTTGCAGATGACAAAAAAACTACGGAGCAGAACATGGATTGGAAAAATAAATGGTATGTAAATACAATATGGTATCAAATATTTCCTGACAGATTTTACAATGGAGATAAAGAAAGCGATCCAACAGAAACAGAAACATATACAAAAGAGGGAGAATTAGAAAAAATTATATTGAGTAACTGGTTTGATGATCAGCCAAATTGGAAATCAAAATATGGTGGAGATTTGATTGGAATAGATCAAAAATTGGACTATATTTCAGATTTAGGAATTTCTGGAATATGGCTAAATCCTATATTTAAAGCCACATCAAATCACAAATATAATACGGCAGATTATGCAAAAATCGATCCAGCATTTGGAGATAGAAAAATTCTTGCTAAACTAGTAAAAGACCTTCACGAAAAAAATATTAAAATAATTTTGGACGGAGTATTCAATCACACTGGATATGAATTTTGGGCTTTTCAAGACATTGTTCAAAAAGGTGAAAAGTCAACTTATAAAGATTGGTATTACATAAAAAGCTATCCTATATTTAAACTTTGGGAACAGGATAAAGACCATCCTGCAAATTATGAATGTTGGTGGGGAGTCAACACACTTCCACAGCTAAACATGGATAATGAAGCAACGAGAAAATATATAATAGAAGTATGTAAAGGCTGGATGAGACTTGGAATTGACGGTTGGAGACTTGATGTTCCAAATGAAATCAAAAATAAAAATTTTTGGAAAGAATGGTCGCAAGCCATAGCAGAATCAAATCCTGAAGCATATACAACAGGTGAAATATGGGATAATCCCAAAGATTGGATAGGTGAAAATGGCGTATTTACAGCTGTAATGAACTATCATGGTTTTAGAGTTCCAGTAATGTTGTATTTCACTGGTGAAAAAATTAAACTCAGTGAATTTGATAAAATGTTAAAAGAAAGAAGAGATGAATTTCCCCACAGTGTTAATTGTGGATTGCAAAATTTATTGTCAAGTCATGATACAGCAAGAATTTTATCTGCTATAAAGAATAAAGATAAAGATGATCATGATAAAGAAAAATCAAATTATGACAAAGGTCCAGCTTCAAGTGAAGATATAGCAAAATACAAAACAATAATAGCTTTCCAAATGACTTATGTTGGTTCTCCAATGATATATTATGGAGATGAAATAGGAATGACAGGTGGCAAAGACCCAGACTGCAGAAGACCTATGAAATGGGATGAAAAAAATCAAAATCTTGATATATTGAATCATTACAAAAAACTTATAAAAATAAGAAATGAAAATAAAGAGTTTAGAACAGGAGATTTTAACACATTATATATTTCTGACAAAAATAATGTATATGCCTATGAGAGAACAGAAGGAGAAGAATCTTCTATTGTTGTTTTAAATTATTCACCTAAAGAACATTCTGCAACAATCAAAAATATAAATGGAAAATATATAGACTTGATGACTGGAGTTGAATTAGAATCAAAGGGAAATAAGTTAAATGTAAAAATTGAGCCTTATGGTCAGTTGGTGTTGAAGAAACAAAAATAAATTATTAACTTAGTAGGGCGTGTTGGTAAACTCTATTTCTGCAAATTTAAATAGTTACTATTTTTCTACTTACGCCAATTTTTGGATATAAGATGTTCACTATATATAAGAAAACGAGTTTACATTAACATGAAAAGAAAAATCAGACAAAAAAAGCGGGGGAAATATGGAAGATAAAAGAACCACAGAAAGACACAATATAAGTGATGTTTTATATATTTCATGTGAAAATGGCATATTCAAAGGCAATCTTATGAATATAAGCTCATCTGGAATGAGATTTTCTCTCAATCAAAAACTAAATAAAAGAGAAGTAATAGACATAAATATAAATTATGATCCTGTAAATTTCATCCAAAAAGCATTTATCATTTGGACTACAGAAAATGAAGAAAGTAACAAATATGAATATGGTGCAGAATTCATAAATATGAATCCAACTCACAAAATGTTAATGGAAGACTATTTAAAGCAAATAATTATGACAAAAGAAAATAGTGCTGAATATAAAAATAATGATGAAAAAGGTGATATAAATGTCAGGTAAATATACACTTGGAATATCTGGCCATTTTGATTCAGCCCACTTTCTAAAAAATTACAAGGGAGCTTGTGCAAATTTACATGGTCATACTTGGAAAGTAGATATACTTGTTTCATCAGAAAAACTTGATGAAATAGGAATGGCAATAGATTTTAAAATACTAAAAAAAATGCTGAATGCTATCCTCGATAAATATGATCATCATTTAATAAATGAGATTGAACCATTTGACAATATTAATCCAACAGCTGAAAATTTATCAAGAGAAATTTATTTACAGTTAAAATCTCAGATATCAAAAGAATACCAAAATGCAAAATTAGAATCAGTTACTATTTGGGAATCTCCAAACGCATTTGTGAAATTCGAAGAATAAAAAATAGCCTCTAAAGTGAAATTATTTTTACCGAAATGCACCGTAATGCCCCTAAATTTATGAACTGCACCTCCTTTTTAGTTTTGTACTAAAAATTGGGTGCAGTTCATTATTTATGGGGAGTATGTCAAAATGATTAGATATTCGCTTATTGGCTTTTTAGACATAATTATTTTTTATCCATTTTATTTTTTTCTTTTAAATAACTTTTCAAGCTCATATTTTGTGAATTTGTGAATGACTGGTCTTCCATGTGGACAAAAAAATGG
>JBGUKW010000249.1:0-16955 GCA_045114665.1 Candidatus Xenobia bacterium | reverse complement strand
TGCAAGAGGTTGTACGAGGGGATGTAGATTTTGTCAAGCAAGTATGTATTACAGACCTGTAAGAGAGCGTAGAAAAGAGAAAATACTTGAACTTCTCGAAAAATCAATAAATGCAACAGGTTATGAGGAAGTCTCTTTAAGTTCTCTATCTTGTACTGACCATTCAATGATAGCAGAGTTAATTTCTGAGATTCAGAGTAAATATGAGAAAAAATATGTTGAATTGTCATTGCCAAGCATTAGAACAGATGCTTTTTCAGTCAATTTGGCAAAACTTGTACAAAAATTTAGAAGAACTTCTTTGACATTTGCTCCTGAAGTTGGAACAGAAAAAATGAGAAATGTCGTAAATAAGGGAAGCAGTGAAGATGATGTTATTGAAATAGCCAAAGAGTGTAGGAAAGCAGGTTGGAATTCTCTAAAATTGTACTTTTTGACAGGACTTCCTTTTGAAGAAGAGTCAGATATTGACGGAATTGTTGATTTGATTTGGAAAGTTTTAAAAAGTTCTGGCTTGAAATTGACAATTTCCTTTTCGTCATTTGTTCCAAAACCTCAGACACCTTTCCAATGGGCAAAATTTGTTTCAATTCCTGAAACTGTTGAGAGACAGGCAAAATTAAAAAGAAAATTGAAACATGGAAAAATAACTATGAAATTCCATGTTCCAGAATTGAGTTTTTTGGAAGCTGTTTTTGCTAAAGGTGATAGGAGACTTTCAAAAGTTTTGATTGAAGCATATAAAAATGGCTGTAAATTTGACGGCTGGACAGATTGCTTTAAATTTGACAAATGGATGGAGAGTTTTGCAAATTGTTCTGTCGATCCAAATTTCTATACAAAAGAAGCCTCACTAAATGATAAATTGCCTTGGGAACATCTGATGTCAAAGACTTTTGCAAATTTCTTGAAGACAGAATTTATAAAGGCATCTCAACAGATAGTAACTCGTGATTGTAGATTTTCTTGTAATGGTTGCGGAGTTTGTAAAGACGGACTTAGTCCTGTTGTAGGTCATTCTTCTATAGATATCAAAAATTTTGAATACAAAGATGAAAAAGACCATTCAGAGCTTGAATGTAGTGGCGATTCTGTACAAAAGTTTAGGATCAAATATAAAAAAGGTGCTGCTGCTCGATTGACTTCACATCTCGATTTATTGAGAGCTTTCCAAAGAATTATGAGAAGGGCAGACCTTCCAGTCGCTTATACAAGAGGTTTTCACCCTCGTATGAAACTTGTCCCAGGACATGCTATTGGTCTTGGAACTATGAGTAATTCTGAATGGATGGATTTAGACATAAGAGAAAAGATGACTGTTTCAGAAGTTTTTGAAAAAATTTCAAAGGCAAGTTGTCCAGGTATTGAAATTTTGGAGATAAGAGAAGTTCCACTAAATACAAAAGCTGTTACTGAAATAGCAAATGGTGCTGTATGGAATTTGATTTTTGACAGGAAATTTGATTATGAAGAAGCAAAATCTTTCTGTAGGAATATTTTAGATCGTTCTGAAATTAAAATAGTGAGAAAAGATAAAGAACTTGATATAAGACCTTTTATATCTGATTTTTATTTTGATGAAAAAGAAAAAAATATTTTTGTTCTCGATTCTTTCATATCACATAAAGGAACTGTAAGACCTTCAGAAATAGCAGGATTGATTACAGAAAAATTTGGTAAAGTTGATTATTATTCATTAAAAACTTCGGTCTATTGTCTAAATGGCAATAAAAAAATAGAGCCGTGGGGATAATTGAGATATATTATGTATAAAGAAATTCTTGTAAATATTGATGAGAGTGAAAACAGAGTTGCCGTTCTTGAAGATGGCAAACTTATGGAATTATATATCTCTCGTGAAGATAGATTGATTGGCAGTATATATAAGGGCAAAGTTGCAAATATACTTCCTGGTATGCAAGCAGCTTTTGTTGATATTGGTCTTGAACGAAATGCTTTTTTGTGTATTGATGACGCTTCTGCTATTTTGGGAGAAGATGCACCAAGCGATTTTAAGACGATGTCTATAAAAGATCTTGTTAAGATGAACCAAGAGACAGTTGTACAAGTTACAAAGGAATCTTGGGGAATGAAGGGGGCAAGGGTAACAACACATATAACATTGCCAGGTAGGTATCTTGTTTTTCTTCCAATGGCACAATATGTTGGTATTTCTCGAAGGATTGAAGATGAGACCGAAAGAGAAAGACTTCGCAGAATAGCAGAGGAAATAAAAGGCGATAACTATGGAATAATAGTTCGCACAGCTGCAGATGGTAAATCAAAAGAGGAACTTGAAAAAGATTTTAAGTATCTTATAAAATTGTGGAATAGGATAAATAAAGATGCTTCTAAAAAGAAAGCTCCATTGTTGATTCATCAAGAATTGACTCTTGTTTCAAAAACAGTAAGAGATCTTTTTACTTCAGAAGTAAATCAGCTTGTAATAGATTCAAAAGCAGACTATGATAAGGTTCTTGATTTATTGGATATAAGCTCTCCAGAATTAAAAGAAAATGTTGTTTTATATACTGGACAGAAAAATTTGTTTGAACAATACAATCTTGAAGCTGAGATTGAAAAAGCTCTTAGAAGAAGAGTTTGGCTTGATTCAGGAGGTTTCTTGATTATCGACAAAACAGAAGCACTTACTGTAATAGATGTAAATACAGGCAAATATGTTGGAAAAAACAGTCTAAGTGATACTATTTTAAAAATTAATTTAGAAGCAGTTCCTGAGATAGCAAGACAACTTCGACTTAGAGATATTGGTGGAATAATAATTGTTGATTTTATTGATATGGAGACAGAAGAAGAAAAGGAACAACTGCTCGAATATCTTCAGGAAGAATTGAAAAAAGACCATACAAAAACTCATCTTGTTGGAATGACTGAATTGGGACTTGTTCAGATAACAAGAAAAAGAGTAAATAAAGATTTGGATGAATATTTGAGAGTTTCTTGCCCATATTGTAATGGAAGAGGGCGAATTTATTCAATTACTTCAATGAGGTTAAAGTGTGAAAGGGAAATTAAAAAAGTAGCTACAGAGAGTAATTTTGAAACGATTATTTTGGAAACTCATCCAAAACTTGCTGTTGAGATATTGGGATTTGAGGGGGAAGGAATAGAAAGGCTGGAAAAAATAACAGGTAAAAAAATAATATTGAAAGCTAATTTAGATCTTCATCTTGAAAAAATAAAAATAGATGGAGTAAATGAAAAACAAGTTAGTAAATATTTACCTTCGATTCAGATAGGTGAAAATGTAAATATTGATATTCTCGATGTGTTTGGAATAAATGTTACAGACGGACTGGGAGTTTATGGAAAAACTTTGATTGATATAAAGGGAGCAGGAAATAGAGTAGGGGAAAATTTGAGTGTTTATATAACTTCAGTTGCTGACAATATATTGACTGCTGTCATTAAGGATTAGATCGGAAATAGAGAAAAAAAAATAAAAAAAATTTGCTTTTTCTATTTACATTTTAAAATCTTTATGCTATACTTTTTTCTACAGAATCTACCTTCGCAAAATAGTGATTTTTATTTTTCAAATTCTTAAATATTTCACCGCAAGGATTTGAAATCAAAAAGTAAATCACAGATTCTTATTTGGAGGATATTTTACTATAATGTCAGAGTCAAAACAGAGTATTATTGAACAATATAGAATTCACGAAACAGATACAGGTTCTTCTGATGTACAGATTGCTCTTCTCACAAACCGTATCAATTATCTTACAGAACATCTCAAAGTTCACAAAAAAGATCACCATTCTCGTAGAGGACTTTTGATGATGGTTGGTCATAGAAGAAGACTTCTCAACTACATCAAGACTAAAGATATTGAACATTATCGTGCAATAATCAAAAAACTTGGTATCAGACGTTAGTTCTTATTTACAAAGAAATAAAAAGCGTGTGGATTTTTTTCATACGCTTTTTTATGTTTTTTATTCCATTTTTAAAACAGGATTTTTATAAAAAATCTATAATTTATAATTTGATATGAATTCAATGAAAAAAAGGTGTTTAAAGTACAATGGTTTATAAAGTAGAATTAGATGTAGCGGGAAGAACACTTTCTTTTGAAACTGGTAAACTTGCAAAGCAAGCTGGCGGTGCAGTTATGGCAAGATATGCAGATACAGTCGTTATGGCTACTGCAACTTGTTCAGAAAATGCTCGTGAAGGAATTGACTTTTTCCCACTTATGGTTGATTATGATGAAAAACTTTATGCTGCTGGAAAAATTCCTGGTGGATTTATAAAAAGAGAAGGAAGACCTTCTGAAAAATCTATATTGACAGGTAGATTAATTGACAGACCTATAAGGCCTCTATTTCCAAAAGGATTTAGACATGATGTCCAAATTTGTGGTATGGCTCTTTCCTCTGATATGGAAAATGATCCAGATGTAGTTGCAATTAATGCCTCTTCTGCTGCATTGGCAGTTTCAGATATTCCTTTCCCTGATCTCGTAGGTGCAGTAAGAATTGGTTATTTGAATGACAAATTTATTGTCAACCCAACTTTTACGGAAAGAAAAGATTCTCTTTTAAATTTGGTAGTTGCTGGCACAAATGACAATATTGTTATGGTCGAAGCTGGAGCAAAAGAAGTTTCAGAATCTCTTTTGATAGAGGCTTTAAAACTTGCTCATTCTGAAATCAAAAAAATAATTGCAGCTATTGATGATCTACAAAAACAGGCAGGAAAGCCAAAAAGAGATATTCCTGTATATGAGCCAAATGCAAGACTTGATGAAGTCATAAAAAAATATATGACACAATTTGTTGAAGAAGCAATGGCTGTTCTACAGAAAACTGAGAGAGAAGCAATCTTAAAAGAAAAAGCAACTCGTCAAGCTCTTATAGACATATTGACAAACAGTGACGAAGAGGACAAAGAGGCTCTTATTGAGATGTTAAAAGATTCTCTAAATCCTGATTTTGAATATGTAATCAAAAAGATTGAAGAACGCATTTTCCGCTCAATGGTCGTTGAAAAGCACATAAGACCAGACGGCAGAAAATTAGATGAAATTCGTCCACTTTCAGCTGAAGTTGGAATACTTCCAAGAGCTCACGGAACAGGTCTTTTCACAAGAGGTCAAACACAGGTTATGACAATTTTGACACTTGGCACTATTGGAGAAGGTCAAGTTCTTGACGGTATTGGTGGAGAAGAATCAAAGAGATATATGCATCAGTATAATTTCCCTCCATTCTCTGTTGGCGAAGTAAAACCAATGAGAGGTCCAGGAAGAAGAGAGATTGGACACGGTGCTTTGGCAGAGCGTGCTTTGGCAGAAATGATTCCTTCTGTTGATGATTTTCCATATACACTTAGATTGGTTTCTGAAGTAATGGAATCAAATGGTTCTACTTCAATGGCTAGTGTTTGTGGAAGTACACTTGCACTTATGGATGCAGGTGTAAAGATAAAAGCTCCTATTGCAGGAATTGCTATGGGACTTGTTACACATAAAGATGGTTTTGTTGTTTTGACAGATATTCAAGGTCTTGAAGATTTCCTCGGAGATATGGATTTCAAGGTTGCAGGTTCTGCCGAAGGTGTAACAGCTCTTCAAATGGATATCAAAATAAAAGGTCTTTCATTTGAGATTATGGAACAGGCACTTGCTCAGGCAAAGAAGGCAAGAATGCAAGTCCTCGATACAATTTTGGCTTGTATTCCAGAGCCTCGTGAAGAACTTTCACCTTATGCACCAAGAATTATTGTAATGCACATCAATCCAGATAAGATTAAAGATGTCATTGGTCCTGGTGGTAAGATGATAAATAAAATTATAGCTGAAACTGGCGTAAAGATTGACATAGAGGATGATGGAAGAGTATTTATAGCAGCATCATCTCCTGAATCTGGTGAAGCTGCAAGAAAGATGATCGACAACCTCACAAGAGAAATTGCTGTTGGTGAAATTTATCTCGGCAGAGTTTCAAGATTTATGAGCTTTGGTGCTTTTGTCGAAATTCTACCAGGTAAAGAGGGACTTGTACATGTTTCTCAAATAGCTGACAAGAGAATTTCAAGGGCAGAAGATGTTTTTGAAGTCGGTCAAGAAATTCCAGTTAAGGTTATCGAGATTGACGATCAGGGAAGAATCAATCTTTCAACAAAAGGACTTATTGAAGTTGATTCTTCTGCTTTTGAGCCTCCTATAGAGAGAAAAACAAGAGATGAAAGAAGACCTGATAAACATTCATCAGATAAACATTCTCGCAGACCGAGAAGAGATGAGTAAATAGTCAACCCTTAACCCCAATCTTGGGAAAGAATTAAAACAGACCTCTAATTTTTTAGAGGTCTGTTTTTACATTAATTATTATATTTTAACAACCACGTCATAAGTATTGTTGAAAATTGTTGCAAAATAGAGAATATTATGAAGATTTTAAAAATTTCTTTTTTTGTTTTATTATTTAATTGCTTAATTATAAATATATCTTTTGCTAAAACTCCAAAAAGGATAGTTTCGGCAAATCCAATTTTTACACATATTCTGTATTCACTTGGTGCAGAAAAAGAAGTCGTCGGAGTTACTAAATATTGCAAAAAGCCTCTACAAGCACAGAAAAAGCCAAAAGTAGGTGATATGTTTTTAAATTATGAAGCTGTTTTAAAATTAAAGCCCGATCTTGTGATAGTTATGCCTGCAGGAAATGGGGACAATGTTAAAAAGCTGAAATCATTGGGATTAAATGTCCTTTCGCTTAGATGTGATAGTATCGAAGATTTTAAAAATTGTACTTTAAAAATAGGAAAAGCTATAGGCAAAGATAAAAAGGCTTCTGAATTGATTTCTAATTTAAACAGAGATTGTGAAAAAGTTCAAAAATTGTCAAGTAAAATAGAGAAATCAAAGAGAAAAAAAATATTTGTTGAAATATGGGATTCCCCACTTATGACTTGTGGAAAAAATAGTTATATAAGTCAACTTATTGAGATTGCTGGTGGTGTAAATCTTGGAAATTCTGTTGATTCTGCAAGTTTTAATGTTGGCACAGAATTTTTGTATAAATCTAATCCAGATGTGATTTTTTTGATGACATCTGAAAAGCCAAAATCTGCTTGGAAGAGATTAAAAGCTGTTAAAAATAATGCTGTCTATAGGCTTGAACCTGATTCGTTCGCAGTTATGTCTTTTGATATGGGCAAATTGGCACTCGATATTCACAATAAAATTTATTTCAAGAAAAAATGATAAAAAAAATTGTTGTTACTTTCTTTTCTCTTTTTATAGTTTTAATAATTGTTTCGATAATATATCTTTGCATTGGCTCTGATTGCTATTCATTATGGCAGATTGTCGAGATATTGAAAAAAACAGATAATTACCCTGCTGAATATGCAATCTTAATGGACATCAGATTTCCACGGCTTTTTCTTGCTATTTTGACAGGGGCTGGTCTTTCCGTTGCAGGATCGGCTTTTCAGGCTATTTTGCGTAATCCCTTGGCAGACCCTTATATTATAGGCACATCATCAGGGGCTTCACTTGGAGCAGTAATCTCAGTAATATTACATATTTCTTGGATTTCTTTTGTATCACCAATGATTTTATTTGCATTTCTTGGGGCTTCTTTTGTTATGCTCTTTGTGTATAATGTTTCAGTAAAAATGGGGAAACTTTCTGTAGAAAATTTTTTGTTGTCAGGTGTTATTGCGGGAGCATTTTGTAGTGCATTAGTATCATTTTTGATGATGTTTTCAGGAGAAAGCCTTCCACATATAGTTATGTGGCTAATGGGTGGATTTTCAGGAAGGGAAGAATGGAATTATGTTTTAATGCTTCTTCCTTATGTAATTCTTGGATTTATATTTTTGCTTTTCCATTCTCCTGCTTTAAATCTCTTGTCAATGGGGGAAGATATAGCGAGTTCAAGAGGTGTAAATGTCGAAAAGGAAAAATTGGCAATTATAGCTTTAGCTTCGCTTATAACTTCTGTTTCTGTTAGTATTGCAGGAACTATCGGTTTTATTGGATTTATGATCCCACACATTATGAGAAAAATTTTTGGAAGTGAGAATCGAATTTTAATAATTAGTTCTGTTTTGGGTGGGGCTATTTTCTTGACACTTGCAGATATGTTGGCAAGAAGTATATTGCCACAAGGTGCAGAAATTCCAGTTGGTGTCATTACATCACTCATCGGAGCTCCATTTTTCTTTTTTGTATTAAAAAAACGATAAATATTTAGGGGGGGTAAACAATGTTTAAAAAACACTTTCTTTTATCTTTATTTGCAATATTTATGGCTATGTCAATAGCAGTTTTTGCACAAGTTGCAAATAATAAAAATGATTTGAATTTTGATAAATTGGATTTGAAAGAACTTACAGCGAAGGCAAAATCTGGAGATTCAAATGCACAAAATGCTCTTGGTTTGAGATATCAAAATGGTAAAGGGGTTAAACAAGATTATTCTGAAGCATTAAATTGGTATAAAAAATCTGCTGAACAGGGAAATGCAGAAGGTCAAAAAAATCTTGGCAATATGTATTTAAAAGGAACTGGAATTGAACAAGATTATTTAGAGGCATTAAAATGGTATATAAAATCTGCTGAACAGGGAAATGCTAATGCACAAAATAATCTTGGTATTATGTATTCAAATGGTTTTGGGCTTAAACAAGATTATGCTGAGGCTGTAAAGTGGTTTAGAAAATCTGCCGAGCAAGGTAATTCAATTGGTCAAATGAACCTTGGTAATATGTATGAATATGGTAAAGGTGTTAAACAAGATTATTTGGAAGCATTAAAATGGTATATGAAATCTGAAGAACAGGGAAATTTGGATGCTCAATGTGCTATTGGCTGTATGTATCAGTATGGGCATGGGGTTAAACAAGACTATGATGTGGCTATAAAGTGGTTTAAAAAGTCTGCTGAGCAAGGAAATGATAATGCCCAATGTGCTCTTGGTAGTATGTATGTCAATATGTTTCTTAATGCTAATGTAAATAGTGATGAAGATATTGAACGAATCAAGCCATTTTATGATGAGGCTATAAAATGGCTTGAAAAATCAGCTAAACTTGGAAATGCTAATGCCCAATGTGCTCTTGGCTGTTTATATGAATCAAATATTTATAGTAAATTGAGCAATAAATATGTTGAAGCATTAAAGTGGTACAAAAAATCTGCTGAACAAAATCATCCAGGTGCTCAATATGCTCTTGGTAATATGTATGAATATGGTAAAGGTGTTAAACAAGATTATTCTGAAGCACTAAAGTGGTACAAAAAATCAGTAGAGCAAAATAATATAGCTGCTCAATATGCTCTTGGTAATATGTATGAAAATGGAAAAGGTGTTAAACAAGATTATTCTGAGGCTATAAAGTGGTATAGAAAATCTGCTGAACAAGGTAATTCAGATGGACAATTTGCTATAGGTAATATGTATGAAAATGGTAAAGGTGTAAATCAAGATCAGGCTGAAGCTGTAAAATGGTATAAAAAATCGGCTGAACAAGGAAATGAATCTGCTAAACAGGCTCTTAACAATATAGAAAATGCTGTTAACCAAGATGATCCTGAATATATTAAAAAATTAGCTAAACAGGGAAATGCAGAAGCACAAAATAACCTTGGTGATATGTATAGAACTGGGAATGGTCTACCACAGGATTTTTTTGAAGCTGTTAAATGGTATAAAAAATCTGCTGAACAGGGGAACTCAGATGGTCAAAATAGTCTTGCTATTATGTATTTAGGTGGTTATGGTGGACTTAAATTAGATTTTGCAGAAGCTGTTAAGTGGTTTAGAAAATCTGCAGAACAGGGAAATTTAGCAGCTCAATATAATCTTGCAGAGATGTCTTTTAAAGGTATAGGGGTTGAACAAGATTATACTGAAGCGATTAAATGGTATAAAAAATCTGCTGAACAAGGAAATGATAAAGCTCAATTTAGTCTTGGCGAGATATATTTTAAGGGTATAGGAGTTGCAAAAGATTATTTTGAAGCTATAAAGTGGTATAAAAAATCTGCTGAACAAGGAAATGATAAGGCTCAATTGTCTGTTGGTCTTATGTATGGATGTGGTTTTGGTGTTCCACAAGATTATTTTGAAGCTGTTAAATGGTATAGAATGTCAGCAGAACAGGGAAACGCAGTTGCACAATTTGCCCTTGGTTTTAGATACTATAATGGTGAAGGAGTTAAGCAAGATTATTTTGAAGCTTTTAAGTGGCTTAAAGAATCTGCTGAACAGGGATATGTTGATGCTCAATTTTTTCTTGGGGTTATGTATGGAAGTGGTTTAGGTGTTAATAAAGATTACAATGAAGCTGTAAAATGGCTAAGAAAAGCCTCAGAACAAGGACATGAAGAAGCTAAGAAAATTTTAAATGAAATGGATTATTAAAATTTATTGATAAACTCTAAATTAAGGGTGTGTTGAGGTATTATCAGCATGCCCTTAATTCTCTAAGAAAAAAACGATAGGGGGGAACAAAATGACTATGTGGCTAAAACTTGACCTTGGTGGAATTGATTTTAGATTTCGCATATCAAAATATCAAAAATCAATAGATGATTGGGAAGATAAATGGTGCAAGGTTGATTTGACACTTAAAGCACAAGAATGGCTTAATTATAATATTGTATATCAAGAGGTTTTACTTCCAGCCGAAGTTGAGGAATTATGTGATAAAATTGAGGCTCTCTTAAATGATAAATTAGAGGAGCCTGAAACAATAACTTGTATTGAGCCTGATTTAGAATTTCATTTATATCCAAAATATGATATTAGAAATAATCCTGATGTTGTTTATTTTAGACCAGATTCTAATACTATTGTTGATGTTGATATGAAGTTGATAGTTTCGTTTTGGGATAAAGAAGGTGTATTGACAGCAAATCAACTTCAACTTTATTTTAACAGAGAAAATTTAGAAAAATTACATTGTTATTTAAAATATGTCATTGGGATTATAACCGAAGAAGATGAAACTTTGCAAAAGTTGATGACTGAAGGAATTATATATAATTTATAAAATTATTAATATTATTGATTTTGATAAAATGTAAGTATTTTTATATTAACATTTTAATTTGGAGATAAAAATGAAAGTTTGTTCTGAATGCGGAAAAGAAGTTGATTCGAGTTTTAAATTCTGCCCTTATTGTTTTACAGATTTTGCTCCTGAAGATGAAGAAAAAAATTTAGAAGAAATTGATTCCATCCAAGCTGAAGAAGAAGAGACACCTGAAGAAGATGAATCAAATAATACATCGAACTCATTTGGAAGTTCTTCAAATGAAGTTCGTTTTTCAGATAAATATATACTTGAAGAACCTCTTGCTTGTAGTGCAACAGGTACAGTATGTATTGTAAGACATTATAAAAATGATAGACTTTACATATTAAAAGATTTTAGAATAGTAAATAAAACAAAAGAAGAACGAGAAATAATAGGCGATCGCCTAATGAAAACTACAAATGCACTTAAAAGACTTCAACATAACAATTTAAGTTGTGTTATAGATAGTGATTTTGAAAATGATACATTTTCTGTCATATATGAATATCAAACTGGAAAATCAGTACTCGATCATATTGAAGAAATAAGATTAAAATCAGATAAACCAAGTAAGGAAAAAGTTATAAAATGGGCTGAATCTATAGTAGAAATCCTTGTATTTTTCCAACAAAATCAAAAGAGACCTTTCTGCTGTTGCAATATGTTACCTTATTCTTTCGTCATAACAGATAACGAGGATATAAAATATATAAATATTGGAATGCCAATATTTTATAAAGAAATTGGAATAGACAACCCATTTGAAGAAAGACCTTTATTGGATTCTGAAATAAGTCCTAAATACGATATTTATTGTGCAGGTTTAACTCTTCTTTATATAATAAGTGGAATACAAGCAAGCAGTGATCCAAGATTACCTGTTCCTGAAATTCCCAAAAATGCAGATGTACCAGAATTACATCCAATAATAAAGAAGATGTTAAATATATATCATGCACTTATAGCACCTTCTGAACTTCTTGAAGAGATAAGAAATATTGGAAAGCCTAAAGAGGAAAAAAAGGAAGAGATAAAAGAAGAAAAATGCGATTGGAGCATATATTTAGGCAATTCTGAAAGGACAAATGCTTTTGGAAATCACCCAACGCCATTTTTAAAATTAAACTGGAGTATAATGGTTGGACCATCTTCAAGATTTTATATCCAGCCAGCAGAAAATGCTTTGACTGTCTTGTCAGATAAGGGAAATTTATATCTTTTAAATTTTACAAAAGCACAGTTAATAAAAAGATATGTACTAAATATAAATGCGGTTCCACCAGTTACAGATGGAAAAATAATGTATATAAATTCTGCAACAGGTCAAACTGCAGTTGATTTTGAAAAAAATGAGCCATTATGGGATTTTAGAACAAAAAGTATGTTCTTAACTCCTCCAAATATAACTGACAAAACGATAATGACTATTTCCTATGACGGTTTTATGGTTCAAGTAAATCCATTAGATGGTAAGCCAGTTTCAATGGAAAGCCTAAAAGGAAAAGTTATGGCTCCAGTTATATTTGACAGTTCGAGATTGTACATTCCTACATTATCTCACGGTCTTCTTGCTGTAAATAGAGAGACAAGAATTGTAGAATGGGAGGTAAAGGCATCGTCATTTACATCACCTGTTTCTCTATCGAATGGAAAAGTATATGCAGGAGATGGTGCTGGAAATGTCTATTGTGTTGAAGCACATAGTGGAAGAGTTATCTGGACATCTTCAATAAAAGGGGCTGTTGTACATGGACCTGTCATATCTGAAAATATGGCAATATCCTCAAGTGCAATGGGGCAGATTGTAGCAATGAACAAAGATACAGGAGAGACACTTTGGAAAATAGATTTTGCTTCTAAATCAAATCCTGTATTTTGTGTTTCAGATAAATACCTGTTTTTAACATCTCCAGAACATACGATTTTAACAGCAAATATTGATAATGGTACGATATACAGGCAAATAAAATTGAAAGGCAAGGCAAATAGTATTCCATTAGTTTATAAGGGAAGATTATATTGCAGTAGTGATGAAGGGGAAATATATTCATTTACCCCAAGAGAGGATTAGAATAAGGAGGGAAAATGACAAAAAAAATATTATTGTTAGTGATATTGTTCTTTATAAGTTCAATAGTGCCATCTTATGCCCAACTTTATTATAAGAGAAGTCAACTACAAAATAGACCTCAATACAATCAGTATAACCAATACAACCAATATAATAATCAATATTATACTAATCAATATAATAACCAGTATAACAATCAATTTCAACAAAATGCCAATAGTATTGAAATGCAGATGAGATATCAGGATCAGATGATGGTAAATAAAATGGCAGCTACTCATCCTGTTGACAATAGATATGATCAATTTTTAAATGTCATATCTAATAAATTTAATAATGTTGGCAGATATGTTTTTCCAAATTATGATTCAAAAGATTCAAAATATGTAGTAATGCCAGGGGTATTTGGATATAATGCTGTATCATTTCATAGTTCTATTGTAATAGATTCTTTACTTTTAGAAGTAGATAAAAGACTTGCAATGGGGATGGCATATTATGGAAAAATAGATACACCTTACACAAGACAATTAGCAATGGCAGCAGTACAAGCCACGCAAATGTCACAAAATGGAAGCCTAAGATTAAACCAAAATAATCCATATAATATGTATAATTTGCCAGAAATTCAGGGACAATTAAGCCCTAATCAACAAAAAATGGCTGAATTATATTTTGAACATCTTGTAGCTGCTATTTTAGCTCATGAAGGGGCTCATGTTTTCCGCGAACATACAAAACAAAAGATGTTAACACAACAAAAACTTTGGCAACAAGGTCAAGGTAATATGAATCAAATACAGCAATATATAAATGGAAGTTTTACTAAAGAAAAAGAATATGAAGCTGATTTATATGGGTTAAAACTTCTAAAGAGAGCAGGATATTCAAGAGAAGGAATGGTTGCTTGGTTTAGATTTGCAGATATTTTCGAGAGTGTTGCAGGAACATTAAATGTTCAAAATAGAGACCATCCAACAGGAGCACAAAGAATATCTGAAGTAAATAGAGCTTGGAATTCATTATAAAAAAAATTGGTTAGTATGAGATTTTTTATATCATACTAACCAATTTTTTTTTATTTTTCTAATAATTCTTCAACAAAAAAATTGGTAACACATTTATCAGGTCTTGTTATGTCTTGTGTGAAATTATGATCAAAACCTGTCAATAGATGAATTTCACTATTTTGGAAAATGAAATGATACCTGATGCTGTCTGTGTATGGAATCAAAAAATCGGAAGTTCCATGTATCATATAAGCTCTGCCCTTAAATTTTTGTGATATTGTCTCAACAGGTAGAGTTTGAATATCTTTAAGATAAGCACGCCCAACATTAATTCCTTTGTGAATTTCTAAATATTCAGGAAGATTTATTGGATCAAATTTTCTACCAAGAAAAATGCCACGGACTGAATCATCAAATATGCTTATAGCAGATGACATCAGAGCAATACACTTTATTTTATCTTCTCCAAGTTCACCTGCGACCATACCTGCTAAGATTGCACCTTGTGAATGTCCTACCATTGAAATTGAAGTTACTTCAGGAATTTTTCTAACATAATTATAAACTTTTTTTGTATCTTCAATTTCATTTGAAATTGTCATATCTTCAAATTTTCCTTCACTTTCACCGTGTCCATTGAAATCAAAAATGATTGAAGCAATTCCTTTTTCTTCAAGATTGTCTGCCAATGTTTTTAACAAGGGCATTTCTTTATTTGCCAAAAATCCGTGTAAAATTATGACCATTGGGTATGTTTTTTTATTTTTTGGAGTTTGAATAACTGCAAAAAGTTTTCCGTGATGTCCTTGAATGACAACATTTTTAGTATGTGCTGAAACTGCTATTGACATTGCTATAAATAGTGCAAATGTCAATAAAATAAAACGTTTAAACATAGTCTCTGTTCCTCTTGTGATAAATATTTTTCACTCAATGAGTTAATTCATTAAATCTTTCAATAAATCGTTTTTCTGTCAATTCCATTTGCTCAAATTCAAAATTGACATCAGACAAAATATTTTTATACCTATCACCCAATTTTTCTGGCATTAAATTTAAAAATTCAAGTGAAAGCATATCATCATCAACACCAAATATTTTTTTTCTATCTTCTTCATCAGGAATTTTACCTAAATATTTTTCCCAAATAGTGTTTTGCAATTTATCTTCTACTTTCAAATAAGTATCCAAAAGGGCTTTTATTGGTCTTGTAACATCAGATAAATAAGCTTCACTTGCATCGTGTAAAAGACAAGCAAGCTGAATTTTTTTATCAAAGCCTCTTTTTTCTGCTTCTATGCAACAAGCTATAGAATGACTTGCAACAGAATAAAAATGCTTAAAATGACCATTTGCACGGCATATTAAAGAAAGTGAATGTGCTATATCAGTTAAATCTATCAAATTTTTGTCAGGATTTATGGGATCGAAATGCTTCCCAGAACTTGAAGTTATATACATATTTCCCTCGCATTGTTAATCTGCTAAATTTATTTAATCAATTTTGAATTTCTTCAAAAGAAAATTGTTTTTGTATTTCAGTATTGTTTGTAGAATTGCAAAATTTAATCAATTTTAATTTATTTTTTAATTCTTCGTTTTCAAAAATAACTTTAGTTGCTATTGGTGATTTATCTATACCTATAACTTTTCTATTTTTACTTAATCCAGCTTTTAAAAAAGTTCCTGATCCACAAAAACAATCTAAAATAATTGAGTCTTCATAAGAAGATTGTTCAACTATCATTTCAAGCATTTGTCTATTTTTTTCGGTAGGATATATAGGATATTGTGGGTCTTTATAATCCAACCATATATCTTGTATTTTTTTCCCCGAATGTTCATCTAAATATTTTTTAATACGTGGCACTTTATTTTTAGACCATTCAATTAATCCAAGACTATCTAATTTATCAAGTTCATCTACTGAATATCTCCAATGCCTACCTTTTGGAGGAAATTCTCCCTTCCATTGTTTACCTGTTTCGCCACATAATGTTTCCCCAGGTGCATGACATGGAACTGTAGTATATCTTTTACCATTTTCATCTATCTTAGGAAATAATTTTATTTTTTCTTTTTCATCTAAATGAATTTTTATATCATTAAATATATTATTTCTAATTTTTTTAGAATAAATATAAATAACATCTTTTTGATTTCCATAAGCTCTTCGTGAAAAATTTTTGGGATTTGATTTTACACGAGTTATATCATTTACAAAATTTTCTTTACCAAATATTTCATCAAGTAAAATTTTAATATAATGCCCTATTTTTATATCAATATGAAAATATAATGTTCCTTTATCGCTCAAAAGCAAATAAATTAAAACCAATCGCTCTCTTATAAATTCTAAATAATCATCTAATGACATCTTATCCTTATATGCTAAAATACTATCTTCTTGTGAAAAACTTACAGTTGATATTTTATTTTCAGAATACATAAAATCTGACATTGTATTATATGGCGGATCTATATAAATCAAATCTATTTTATTTGAATAAAAATCAAGTAAATTAGACATAACATTAAAATTATCGCCTTCTATAAAAATATTATCATTTTTAAAAATATTTAAATCTATTTTCTTGACATTTTTTGCAAGTTCGATAATTTCAGATAATGTTTTCTTATTTTCATAAAAAATTTTCATTTGATTTTCCCTATAAACTATATAAAAAATCTCTTAACAACAAAGCAGATAAAATAACATCATTTCTATTTATTATATTTTTATAGAGTTTATTTTCTGAAGGTATATATAAAACTCCATCCAATATAGCGATTTTTATTACTTCTTTATCTAT
>JBGUKW010000248.1:0-8661 GCA_045114665.1 Candidatus Xenobia bacterium | reverse complement strand
GTCACCTAGACCTATAGAATAGGATATAGCCGTGGTTTTCAGAATTTACCGTTTTGGGAGGTTCCGGTCAAACTCCGTACTTCTCAAACGGAAGGTCAGCATCTGGACCCAGAAGAAAAGAAATATTTCTTCTATTTCTAATATGATTGTTTTTACAAAAAAATCCGAAAAAAAATTAACTTTTTCGGTTTTTTCTTAAAAAATATCTTCTTCTGCGGACCGCTTATATCCCACGCATAAAAGCGTGGGTTTTACGCGGTATATTTATAAATGCATGGGTTTTACGCGGTATATTTATAAGTAAAAATCCCCATCAATATTTTGTTTTTTATGTTTTTTTGAAGTTTTTTGCTTTCCACTAAGGAACAAATCATCAAAAGCGTTCATTTGAGATTCAGCAATCTGAACCGAATTAAAATAAATATCATTGGAATTTTTGGAATTTCTTTTTTCCTTCAATTCGTCATTAAATACGTTTTGAAGGGAGATATCTCTTTTTAACTTCATCATACCCTGATTAATAAGTTTCTTCACTTGCTCAGGGGCAATCCCCATCTGTAAAGCAATTGTTCGATTACTTTCCTTTGCTTTTTGCTTATCAGCCAACAAGTCAACATCCATCGGAATGAAATGGAATTTGTAGGAAATAGCCATTTTTTCAGCTTCCGGTAGTTTTTCTAATGCTTTTGAGACAATTTTCCCAATTTCTTCTTTCATAAAGACTTGTTCTGGCGACATTGTCAGCATAGATTTATTGGAATAAACTTGTTCAGAAACATCATCATCCAAACGAACTTCTGAACGGGCATTGTCGATTTGCATACAAGTGTAAATGGTTGAAACAGAAACAACACTTTTTGGATTATATCTTCCGGTTTCAACAGAAATTTGCGCGATAGTTGGTTTTTGAATACCTTTGTTTTTTAAATTAGTGATAGCGCGGTCGATATCTCTGCCTTTTTTTGAATAATGTCCGGTAGTCTTGCAAATTTGTGTATCAAAAAACCCTTGAATGGCATGTTTAATGTGTGGCGCGAAGAAAGTAGTTAAAGAACCCTTTTCTGGATTGTAATCATCATAATGCTCACAAATAGCGACAATTGCTTCACTACGAAAATCTTCATCATAGGAAGGCCCAGAAACTGGTCTGTATTTAGAATATAAAGTAGTAATATAAGCCTGTAATTGGTCGATAGTCTCAGCTAAAGATAATTTTTTCTGCATTAAATCAAATCCCCTTTTTTAAAAAAATGATTATTAATATGTTTTTTCTTAATTAGGGTGGGGCCTCCACCTCACCCCCCCTTCTTTTTCTTATTTTTTATTATATTCTGCTGCGGCCCGGTCTAAAAAAGGTCCAAAATAAGTAATAAGCGAACCTTTTTTGGGGTCATAATCATCATAATGTTCAAAAATTGTCAAAATAAGTTTGCTCCGAAAGTCGTCATCAAAAGTGGTTTCGCTCGGTCGGTAATTAAAGTGTAATTTTGCCATGTATTTTTGTAAGTGGATTACCACCTCCTCTAAAGTTCCTTTTTCATTCTTTAAAATTCTTTCTTTTGTATCCGTAAGCAGTACCATCCTTTCTAAAAAAATAAAGAAACAAAACACAACTTTTCTTTTTAACAAGATTACCATATATTAATATGAGTTTTTTTTAAAAAAAATCCGAAAAAAATACAAAATTTTCAAATTTTTTTTAAGCAAGAAAAGATTTCTTTGTTTATGTTCTGAACATCATTAATAAAGTTTATTAAAATGTTTGGAATGTCAAATCCATCAGGTATTGTAATATGTTCTTTTTTTATCCACTGATTATATAAACAATATTTATTTTTCCCTAAGTCAGCACTCATAAGAAAATCTGATAAATTATTTATGTAATATTCAATATTTTGTTCTTTCATAAAACAAGACCCCCACCCTATCAGTCGATATGACTTTCAAAAATACCTTTTTCATTAAATTTTCCTGTAATGCTATTTTCCTCATTATTGTTTCCAAGACCAAAATTCAGGAACCCGGTATCCGATAAAACAACCTGTTCGGCAGTTCCATAAATCATACGGGCAACAAACGGCGTATATCCGGTTTCACAATTTTCATTTTGCAAAGGATAAATATAAGCGGAAAAAAGATGTCCATTACAATCTTTTTCTACCAAAAACTCTTTTTGATAATCCTTTTCAACAAAAGTTTCTGGTTGGATAACATTTTTCTGCTGTTTTATCTGATATTTACCAGGGTTATTCTGTACATAAAGTTTAGGTATAAAAATCTTATCAGTCCAATTAGCAGTACAGGTAATTGTTACTGGCTGTTCTAATGTTTGTTCTCCATATTCTCCAGTACCGATAGCGAAAGAAATACCATTTTCCCCTGTTGGACTAATAGTCGCTTTATTATTGATAACGGCAAAAATCTTGCACAATTTTCTTCCCACCCCTGGCAATTGCATAGGAAAGATTTTTATATCTGTCCGTTTCATGATGCCATTTTCTTCAATATCTATCGTAAAATCACCAAAAACATTTTGATGTTGTTGAATAATGATGTCATCATTTACTTCATCTTTGTAAAACCCACGATTTGTTTTTTGTTGAATTTCTTTGTTTATATCTTCTTGGATACGTTCTGTATTTTCTTGCCTAACTTCTTTCTCTATTTCCTTTTTGATTTCATGTTTTACATCAGTTTTTAAGTCAGTTTTCATTTCATGTCTTATTACATCTTTTAAATCTGCCCGTAATTCAGCTTTTACTGTATCTGCCAGTTTTTCTTTCAATTGTCGCAGAGCTTCATCTTTTAGTTCAGCCTTTAATTCTAACAACACCTGTTTTCTGTTTTCAAGTTTAAGGTCTTCCTTTACGGGTTCAATTAATTCCTTTCGCAAAGAATCTTTTAACTGGTTTTCAAGAGAGACTTTTATTCTATCGGTATATTCTTGACGAATCTGTTCTTTCATTTTATCCGATAAGCTATATCCGCCAGACATTCTCTCAGGAGCAAGTCCCACAGTAATGACCTCTTTGAAATTCCCCTGTAAAACATTTTTTAATAGATTTTTATTAACAGTAAATATTTCGTTATTAGCTAAAACAATTTCATAAGTATCTTCCTTTTCATCACAATGGAAACCATTTCGCAACATAATACTAAACAATACACCTTTTACTGCGACAATATTGTCATGTTGTATGATTACATTTGAAACCTGAGGAGTGTCTATTTTAGAGGCATCTATTTCTGAAAGTTCGGTTTTCAACATCTTCTCAGTTTCATGCAATAATCTGTATAGTTCAATGTATTTCTGATTTTCTAAAAACTGATAATTTTTCACATTATTTGGCAGTGAGGTCTGCCTTTCCCCCTTTCTAAAAAAAAGAGAAAGAAAAAAGTACGAACAAATGTTCGTTTTTCGTTTCTCTTAGTATACTACTTTTTATTTGGATATGCAAGACCTACCTTGCATATCCCTCTGCTGTGTAATATTTGGTTTTACCAACAATCCCCATAGGTACCTTATAAGTTAAGCAAACATAATAACATTTTCTTTCATCCAACTGGTTATTTGTGGTACAGTTTTTAACAGACAACGAATAACCCTTTTGAGCTGCTTCATTCGAACATTGATTTATTACGTTTTGGTTGCAATCACTGGCTTCAATTTGGGTTATTACGTTATGGTGATAATTTTTTGCATTTTGAATTTGCAGATTTGCATAGATAAACTGCAGACTGATAAAAGTAATAAATAAAATCACGATAACATCAACAAAAGTTTCAATATATTGTTTCAAGAAATCACCTCCAAAAAAAAATCAATGAACCACTATGGTTGCAAGAAATACAGTTACCGTATCATTTACGGAAGACCTGTACCAATATTTTATCAGGTAATATCCGGGGGTTGGATTTGCAAAATCGAAAGCTGTGCTAAGTATTCTGTAATTCACTAGATTTGAATTTACGATAATGCCATTATCTGTTAATTCAATGTCTTTTTTAAAATCATGATACCCTTCCCCGGGAATCAAGTGAATATTGTTTCGATTTGTTTCGTATACATCTTCTCCGTCTTTGTTTATGCGGTCAGATAATTTAATGGTAGGGGCTATTTGTCCCCGATAATTTTCCATTGTTTTTTCTGTACTATTTTTATAAGTGCTTTTATCAACACTGTTTACATAATTGGAATTTCCACTAAGAACAAAGAGGAAGAGCATCCCGACCACAATAACAGCAATGAATACCTGAAAAATAGTTTTTCCGTACTCTTCCATTAAATTTTCCAAGAAAAATCACCTCTTTCTGTTAAACTCCGGCCAAAAGCCGGTCGAAAGTTATAGAAACGCCCTCCCCCATAAGATATATACACCCGGTTATGATACCTATTGCTATGACAGCCCCTAATATGGCGAGAACAGTATGCCCGAAATCAGATAATAAGACTTTCAAAAAAAATCACCATCCTTTAAACCCAACAAAGTCCATTTGATAATAAAATAAAACAAAGTATGATGGGAATCGAAAATAATAAAAATACAATGGATAGACCCATTTCTTCCAAAAAATCATTCAAAGAAATCACGCCCCTTTTTTAAAAACAAAAATACTTCTACTTTTAATATGATTTTTTCAAACAAAAAAAACGAAAAAAAAGAGGGATATTTCCCCCTTTTTTTAAACCATACTTTGTGTCATGCTAAGGAAAGTCATGAGCATCAAAGTCATATCTATCAATAATTTAACCACCGTACATAACTCAGGCACAGTCATAAGGAAAAATCCCGTAACTCCAATCTCGTCTTTATTTTTTAAGATTTCAGACTTTTCTAAAAGTTTGCTGTTTCTTTCAATCAGAGTATTAATCTGTTTTTCAGCGTCTGCCCGACCGTATTTGTTTAGTGAGTAAATCATGCTCATATTTGTTGCGATTTCAGGAATATCAAATTCAGACAGGAAATCATAATATGGTTTGATAGATACAGGGTCTTTGTCAATCTGTTCCAATAAATATTCAAGTTCCGTTCTTAAAACATAAGGTGTATTTGGTGTTGTGTCACGGATTGCAACATATACATTCTGCATTTGCAGGTTAAGAGACAAATCTCTTATCCAATCCGGAAAAACTTTGTTTATTTCTCTCTTTAAGGTTCTCTTTGCTGTTCGTATCTGCATGATAGGATAATAAATAAGAAAAGTTAATAATAGCAAGCAGATAAGAGCATAAACATAAGATTTTGCAAAAATCAAATAACCGATACCGATTATAGTAAAAGCAATTAAAGGAATTACTTTGATATATAAAGAGCGTGTTTTTGCTCCTGAAGCAAGGTCTTTGTAATAATCAACTTTTTTATCTTTTAAACTTTTGGTTTTTCTAAGCCATTGTCCATTCATTTTTGATTGAATCAAAGAATACATAAAAATGAAAATAGCCAGGAGGATTGTTGTTGAAATCTGGTACAAAGGATATCCGGTAATGGAAAATTGTTCTGGCAATAAATTTATGATTACAGCACAAATAACCATACACAGAACAATAGCCACCATTGCTTTAAATTTCATGCTTTTTCGGTCTTTTTGGTAACAATACGTTCGTTCAGTCCATTTTTGGATATCATCTAAAAGAAGATTGACACCATTTCTGTATTCACCGCCCACATCTTCTACATGTTTCAAAAAACGATGTACGGTTGAAAGCCGGTCGCATCCATATTCTTTTTCAATTGGGGCAAAAGCTTCTTTATATAAATCTTCTTTGTAGTCGCCTTTTTTTATATAATCAATAGCATATTGAATTATGTCGCTACATTTTTTGCTACATACACCTTGCGTATCTTGTAATGCATTTAAGATTTTTGGAGTCTTTTTAAAAGAGTATAACATTTGAGTCATGTATACACCGGCGTCAGCAAAACGTTTTTCTTCATACAAATAACGAAACTGGGCAAGGATAACATATGGAGTGCAAATAGCTCCAATCAGTAATAAACAAAGAATTGGAACCCAATTTAATTCATAAATTAAACTTGCTATAAATATGACGGCAAATGAGATGAGTAATTGTAGCACAAAGGATTTGATAGAGTAATGATAACCATACCCACTAATTTCGGTCTTTAAATTCTTAAAACTAAGAAGGTAAAAAATACTTTTTTTATTAGCACGCTTCTTGCGCTTTCTTACCTTTTCAGCTCCTGTTTCAGACTTTTTTTTTCGCATTAAGAACCACGTCTCCTTTCTAAAAAACTAAATTTGGAATGGATTAGTTATATTTGCATCATTGAACTTTTTCTGTAATTCTTCTGGTAATGTAGAGAAAAGAAATGTTCCATTCTCATACAATAAATGAGTTCTGTTGCCTTTTTTTTCATCATGTGTAAACAAAACAATTTGGGCTATCCATCGATGGATTGGCTGCACAGTATCGTCTTTCTTAATTAGGACTCCAATATCTATGTAAGTGTAAATATCATCGATATTTCGTTCCGTTGACTCTCCCATCATATTAAGCATACGGGAAGGAATGTTCATAGCATCGTTAGCATGTCCGGTCGTGAGACAATAAGTGCCGGTTGATAATGATTTTAGTAGGTCTGTCACTTCGGAGCCTCGAGCTTCGCTAAGTAAAATCCATTTTGGATTTTGACGCAAACACGCTTTTATTAAATCTGAATAATCAAGTCTGTCACCCACCCTTAGTTCAACACAATCCTTTCCGGGATTTATCTGTGAATAACGGATTTCAAAATTATCTTCTATCGTAATAACACGCTCAGAGGCAGGAATGTAAGTTGTAAGAGCTTTTAAGTATTCGGTTTTACCTACGGATGGCAGTCCGGCAATAAAAATGTTACAATGTGCTTTAATTGCATTTTGCATAAAATTGTCTACCACTTCTGAACAATAATCTTGTTTTAACATGATATCTCGATTGATACGTTTGATAGGCGGTGTTTTTCTGATTGAAACACTCATACCGGTATTAGTGATGCCCTCATGGATGATAGATATACGCAATTTATCTGTCTCAGCTTCTAGCTTTGGTTCGTATTGGTTAAAAGTCTGATTCATAAGATTACTTATTTTCATGGATAATTGTTCTAAAAAAGAATGGTCTAACTTTATTTCTGAAAGATAACGTCCTTTATTCAGGTCGGTTATCCATAAATCACGTCCATTCCAATCAATATCCGTAATATCATTATTTTGAATAAGAGTTTCCAAAGGTCCAAACACATTATCTGCCAAAAAAATTCTTTCCATAAAATTTCCCCCTTATTTTTCTTTTATTTTTAATATGAGTTTTTTCAGAAAAAAAAAGAGGAAACACGTCCTCTTTTTTTTATTTTCAGCCAATCTATCTCAAAAAAGGCAAATCCTTAATGACCGATTGCATTACCTAAGTCATTAGCAGCTTTGCTCGAATCACTCCAGCTACCACTCTGAATAGCCTGCTGTGCTGTGTTGACAAAAGTGTTGATTACATTTGACAAATTACTCTTAATCAAAGAACCAATAGGCGTTGCCATGAGGATTAACATAGCCACGATGATTACTGTTAAAATGGCAAGACCATATTGCTGTAAGAATTGTTCCATAAACAAAAACCCCTTTCAAAAACATAACATTAAGTTGAATAACTACAACCCTACCCTCTTCCCAAGAGGAAAAAAATAAAGCCGTTTAATCTTTAGTATTTTTATTTGAGAGCCATCTCCCGCCCCTCTTTTTTCAAAAACAATAAGTCTACTTTTTTTTACACATAGGCGAAAAATAAATGGTTTTAGAAAAAATCACTAGAATCTATGTATTCTCTGCGTGAAAATATTTTCTTGAAAGAGTGGAAGGAGATTTTCTGTAAAAACAGACAAATGAAAAAATCATTGGGACAAGCTCGGTGCCCTACGTATATATCAACTACCCTTACTGGAGGGATAGGTAGCTAAGATATCTGTTTTTCTTCTCATATTTAATATGAGTTTTGGTCTATCGTTTTTTTTTACAAAAAGTTTGGCAGAAAACAAACAAAAAAGTTTGTCTCTGCCAAATAATGATACGGAAAAAAGTCGGTGCTTCTCCCCGTACTTCTTGAACGAAAGGTCAGCATCTGGACCCAAAAGGAAAAAACATTTTCCCTATTTTTAATATGAGTTTTAGTGCACATGTTTTTTTACAATTGAAAAGCACTCATCTCATATATTGAGAAAACCTTTCCACTTTTAATATGAGTTTTGATGTGCGCATTTTTTTTACTATTGGCACCAACTCAAATTGTGTAAAGAGAAAATCTTTTCCTCACTTCTGATGCTCCCACGCATAAATGTGTGGGGTTCTTAGATTACATACGGGGGTATCCATCCTTATAGAATGGAATATAGCCATAGCTTTCAGAATTTACCGTTTTTGGAGGTTCCGGACAAACTCCGTACTTCTCAAACGGAAGGTCAGCATCTGGACCTGGAAGAAAAGAAATATTTCTTCTACATTTAATATGAGTTTTGGTCTACCCTTTTTTTTTAAAAAAAAAGAAGCCCTAAGAATTTCTTAGGACTTCACGTTTCAAAGTTTATTTATTTCGTTTTCTTTTAAAGAAAGTAAAAACGATGCAGCCTGCGCTTAAAACGAATAAAGCGCTCCATAAAAAGATGTTTG
>JBGUKW010000247.1:0-2316 GCA_045114665.1 Candidatus Xenobia bacterium | reverse complement strand
ATCTATTCTATGTAAAACTCAAGTAAAAAGTATATGTGGCTTTCATCCCATAGGCAAGCCTATGGGTTTTCGCCACGAATTTATAACACTCATATTAAAAACTCCTTTTCTTTTAATATGAGTGTTTTTCAAAAAAAAGGAATCTCATATTTAATGAGATTCCTCACTTTTTTCTAAATGCTCTTTTTTATCTTTATTCTTTTTCTTTTCATTCATATATTTTTCTCTGTAATATCGTTCAATTTCATGCAATCCGGAAACTACAGCATCCACATATTCTGTATCTTCATAATTTTCTAAAGCTTTTTTCATTACATTCATTTTATCCAGAACAATTTTCGTTTCACTCGGAGTAGCCCCATACTCACGAATAAAATCATCCTTTTCTTTTTCAAAAACAGATTTTTCGCGCCGAAAATCTATTTGCTCCTGCAAATCAATTGTATTTCTTTCTACTATTTTTCGGTCTAATATTTGTTTTTCTTTGTAATGCTGTATATTTGCTTCTTGATAAACTTCATTTGCACGTTTTCTATATTCTTCTAAGCTTTCTCCTTTTTTAATAGGGGGTAATTCTTTCTTTAATACATTATTTACCTCCGCATAAAATTTTCGAATATCTTTATGTCTCGCCGTACTTTTATTTAATCCTCTTTCTAATCCAAATTTTTCCATTTTTTTTGCATAATCTGTCTGCCAATGTGTCATTATTTTTTCTCCATCCTTCATCCCTTTCATATAATGGGAAGCATTTAAGCGTTCATTCACCATTGGAATAATGATTGCATGAATGTGAGGGGTGGCTTCATCCATATGAAGTGTAGCAGAGACAACATTTTCTTTACCAAAAGTTTCCTGTAACCATTCTACATTGGCTTTTTTCCATTCATCAAGATTCATTTTCGACATATCTTCTCCTTTTTGATTGGAATAGGACAACATCACTTCAATCCCCCGAACTGCATCCTTTCTCACTTTGTGTTTTTTATAATAATCAGATTCTTTAATTTTTTGTTTATAAGCCTCAGTAAAACTTTTTCCATCCGATGGAATTAATTCTTCATTCATAAAACTACGGGATGTGTCAGCGTTTGGAACAAATCCTTCCCTTAAATTGTGAGCCTGTTTTCGAGAGAGAGAAGCTAAAGACTTAATTTTTTCCATTCTCATAAAACAATAAGCCATAAGAAACACTTCCTTTCTTTTTATGGTCATTTATAATATGAGTTTTAATCCAACAAAATAAAGAAAAGTGTAAATAGACTTTATTAAGATGAAGTCTAGTAAGTAATATATTTATATATTCAAAGTCAGATTCCTACCCCCACCCCTTATAAAAAAGAGAAAGATTTTACCCTTTTTTTTATCTGACCTTTTTCATAATTTTTTTAAAACATTGTCACACTTCCTTTTCCTCGCTGTTTGTCGAAGGGTAGGGGAAAACTTTTTTTTGCTTTTTATAAAAGATAAAAAATGAACCTTTTATCATTTTTTATTTGAAAATAAAAATAATAATTCGTTTTTTACCTACCCCCCCCCTCCCTAAAAAAAATAAAAAACAGTAAATAAAAATAATAGATATCATCATATTGGTATAGTGGGAGAAAGTAATAAGCAGGAAAAAGAAATAAACCATATCAGAATGAAGATATAAAAAAAGAAAAAGAACGAATAAAGAAAGGTAATATTAGGGAGATGTAGTAAAAAGGAGAAAATAGAAGAAAATATATCAGTATCAAGATATAAAAGAAAGGTATAAGATAAGAAATATTTGTTAACTTTGACAATGAATTTGGACTGGGTAAGAAAGCGAGGCGTTTTTTTAATATACATCCCCCCCCCACTCAAAAAAAATAAGCTATATCAACATGAAGATATAGAAATATAAAAAAATGAAAAAAATGCGAAATAATATCAGAAAGGAGATACAAAATTTAAAAAGGAAAAAAGCAGTACAATACCAATATAAAGATATAAAAAGATGATGTTGAAAAGGATAAGAAATATGAAAACGAAAAAATAATGGAAACAAATATCTCCATTTAGATATATAAAGAAAAAACAAAAGGAAGGTATAAAGTAAGATAATAATATCTATATGATGATATAAAAATAATCCATAATACATCACGTAAAACAAAACTACCTTTAGGTAATGAAATATAAGAGATACATAGGAAAAAATTTTCTGCAATAAAAACCGTATCTATTTTTACCTAAGGGTATCAATTTTTTTTGTACATTTCTACCAAAAATCAAAAAAATCTTATTTTTCTCGACCAAAAAATCCAAAAAACTCATATTAAGAGCGAGAAG
>JBGUKW010000246.1:0-14252 GCA_045114665.1 Candidatus Xenobia bacterium | reverse complement strand
CTTTATCCTCTGTATAATCTATATGAGTATAGTTTAACACTTTTTACTATATTTATCTATATTTTTAAGAGCTTAAGTTTTCCTCCTAAATTATATCAAAAATATACAAAAAAACCCCTAAAAAGGGGTTAATTATTTTGTCTTACCAGTATCTACAAGCACCTACATAAGCATTTTTGAAATACTCGCTATCAAGACTATCTATAGTAACGCCTCTACTGCTTGAAGCATGTATGAACTTATTATCACCAACATATATGCCAACATGGCTAACACCTGGTGCATAAGTTGTAAAGAATACTAAATCTCCAGGTGTAAGTTCAGATTTTGATATTTTTTGGCCACCATAATATTGTTCGTCTGCAAGTCTTTTAAGATTGAAACCATGACGACCATATATATTCATGATAAAACCTGAACAATCAAATCCAGAAGTTGTAGTACCTCCCCAAACATAAGGAACTCCAATAAATCTCTTGGCTGTATTTACGATCATTCCACCTCTACTACTAAGAGAAGCCCTTTTTCTCCAATCTCCTAAATTTCTTCTTTCTGATACAGAACCCATCATAGTCGTAGAATCAAATGAATCTTCATTTCCATCTATTATTATAATACTTGTTGTTTCTGATTTAGCTTCTTTTACTTCTTCTGCCTTTAACAAATCAGTTCCCAAAAGAAATAAAGAAATAAATAGAAATAAAAATATAGATAATTGTTTAAATTTGAAATATTTCAAGAGGCCCCCTTTATTTGAAAATTTCACATGCATTTAGGGAACTCTCACTGCTTTAAAAAATTAAACTGCTATAGAGAAAATAGTTCGACAGTGCATGAAAAAAGCCCACGAAATCTCAATTATGCAGTAATGGCAGTTTTCGTGGGTACTTGCAAAATTGATATTTTATTATTTCATTTCGTTAAAATATCATTATTATCCTTTTTAATATTCTTATAAAATATGTGTGAAGGATATTTTCTTCTTCTGTCAAAAAAATTAAGATTCAATTAAATAAATTAAGTTAAGGAACACCTTAGGATTGTACCTTGTTTTTTGAGGATTTCAATGGAAACGGATAATTTAAAAGAAAAAGAACAGTCCTCTTGTAGAGAAACGGATAATTATAAATCTGGTTGGAATTTTGGATTTGCCATTATGACACTTGTTGTGTTGGCAATTTTAATATATACCCTTTCAATAAGAGATATGACACCATATCAGCTTTCTATATTGTTGATATCATTATATACTATGGGAACGATGGGAATATGTCTTCCGTTTTCTTTTAAAAAGGGAGAACAGACTGATGAACAACCTTTTGTATCAATATTAGTACCTGCTAAAAATGAGGAATTAGTTATTGAAAATACAGTGCGTTCGCTTTTTAAAATTGATTATAAAAAAGAAGATGGGACTCCGAATTATGAAGTTATAATTGTAGATGACAATTCTACTGATTCAACACTTGAAATTTTAAATAGACTCAAAGAAGAATATCCTACTTTACATCCACTTCACAGAGAAAGTGGACGTAAGGGAAAATCAGCTGTTTTAAATTTTGCTGTTCCAAAAGCAAATGGTGAATTTATAGCTGTTTTTGATGCTGATACAATTGTTGAAACTGATTTTTTGAAAAAAACAATGAAGTTTTTTACATCTGAAAAAGTTGCTGGAGTTCAAGGTAGAGTAAAAATTTTTAATAAACAAGAAAATTTGCTTGCGAGATTACAGGATTTTGAATTTACTGTTTATGCACACATGTTGCAATTATCTAAAGCAATTTTTGGTGGAATAATGCAACTCTCTGGAAATGGACAGATTGTTCGTAAGGCTGCACTTTTAGAAGTTGGTGGTTGGAATGAAATGTCTGCAACAGATGACCAAGATTTGACTATTAAATTTTTGTTAAATGGAACTATAGTCAGATATGTTCCAGATGCTGTTATATGGCAAGAAGCAATAACAAAAATGTATCCACTTATAAGGCAAAGGGTTAGATGGGCTGAAGGAATGTTCAGATGTATATATGAATATTTTTTTCCTGTTATATTACATAAAAAATTAACTCTTATTCAAAAAATAGATGGTCTTTCAGGTCTTATGAGAATTGTTGCAACTCTTATTGTTTTGATTGGATATGTTCAACTTTCTACATTGATTATATTTCCAGACCTTCAATATTATACTTGTCACTATATTGCAGTATTGAGTAATATTTTTTTGTTATTTGTGTTTGCAGGGGTCATGATCGGAGGGTTGTTAAAATTTTATGATAAATTTGAATTTATTAATTTGATTAGATTTATTATATATTGGTTTTACAACACAATTTGGCTTATAGCAACTCCTATTGGTTATTTTAATTCAATTAGAAATAAAAATGATATACAATGGGATAAAACAGAACACAAAGTTAAAAATATAAAAATGGAAAATATAAGTTAAATTATTCATTTTTTCCATTATAGTAATTTCATAAGCAAAATAAATTAGTGTTTTAAAATTTGAAATAATACTATAAATATTTAACAAAATTAACAAAAAATTTACAAAAAAAACTTTACTAAAAGACTAAAATAGTGATATTATTAATAATAAAGATTATGAAAGGAATTGTTAAAGGAGGCTTCTGTTATGAATATAGGTCTTAATAGTAATAATATTTCCATGATGTCTTCTATGGTCGGAATACCACATAAGGCAGCTGATGGGGCTAAACAAATTTCAAAAGAAAGCGGAAGCAGTTCAAGTAGAGTTGGAGAATCTTCAGAAGGTGCTGGTGAAGGTGGTAGTGCTGAAGTTGAAGAAGAGTCGTCTGCTTCTTCTGGTGTAAGAAATAAACAATCTTCAAATAAAGCACAGAGAGCACAGCAACAATCTACAGCAAGAGTATCAAGAAAGAGAGTTTCAGATGATACAGTTCTAGATACTAAAAATAAAGCAGGTGAAACTGCTGAATCAAAAGAAGCAGGAAAGACTGTTGCTCCAAAACAAACACAAAAAACTGCAGGTACAACTGCACTTGATAATACAAAGCAAATTCAATATAGTTTCTCAAAAACTATGGATGAAGCAAATGCAGGAGCTGAAACAAAACAGCGTCCAGAAGTTCAGAGAAAGAAATTTGCTCAGAATTTGAGAAAATGGGTAGATGTTGAGTACAAACAATATGTAAAAGACAGTAATCCACTTTATTCACGCAGAAATCTTAGAGAAATCTTAAATGCTCTTGGTAACTTTGAAGCTAAGACAAATAAGTCAAGCAAGAAAGATGATGCAAAGAACAATAGTCAAGTAAGTTTTAGCTCATTCAATAAATATAATGTAACTCAGGCAACAAAAACATTACATATATTTGATGAAATTCAAGTCCCAGATAACTACGAAGCATTTGAACTCGTTGCATAATTTTAGTTTTAAAACAGACTTTGCAATTTTGCAAGGTCTGTTTTTTTTTATAAAAAACATAGTTAAAATTAAAAGGGAATTTTTTCACACTACAAAAAATATTTATTATATTAAAAATTTTTGAGGTGTTTTTATGAAAAAATTTTTATATTTATTGATTTTTGTGTTTTTGCTTTGTTCTCCAGTATTTGCCGAGCCAATACATGAGGCTGTGGAACAGGGAAATGTTAAAAAAGCGGTAGAGCTTTTAGATAAATATGACAGTTTGAAAAATGAAAGAAATGAATATGGTTGGACTCCTCTTCATATTGCTGCAAATAATAAAAATCTTACGATGATAAGAATGTTGTTGGAGTATGAGGCTGATGTGAATGCAACTGCTAATAATGGACAGACTCCACTTCACAAGGCATGTTATGTTGGATTTGATAAAGGTGCATTGTATTTGATAAAAGCAGGTTCTGATGTAAATGCCAAAACGCCTAATGGAGTAACTCCACTGATGGCAGCAGCATATTCAGGGAGTAAGCAAATTATATATAAGTTAGTTTCAAGTGGTGCTGAGGTAAATACTACAAATTCAAGTGGACAAACAGCACTTTTTGTCGCTTCGGAAGCTAATAAACCAAAAGCTGTTTCTGCACTTCTTGATGTACATGCTAATCTAGATGCACAAGATGCTTTGGGAAGAAGTCCATTATATATAGCAATTTATAAAAAAAATGTAGATGTTGCTAAATTACTTGTACAGGCAGGAGCAGATCCAAATATAAAAAATAAAAATGGCAAATCTCCAAAAATGTTGGCAAAATCTATGGGATTGACAGAAGTTTTTAATGTTGAAAAGAAGACAAAGAAAACTAATACAAATAAACCAAATACAAAGAAAAATAAGAAGAAAAGATAGGTAGTTTAAAAATTGAAAAGATCATGTGTTTTTTTTGATAGAGATGGAACTTTAATGGAAGATAGAAATTATCTTTCTGACCCAAATGGAGTTGTTCTATTTTCAGATACAATATCTTCACTAAAGAGAATTGCTGAATCAGGTTTTTTAATGATAATAGTTTCTAATCAATCTGGAATAGGTAGGGGATATTTTACAGAAGTAGAACTTTCTAAAGTGAATAAGAGGCTTGAAGATTTACTTGCAGAAGGTGGAGTAAAACTCGATGCTTTTTATTGTTGTCCACATATTGATGAAGATTGTTGTGATTGTAGAAAACCAAAATCAGGGCTTATTTTAAAAGCATGTGATGATTTTGATATTGATTTAAAATCTTCTTATGTTGTTGGTGATAAAATTAGAGATATAATGACTGGCTTAAATGTTGGAACAAAAGCTATACTTGTTACAACAGGATATGGAGCTAATGAAGTTGAAAAACTTCCAAATGGAGTTCCTTTTGTAAATAGTCTTTCTGAAGTGGCTGACATTGTTTGTCAAAAATAATATAGCATGGAGGTTTACTGTGAATAAGAATGTTGAAAAACTTATAAACATTATAAAAGAATCAAAATCTATGGTTATTTTTACTGGTGCAGGTGTTTCAACTGAGAGCGGTGTTCCTGATTTTAGATCAAAGGGTGGAGTTTTTGAACAGATCGAGAAACAATATCATCTTTCTCCTGAAGAAATGTTGAGTATTGATTTCTTTATGGAAGATACAAAACTTTTTTATGAAATATATAGAACAATCTTTTTAAATAGTCAGCCACAGCCAAATGATTGCCATAGAGCATTTGCTGAACTTGAAAAAAGAGGCATTGTCCGTTCTGTAGTTACACAAAATATCGATAATTTACATCAATTAGGTGGTTCTAAGCGTGTTCTTGAAATGCATGGAAATATGTTTAGAAATATCTGTTCAAAATGTGGAAAGAATTTTTCAATAGATTATGTAAAAGACCCTAAAAATCCAATTCCAAAATGTGATGAATGTGGTGCTATAATAAGACCAGATGTTGTTTTGTATGGTGAACCTTTGAATGCTGAAGTAATGAGAGAAGCAGCAAACGATATTTCAAATGCAGATGCAATGTTGGTTACTGGTACAAGTTTGAGAGTTTATCCAGCAGCTGGATTTGTAGATTATTTTGATGGCAAAAATCTTGTTATTGTTAACAGAGAATCAACACCTTATGATTTTAAGGCAAGATTTGTAATGAGAGACAATATCGGTGAATTGATGAAAGAAGTTATGGAAAATCTATAGAGTTTGTTAATGTAAAATTGATGTGAAAGGGGCTGTTTTTTAAGCAGTCTCTTTTTATGTTTGTTAAGAAATCTTAATATTTATATTTTTGATAATAACAGAATTTGTCTATGTGATATGGTATAATATTAAATAATAAAAGCTTCCCTAAATATTAGAGGTAAAAAAAATGACAGTTATATTTACATCTCAAGAATTGTGGCAAATTGGTATTTTTGTAGGAGCAGTATTTATTATCATTTTTTCAATAATAATATGTTTGTCTGGTGGCTTAAGGGTATTATGTAGTTGGTGTTCTGATTTAGATTGGAAATTTCAATGTTTTTTTGATGATTTAAATCCAATTACTCTCTGGTACAAATTTTTAATTAATTTAAAAATAATTTCCCTTAAAATTTATTGCTATTTTGTATTATTTTTCAAATTACTTTTTATAAACAATTCAATACTATTTTTATTTTTGATTATAACAATAATAATTAGTTATAGTTATCCAGATATAATGATTTATAAGTTATTCCCTGTAATGTATTTAATTTTTTTGTTGATTTATACTTTTATTTCAATGAAGAAATTAGATGAAGAGTATGAGAAGAAAAATAAAGACATGAAGTAGAGGTGAAAAAATGGCAAATGAATATATATATTTACTTATTTTTAATCTAATTTTAGGTCTTATGCTTTTTCATGATTATCTAGCTATGAAAAATGAAAATAAAAATACTTATTTTGGCAAAGAAGAAAAAAATAAAGAACAATATGCTTGCTTTTTATCAGAGGATGAATGGATAAACCAGCATATAGGCAGTATTATCGAAAGGTGGGAAAAAAAAGAAAAAAGCAATGGAATGTCTTTAGAAGAATATATAGATAAATATTTTAGAACTCATGAACCAAAAGAAGAAAAAATTGATATAGAAGAATTAAAATATGCTTCATTAACTGATGAGGAATTTTTTGACAAATATATTATAGATATAGTTGACGACTGGGAAAAAAATGTAAGACCTAATGGGATTTCATTAAATCAATATTTATGTGATAATTACAAAAAAGTTCAAGAAGACGAAAAATGTGCAAAAATATTTGTTGATAAAGTCATTAAGATAAGTCATAAAATTATTGGATGTGAGTGGCAAAGACTGAAAGAAATGAAGATATATAATTCATGTAAAGAATTTGTTGATAGAGAATATAGAGGTACAGAAGAGGAAAAAGAAAAAAAACTCGAGGAATATTTTTCATCTCTTGATTTCGATGATATTGTTAAGGATTGGAAAAGAGAAACAAGATTTGAAGATATATTACTAAAAGATTTTATAAAGAGAGAATATAATTTGCCTATAAATTTCAAAAATGACGATAAAATATTAGAAAAAATTATTCATAGAGAACTCAAAAACAAAAATTAAATCAAAACCCTTTCAAAATTGAGAGGGTTTATTTATTTAGATAAAAGGAATAATAAATATTTATAGAGAAAATTAACAGTTAACTTAGTTTATAAGTTTATTTTTTTTGTGTAAAAAATAGAGGCTGATATATGAGCAGTTTAAGTTTAACAGAGACAAGATATAAAGAACACATATCACCTTCAATGACAAGACTTTTAAAATTCAGTGGATTTTATGCTGAAGAAGTTTCTGCCAATGGAGTATATATATATGATGAAAAGGGAAATGAATACCTTGATTGTTCAGGAGATTATGGTGTTTTTATTTTAGGACACAGACATCCTGAAGTTGTCAGTGCTGTAAAAGACCAAATAGATAAAATGCCTATGCTTTCACATGTATTTTTTAATCCTGTCCAAGCAGAGCTTGCTGAAAAACTTGCAAATAAATGTGGTGGAGACCTTCAATATTGTTTCTTTTGCAATAGTGGAACAGAAGCAGTAGAAGGTGCTATAAAAATTGCAAGACTTGCTACAGGCAAAACAACTATTATTTCTACAAAGAATGCTTTTCATGGTAAGACGATGGGGTCACTTTCTGTGTCAGGAAGAGAAATGTATAAAAAAGGTTGTGATCCACTTCTACCAGGCACTGTTCAAATTCCATATAACGATGCAGAAGCTCTTGAAAAAACAATAGACGAACACACTGCAGCTTTTATATGTGAACCAATTCAAGGCGAGGGCGGAATAAATGTTCCTGATGAAGATTTTTTTATAAAAGTAAAAAAGATTTGTGCTGATAAGGGAATACTTTTTGTAGCAGATGAAATCCAAAGCGGAATGGGAAGAACAGGAAAATTCCTCGCATTAGATCATTGTGGAATAAAACCAGATATGGTACTTCTTGCAAAGGGTCTTGGCGGTGGTATTGCTCCAATAGGGGCAATAGTTGCAACAAAACAAGTTTGGCAACCATTCTTTAAAAATCCAACAATACACACATCAACATTTGGCGGAAATCAACTTGCATGTAGAGCTGGATTGGCAACATTAGAAGTTTTGGAAAAAGAAAATCTTATTGAAAATGCAAATGAGTTGGGAAAATATTTTATAAGTGGACTTAAAGAAATAAAATCACGCCATGAAAAAGTAATTGCCGATGTAAGAGGAATAGGTCTAATGATAGGTGTTGAGACAGTTGAAGAAAAATATGGCGGATATATAATATATGAAATGGCTAAATCAAAAATCACTGCTGTTTATACATTAAATAATCAAAAAGTTATAAGATTTGAGCCTGCTTTGATAATAAAGAAAGAACAGATTGACAGAGTTTTAAAATCATTTGAAGAAGCTGTTGAAAAAGCAGAAAAAGCACTTTCAAAGTAGAAAAGAGTTAGGAGAAATTAATAAATGCCTTATGTAGAAACATCTATTTTCATAGATTCAGAACCGAGAAAAGCATATGAACTTGCGAGTGATATGGAAAGCTATCCACAATATATGGAAGATGTGGAAAGCGTAACTGTTACTGAAAGAGGAGACCACACAACTCTTACAGATTGGGTTTCTAATATAGAGGGAACTCCTATTTATTGGACTGAAAGAGATAATTTTGACGATGAAAATTTGGTTATAACATATCAGTTGACTGAAGGTGATCTCGATAAGTTCGAGGGAACTTGGAAATTTGAAAAAAATGGTTCAGGAACTCTTGTTACATTGGGAGTAGATTTTGATTTTGGCATTCCACATCTTGAAGAGTTAATTGGACCTACACTTATAATTAAAGTAAGGGAAAATTCGGACATGATGCTTGCTGGCTTAAAATCGCTTTGTGAAAAAGATAAAAAGATATAGTGCCATCGCAACTTTTTGGGTGCAAAGATGGAGTAACGGAAATCAATTTTTTTATTTTGTGTAGTTTGCTAATATTTCTTTCTACTTATAACAAGTTTGCAAGTTTTAGTTTTGGGGTATAATAAGACTCACTAAACAATTTTACCCCGAAGTTTATATCTAATTTATAAAAACAACCATTCTTTTTCTAAGTGAATTTTTATAGAAACTACTACATAAAATTGAAATCGTTCCCTTTATTATACCCCAAAACTTTGTTTACTTGTTAAATAGTGCCTATTTTTGAAAATTATTTAACTGCCGAACTAATAATACATATATATGTGAGTTTGACAATATATAACAAAATATAACAAAATGTTTGCCAAAATCAATAGACATAGAGAAGAGATAAGAGATAAAAGATAAAAGAGAGATAAGAAGATAAATAATAAGGACATAACATGAGAAAATTTGGTTTTTTTGTCCATCCTCTTGATATGAGAGATGTTGTTAGAATTGCTCCTCAAGCGGAGGGTAAGAGAAGACCACTTGTTGAAAAAATTTTGGAATGGACCCCTTCACATGAAGTTTCACATATAACAGGATTAAAATGTGCAGACGGAGAGGAAGCAGAAGGCTGGTTTATAGGGATTCCACTTTTACCCAATCAGATAATAGATTTGCCAAAAGATTTTGTTCTTTCAAGACTTAAAGATGGAGCAGAAATAGCAATAAAAAATGGAGCTCAGATTTTGGGGCTTGGTGGCTATACATCTGTTATTGGAAAAGGTGGTATAGAAATAGCTAATATGGTTCCTGAAATTCCAATGACAAGTGGAAATAGTTGTACTGCAGCTGCAGCGATGGATGCTGCAGGAAGAGCAGCAGAAAGAATAGGAATCGACATAAAATCAGCAAAACTTGCAGTTGTTGGCGGAAGTGGTTCTATTGGTTCTGTTTGTGCAAAAGTATTGGTAGCGAATGAAGATTTTGCTGAAATCGTTTTAATTGCAAGAAATCAGCATAGACTTGAAAAAATTGCAGATGAAATCCATACTGAGACAGGCAAACAGGTTTTGACTTGTAATTCTGTTGAAGAAGGGTTGAAAGATGCAGATATTGTTATTTCTGCAACAAGTTCATCTGGAGATATAATAAAACCTGAGTATATAAAATCAGGTGCTTTGATATGTGATGTTTCACTTCCACATGATGTATGTAGAGAAGTTTCAACATTGAGACCTGATGTTTTGGTTATAGAAGGTGGATTAATGCAGGTTCCTGATGGAGTTGATTTTGATTATAACTTTGGCTTTGCTCCAGGTATTGCTCTTGCATGTATGACAGAAACTATGGCATTGTGTATGGAAGGTAGATTTGAAAATTACAGTATTGGAAGAGGTCTTCAGGTCGATAAAGTAAAGGAAATTTACCAAATAGCCAAAAAACAGGGATTCACTCTCGCTGGTTTCAGAAGTTTTGAAAGACTTGTAACTGATGAGATGATCGATAATGTAATTAAAGCCATTAAAGGGAGAAAGAGCTAAAGTGAAACATATAGTAAGCGTAAGTCTTGGAAGTTCAAGAAGAGACCACAAAGCAGAAGTTGAACTTTTGGGAGAAAAATTTTTAATCGAGAGAATAGGTCTTGACGGAGACACAAGAAAAGCCAAGGAATTACTAAAAAAACTTGACGGAAATGTCGATGTAATAGGTCTTGGCGGTCTCGATGTCTATCTCTATTCAAAACATGGAAAATACGCATTAAGAGAAGGATTAAATCTTTTGAATGTATTGAAAAAAACTCCTGCTGTTGATGGAAGTGGATTAAAAAATTCACTTGAAGCAGAGGTTATAAGAACAATAGAAAAAGATGAAAGATTTCCACTTGATAAAAAGCATGTCCTGATGGTATCAGCTATGGATAGATTTGGAATGGCTGAAGCATTTGTCTCTGCTGGTGCAGAAATGATATTTGGTGATTTAATTTTTTCAATGTCAACAGACAAGCCAATTTATACATTGGAAGAATTAGCTAAATATGCAGATAAATATTTACCTGAAATTTCAAAATTGCCACTTGCTTTTATTTATCCACTTGGAAAACATCAAAATGAACCTTCAAAAAATAAATTTCCAAAATATTATGAATGGGCCGATTATGTAGCTGGGGATTTTCACTATATAAGAAAATATTTACCACCAGAGATAAAGGGAAAAGTAATAATAACAAATACTGTTACACAGGCAAATATAAATGATCTAAAGGACAGGGGAGTTTCATATTTGATAACAACAACTCCAAATTTTGGAGGCAGATCTTTTGGAACAAATGTTCTTGAAGCTGTATTTTTGTCTATTCTTCAAAAACCATGGGAAGCAGTAAAGCCTGAAGATTATCTAAACCTGATAAAACAACTCGGATTAAAGCCGAGAATTGAAAAACTAAATTAATTTTTAAGGAAGTGAATCAAAAATGGCAACATCACAGGGAAAAGAAATAATTCTCACAAGGGAAGCATTTGAAAATTGCCAAAAAAAACTTGATTATTTTAAAACTCACCACAGAAAGGCTGTTGCAGAAAGAATTAAACTTGCCAAGGAATTCGGTGATCTTTCTGAAAATGCTGAATATGAAGATGCAAAAAATGAACAAGCTTTTATTGAAGGAGAGATTTTAAATCTTGAAAATACGATAAGATATGCAAAGGTTATTGATGAAAAAGAAGTAATAAGAGACATCGTTAATTTGGGTCTTACGGTATGTTTAAGAGATGTAGAGACAAATGAAACATTTGAAATGACAATTGTTGGTTCTCTTGAATCTGATCCTTCAAATGGATATATCTCAAATGAATCACCTATAGGAAAAGGAATTTTAGGAAGAGCTTTAGGAGACGAAGTTGAAATAGAAGTTCCTATAGGAAAAGTAATATACAAGATAGAGAAAATTTATCAAAAACAAAAACAATTTGATATGACCTAAATTTCGGAGGACTTTATGGAAAAGGAATTACTTCCTGAATCTCTTCAAGGTGAGCAAGAGCTTGAGAGAGTTAAAAATATGGAAGCCGTAAAAGAAACTGGGGCAGATCCATATGGTCAAAAATACAACAGAACAGATACAGCTTCTTCTGTAAGAGAAAAATTTGCTGATATAGAAGAAGGTGTAGAAAGTGAAGATTCAGTTTCAGTAGCAGGAAGAATAACTGCAATTCGTTCACATGGAAAAACATCATTCATGACATTTGCAGATGTAACTGGAACTCTTCAAGTTTATCTCAGAAAAGATGTTTTGGGTGAAGAAAAATTTGCTCAAATGAAACTTATCGACTTAGGAGATATAATTGGCTTTACTGGAAAGATTTTTAAAACAAAAACTGGTGAATTAACAGTTTTTGCAAAAGGATTTGAATTCTTATCAAAATCATTGCACCCAATGCCTGAAAAGTGGCATGGTTTAAAAGATGTTGAAGTAAAATATCGTCGTCGTTATCTTGATTTGATAACAGATGAAAAATCAAGAAATACTTTTATTTTGAGAAGTAAAATAATTGCTTCAATGAGAAATCTCCTCAATTCAAAGGGATTTTTTGAAATGGAAACCCCTTGTATGTCATCCTTAGCAGGAGGAGCAGCAGCAAGACCATTTATAACACACCACAATGCACTCGATATAGACATGTACCTCAGAATAGCAACAGAGTTACATTTAAAAAGATGTCTTGTCGGTGGTCTTGAAAAAGTATATGAAATAGGTCGTCTTTTCAGAAACGAAGGTCTTGATACAAGACACAATCCTGAATTCACAACTATAGAATTGTATGAAGCATATTCTGATTACAAGGGAATGATGGATTTAGCTGAAGAGATCTTTAGAGATGCAGCAAATGTCGTTGGTGCAGGCGATACAATCATGTATCAGGGACAGGAAATCTCAATAAAGGCTCCATTTGCTCGTTTGACAATGGACGAAGCACTACAAAAGTGGGGAAATATTTCAATAGCTGATTTGAGAAACGAAGAAAAAGCTCTTGAAATTGCAAAACAATACAAAATTGCATATAAAAAAGGCGATCCTATCGGTCATTTGATTGACAAAGTATTTGAAGCAGTTGCAGAACCTCATTTGATAAATCCAACATTTATAACAGATTATCCAATCGAGATTTCTCCACTTGCCAAAAAGCAGAAAGAAGACCCGACTCTTACATATAGATTTGAATTATTTATATGTAACATGGAATTTGCAAATGCTTTCTCTGAGTTAAACGATCCTATTGATCAAAGAGAAAGATTTATGGCACAGGCAAAATTAAAAGCCTGTGGAGATGAAGAAGCACATGTACTTGATGAAGACTTCTTATTAGCTCTTGAATATGGTATGCCACCAGCAGGCGGTATGGGAATAGGAATTGACAGAATGATAATGTTATTTACGGATTCTGCCTCAATCAGAGATGTAATTCTTTTCCCAACCATGAAAGTTATTGAGTAACAATATATTATCAAATAGAAGTAAAAATCCTTTTTGTTAGAGTTAGTCTAATAAAGGGGATTTTTTATTTCTAAAAGAATGTTTATATAATATGATAAAAAAGTAAAAAAACATAAACTCAGTAAATATTTTTTAGGGGGAATGTTATGCTACTAAATATGCTGATAAGTCCAAATATGATGAGAATAACTGATGGAGTATCACATGATGATTTCATCAAAAATGCACAACATGTTGGAATGCAAAAAAATAATGGCATAAAATCTGAAAGTGAAAAAATACAAGAACATCAGATTTCTGATTCTTCTTCTATTTTGTTAAATGATGAAATAGAAGAAACAAGCGATACAAATGAAAATAAACAGACAGATTCAACTTCTCAAACAGAAAAGACAGACCAATCTAAATCTTCTGCAGAGACTAAAGAATCTAAAAATTCTTCATCTGATTCAGTTAAAGTAGATTTATCTTCTACAGCACCAGCTACAGGTGAATTAGATTTTAATGAAGGAACAACGATAGGTTCTAACTTATTACCAGACAAAAAAACTAATTATGAATCTGAAGATGTAGTTTCACAAGATCAGTATCCTCAAAATTATCAACAATCTGAAAATGTAGCTCCACAAGGACAATATCCGCAAAATTACGCTTATCAAGATGTAGCTCCACAAGGACAATATCCGCAAAATTACGCTTATCAAGATGTAGCTCCACAAGGACAATATTCGCAAAATTACGCTTATCAAGATGTAGCTCTACAAGGACAATATCCGCAAAATTACGCTTATCAAGATGTAGTTCCACAAGGACAATACCAACAAAATTATGCTTATCAAGATGTAAATCCACAGGGACAATACCAACAAAATTATGCTTATCAAGATGTAA